>JBDTXR010000082.1:0-25497 GCA_040006075.1 Byssovorax sp. | reverse complement strand
ACAAGGGCTACTCGGTGATGGTCAAGGAGCGCCCGTACATCGAGAAGGGCGGCGCCCCGTGGCGACAGACCTGCATCTTCTGCCACAACACCACGCCGTACCTCTCCACGGTCTACGACGATCTCCAGATCAGCCCGAAGGGCGCCTACCAGGGCTCGATCAGCGATCGGATCCTCCCCGAAGATCGGCAGTGGAAGCTCCGCCCCGGCGATCCCCTGGCGCTCGGAAAGGCCCTGTCCGAGGAGATTGCCTATCTCCAGAAGAAGCCCGCGAAGGCCGACGGCGGGGCCGTGGAAGAGCTGCTGGGCGAGGCGGTGAAGGTCACCAGCGGCCGGTTCGACGAGTCCCACCTGGTCGAGGTCGGGATCGGCTGCGAGGCGTGCCACAACGGGAGCCGCGAGCACGTCGTCGATCCCCGCAAGCGGCCGAGCCTCGTGGTCCAGGGCTCGCTGGTGCGGCTCACCACGCCGAGCGGCGCGGCGCCGACGCGGGCCGAGGCCGTGAACCACACCTGCGCTCGCTGCCATACGGTGCTGTTCTCGCGCTACCCGTACACCTGGGAAGGGGGCCTCCGTAACGGCGGCAGCGCGGGGGGCAGCACCATCAACTCCGGTGAGGCGCGCGATCTGCTGCTGGGCGGCTGCGCGGGGCAGCTCGCCTGCACGGCTTGCCACGATCCGCACGGGGAGGACTCGCGGGAAAAGCTCGATCGGATGGGCACGGTCGCCGGCAACCCGATCTGCCTTGGCTGCCACGCGAAATACCAGGGGACAGCGGCCCTCGCCGCGCACACCCACCACGCGCCGGAGGGGCAGGGGAGCGCCTGCCTGAGCTGCCACATGCCACGGAAGAACACCGGGCTCGGGTACCGACTCACGCGCTATCACCGCATCGGATCGCCCACCGATCGCGAGCGCGTCGAGAAGGATCGCCCGCTCGAGTGCGCGCTCTGCCACGCCGATAAATCGGCCGGCGAGCTGGTCGCGAGGATGGAGAGCTGGTGGAGCAAGTCCTACGATCGCGCGGCGCTCACGGCCCTTCACGGCGATCTCGCGCAGAGCTCTATCGTGACCACGCTCGCCCGCGGCAAGCCCCACGAGCAGATGACGGCGGCGGCGGTGCTGGGCGAGCGCGGCGCGCGCAGCCAGGCGGGGCTCCTGGTTCCGCTGCTGTCGAGCGAGTACCCACTGGCCCGCTACTACGCTCGCGCGGCGCTCGAAAGCCTGGTCCGCGCCCCGTTACCGATCGATCTCGACGGTGATGCTGTAGAGATCCAGAGAGGCTCGCTGGAATGGCTCCATACGGCGCCTGCTGTGGGACCTTGAGCCGAAATCCACGTCAATAATTTGTTATTCCTCGCTTGCTTTCTCTGGCCACCTGAGGCAGCTTCCAGCCTCGCAGCCGCTCGAACCCCGCGATTTCAGACGTAATTTTCTTCTCTCAGGGTTTCAAGCGGTCTCACCCGACCAGCGCGAGGGAACGCCACGGCAAGTCCCGCGCTCTTTGCAAACGAGCCCACATGCGCGTGCCTTCTCCTCGCCTCCTCACCGGGCTGCTCTTTCTCGCGGTGTCCACCCTGGCTGCCTGCAACGGCGGCGGCGGTGGCGGTGGCGAGACCGATCCGACCCAGGTTCACGCCGGCGATTATCCGATCCTCTTCGTCACCCAGGTACCGGTCTCGCACTTCGACTCCCTGTCTTCGCCTTTCGCCAACCACCTCCCGGGCGTCGTCCCCGCGCCCCGCGGCGGCGATCTCTACATCCGCTACACCGATGGATCGCTGCGGAACCTCACCAAAGAGGCGGGCTTCGGCATGGAGGGCCAGCAGGGCGAGAACGCCATCGCCGTGCGCGATCCCTCGGTGCACTGGAGCGGCACCAGGGCCGTGTTCAGCATGGTCGTGGGCGCGCCCGTGAAGCAGTACGAGCAGAGCACCTCGTATCGCTGGCAGCTCTTCGAGATCGAGGGCCTGGAGCAAGGGGCGACGGCGACGATCACCCGGGTCATCAACCAGCCGGCCGAGTTCAACAACGTCGCTCCGCTCTATGGCACCGACGACCGGATCCTCTTCACGTCGGATCGCTCGCGCGACGGCTCGCCGCAGCTCTATCCCCAGCTCGACGAGTACGAGAGCACGCCGACCGTCACCGGCCTCTGGAGCCTCGATCCCGTCTCGGGGAGCCTGTTTCTCCTCAATCACACCGCCTCTGGCCTGTTCTCTCCGTCGATCGACAGCTTCGGTCGGGTGATCTTCACCAAGTGGGATCACCTCCAGCGCGATCAGCAGGCCGACGCCGACCGCTTCGACAAGGGGGGCAACAAGTCCTTCAACTACGCCGACGAGACGGCGATCGCCAAGCAGGTCCCGGCCGCCGAGGTCTTCCCCGAGCCGCGCGACAAGCGCGATCCGTCGCTGGGCAGCGGCGCGACCGCGGTCTCGCCGCACGGCTTCAACCAGTTCTTCCCGTGGCAGATCAACGAGGATGGAACCGGCGAGGAGACTGTCAATCACGTGGGCCGCCACGAGTTCGGCGGGACCTACACCGAGGCGAGCTTCCCCGGCGATCCCAGCCTCACCTACTCGTACGCGACGCCGCCGGCGAACCACGCCAACAGCTTCTACGTGGCCTCGGCGGGAGGCTTCTTCCAGATCGTCGAGGACGCCGCGAACCCGGGTACCTACTACGCGACCAACTCCCAGGAGTTCGACACCGACTGCGCCGGAGGCATCCTCAAGTTCACCGGGGCACCGACGCTCAACGGCGACGAGATGGTGGTCACCCCGGTGACGTCGCCGGTCGATCGCGTCTACAACGAGGACGACGCGCCCGCGGATCCCGCGCACACGGGCCATTTCCGGAACCCGCTGCCGCTCTCCAATGGCACGCTCGTCGTGGCCCACACCGACGAGACGCGCAAGGACAGGGACGACGGGACGCCCGATCACCCCGCGGTGCGCTACGCATTTCGCCTGAAGACCACGAAATCGGATGGCGAGTACCTGGTGGCCGACGCGCCGCTCACGGGCGGGATCCAGAAGTCGATCACCTACTGGTCTCCCGACGTCCTGGTCACGTACGACGGGCCGCTGTGGGAGATCGAGCCGGTCGAGGTGCGCCCCCGGGCCCGGCCGATCCGCCGCTTCGAGCCGCTCGAGAGCCCCGAGGCCAAGATCCTGAGCGACGAGAGCGTCGACGAGCCCACGCTCCGTAAATGGCTGACGGACAGGAACCTCTCGCTGATCGTGAGTCGCAACGTCACCTCGCGCGATCGGTCGGATCTCCAGCAGCCGTACAACCTGAGCGTGCCCGGCGGCGCCAAGACCGTGGGCAAGCCGGGCAAGGTCTACGACGTCGCGTACCTGCAAATCTTCCAGGCCGATCAGACCCGCGGCTATGGCTCTCGCCCCGGCCGCCGCGTGCTCGCGACTCCGCTCCACGACGGCAAGAGCCTGGGCCCGCTGCTCGGCGGCCAGCCCGGGAGCAGCGTCGCCCTCGGCCTCGACGGCTCGATGGCGGCCTTCGTCCCCTCGCGCCGCGCGCTCACCTGGCAGCTCACCGCGCCCGACGGAGCGGCCGTGGTCCGCGAGCGCAACTGGCTCAGCTTCGCCCCCGGCGAGATCCGGACCTGCGCTGTCTGCCACGGCCTGAACACCCAGGACCAGTCCGGCGCCACGACCGCGCAAAACCCGCCCGAGGCCCTGCGCACCCTGCTCAAGCGCTGGAAAGAGCTTCCCCCGGGGCCCTGATCAGATATCGAGTCTGCGATCCACGCCGCGCCGTGAGCTCACGAGGCGGCGTGGAGGATCATCTTCAAGAGCGTGAGCGTGGCGCGCTTGCGGACTCCGCCCATCTCGGTGGCTCCCACGCACATCGGGCAGCCTTCGGGGCATGGACAGCCCATGACCAGCAGGCGGGCGGCAGAGACGAGCTCGGCGGCCTGCTCGTGGATGCGCTCGGCCAGGCCCACGCCGCCGGGGACGTTGTCGAAGAGGAATATCGTGGGATCGAAGCCCTCGTCGGGGACGTGGCCGCCGGTGGCGGGGCCGTCTCCCTCGCTCTGATCGCCGATGGTCTGGCCGAGATCGCGGGGATCGCACATCAGGGCGAGGGTCGCCACGGTCTCGAGCGCGACGGCGATCCCGCGTAGTCCCTCGATCGCGGCGGCGCGGCCGGCCACGCCCGTTCCCGGGGCGCCGGGGATCTCCACCTCTTCGCACAGGGCCTCTGGAATGGTCAGCCAGAAGCTCGTGGTGTGCATCTGGATGTCGGGCAAACGCACCTCGCCGTAGCCGGCGTTCTCGTGGGTGTAGAACTTGATCTTCTTGTAGCCGGTGACCTTCTCGACCACGCTGACCTCGCCCCAGGCCACCGTGGCGCGGCCGAGCGGGCTCCTGGCTTCTTCTTCCATGACCGAGACCTTGCGGTGGGTCATCGCCGTCGTGAAGTAGTCGGGGACCACCTTGGTGACGAAGGCCTTGTGGTTCTCGTAGTCGAGGCGCTCTACCTGGTATTGCTCCCCGTCGTGCTGATAGATGGCCTGCTCGTGGAGCATGGTCGGCGTCGCGCGCCAGTCGAGCTCGGCCAGGGCCTTTCCGGTGGCCCTGTCGATGATCACGAAGTTGTCCCAGCCCACGCTGCGCAGGCTCACGTGGTTGGCCGGGTAAGCGTCGGTCGCCCAGTGATAGCGGTCGCCCGAGGCGTGGACCACGCCATGATCGGCCAGGAAGCGGAGAGCCGCGTCGGTGTCGGGCGCCGCCATCCCGGCGTAGGCCTCGCCGGTGAGAAACGGCAGCTCGAACGCCGCGCATTTCAGGTGCTGGACCAGGATCTCGGTGTTGTGAGGATCGATGCGGGCCGACTCGACCGCGGTGTCGAACAGGTAGTCCGGGTTTCTGGCCAGGTATTGATCGAGCGATGAGCTCGACGCCACCATCACCGCGACGCTCGACGATCCGCGGCGCCCGGCGCGGCCGAAGCGCTGCCAGGCGCCGGCCACCGAGCCCGGGTAGCCGGCGCAGATCACCGCGTCGAGCTCGCCGATGTCGATGCCGAGCTCGAGGGCGTTGGTGGCCACGACGCAGAGGATCTCGCCGTTGCGTAGACCCCGCTCCACCTTGCGGCGCGTCTCGGGGAGGTAGCCGCCGCGATAGGCCATGATCGCGTCGGGATTGACGTGGTCTTCCGCGAGCTTGTCGCGGAGGTACTTGAGCATGATCTCCACCGAGCTGCGCGACTGCCCGAAGACGATGGTGGGGACCTTGGCGCGGACCAGATCGGCCGCGAGGCGGACCGCGCTCTTGAGCGTGCTGGCGCGGATCCCGAGCTCGGCGTTGACGACAGGAGGGTTGTAGACCAGGAGCCGCCGGCTCCCGCGCGGAGCGCCCGACTCGTCGATGAGCGCTATCCTGTCCTCGGCGACGCCGAGGAGGCGCGCGGTGTGCTCGCGTGGGTTGCCGATGGTGGCGGTGGCGCAGAGAAAGATGGGATCCGCCCCGTGAAACCGCGCGGCGCGCTGGAGGCGGGCGAGCACGTGGGCGACGTGGGAGCCAAAGACTCCACGGTAGGTGTGGAGCTCGTCGAGGACCACGTAACGAAGCTTCTGGAGGGTGCGGGCCCAGTGGGCGTGATGAGGGAGGATCCCGGCGTGGAGCATGTCGGGGTTGGTCATCACGATCGGGCTGCGCTCGCGGGCGGCGCGGCGCGCGTCGCCGGGGGTGTCGCCGTCGTAGACGACCGCGGGCAGCGATAGCCCGGCTTCGCCGATCAGCGTGCGCAGGCCGGCCTCTTGATCGCGGGAGAGGGCCTTGGTGGGATAGAGGTAGATCGCGCTGGCGTCGGGCTCGCGCGAGAGGGCTTCGAGCACCGGTAAATGGAAGCAAAGGCTCTTGCCGCTGGCGGTCGGGGTGGCGACGACGACGTGCTTGCCCGCTCGGGCGGCCTCGAAGGCCAGGGCCTGGTGCTCGTAGAGCTGCTCGATGCCGCGGCTGCGGAGCGCCTTGACGAGGGCCGGGGGGAGGCCGGGCGGGAACGGCGCATAGCGGCCCTCGGTCTCGGGCAGGGCGCGATCGGCGGCGAGGCAGGGGCGGACGTAGCCCGAGGCGAGCCAGGAGTCGACGACCGGCTCGAGGCCCGTACGCCCAGCCCAGGGAGGAAGCGGCATGCGCGGGATACTAAACGGATGGCGAGTGCTCTGCCAGCTTTGCGTGCCCGCGCCGTATCGCGTAGAAGGAGCTTTCGATGGAGAGCGAAGCGCAGCCCACCCCGCCCGCGACCACGGGCGATCTGGATCTCGATGTGGCTGCGTCGGGTAATTCCCCGGTGGATCCAGCGCCGATCGGCCTCGAGGCCACGCTCGCGAGCCAGGGGAGCGAGGCGGCTCCGCCCTCGGGGATCTCGACGGTGCCTGCGACGCCGAGCGCGCTGGTGGGCCAGAGCGCGACGTCGACCCTTGCTTCTGCGGCAGATCCCGCGCGGCCTCTGCCGCCGACCATGACGCCGATCCCCGATCACGAGCACGAGCCGGGCGAGCCCTTCCGGCCGGCGTCGATCACCTTCCTGGTGGTGGTGACGGTGGTCTCGCTCGCGGCCGATCTGGTCTCGAAGCACTTCGCGAAGGCGAACCTCAGCAGCATCGATTCGAAGACCCACGTGCTGCGCCGCTTCGAGGTCTGGAAAGACCACGCCGATTTCATTTTCGCGCAGAACCCCGGCGGCGCCTGGAGCTTTCTCCGCGGGTTGCCCGACAACCTGCGGCGGCCGTTCTTCCTGGTCGTCTCGGCCTCGGCGATCGTCTTCATCGTCTCGATTTACCGGCGGATTGGCCGGGATCAGCGCGCGATGAAATGGGGGCTGCCGCTCGCCCTGGGCGGGGCGATGGGCAACCTCGTCGATCGGATCCGCTACGGCTGGGTGGTGGATTTCATGGATATCTACGTCAAGAGCGGGGGGCGCGAGCACCACTGGCCCACGTTCAACGTGGCGGATATTGCCATTGTGGTCGGGGTGGGGTTGATGGCGATGGACATGCTCTGGGTCCGTGGGCGGAAGCACCGCTCAACGGAGCTTCAGCCGCACGCGTCGTCGCCCTGAGCGGGTGAGGGGAGCGGGCCGGATCGGGGCGAATCGGCCGCTGTGAAGAGGTGGCGCGCGAGCAAGCGCGCCGCGTGCAAGCGACGGGCGAGGGCCCGGAGCGCGCAGGCGATGGGCGGATCGAGGCCCGCGGCCTCGCGCTCGAGCTGATGGGCCACCGCCGCGACTGCCGCCCACGAGGAGGCCGCGAAGGCGCTCATGCCACCTCCTGCGGGAGCGCGGCCGAGGCGAGGCGCTGCGCGAGATCGACCGCGACCCGGAGGCGCCGGGACGCCGTGCTGAGCGTGACGTGGAGTGGACCCTCGATGTACATGCTGAGCGCTTCCAGCTCGGCGGCGACGACCAGGACCATGTCGAGATCGGGGCGGGGGCCGGAGCGGTACGTGAGCGCGTAGAGCAGGAGGTCCTGGACCGGGGTCTCGGGCGTCGGGAGGCGGACCGGGACCGTGAAGCCCAGGGCCACGAGCGCGCGAAAGGGCTCGGAATGCGGCGGATCCGTGGGATCGGAAGGATCGGATGCGGAAGACTTGGCGCGCGGCGCGCGGAGCGGTAGCTTTGACATACGTTGTGACTCCATGTGACTGGGGTTGCGGCCAGGGTCCTTGAGGTGTTTGTGCGCCTCCTGGACCCGAACTTTTAATTTAGGGGGGAATGGGGGGAATGGCAAAGGAAGAGTGAGGAGGGGAGGGGTTTTTACGGGGGCGCAATTGGCAGTCTGTTCCGGGCGTAAACCACGCAAGGCTCGTGGATCTCCTTCCGTGCAGGGCGGGTCTACGTCGCGCGATCGGAGGTGACCTTGAAAGGGCTAGATGCACCTCCCCGATCCCGTCACCCTGCCAGGTGAGGATCTTCACGCGGGTGCCATCGACGGCCCTTCTTCACTGCATCCGGCCGAGCGAGGCCGCGGCCACGCCGACGCCGAGGAGGGCGGCGCCCGCCATGAGGCCAAGGACGCAGCCTACGGTGTTGCCCGTCGAGAATTCGCTGACGCGGATCTGCTTCACGTAGTCGAGCGGCGCCTCCACCTCGGGCTGTCGTGGGGGCGAAAAGACCAGGTTCGATCCGCGCACGTCGACGGTGAACGGGCTGTGGACCACCGCCCGCCTTTCGCTCCACTGCGCCCAGCCGCCGGCGAGCCCGGGCACGACCTCGATCTGCGCGGTGAAGCTCTCGCCGATGACGACCATCTCCCCGTCGACGTTGCGCACGGCGCGGAGCTCGCCGGGCAAGGAGAGCGCGTCGACCGCGAGGCGCGAGGCCTGGTTCGGCGGGATGAGCGTTGTGGTGTAGCAGCCCGTCGTCATTGCGCCGATCAGCGCGAGGGCGAGCGCACGGGAATAGCGTCGTGATTGAAGTAGATGAATAAGCATGCCGGATGGCGTATCCGACTCTGGACCGCGCCGTCAAGCCGGGCGGGTGGGCGCTGGGGCGCGGGACCTTCGGGCGCGGGGAGGAAGGGGCGGAGCGGAGGAGTCGGGGTCGGCGAGATCGGGCATCTTGCCGGCCCCGTTCCGGGATCACGGGATGGCGGGAGCAGCGGGCGGGGGAGCGGCGGGCTCGGGGGTTGCGCCGGGCTTCGCGGGGCTCTCGCGCCAGTTGACGATCGGCGCGAGCAGCCTTTGCGACAGGGCCTCGGACTGCGGATCGCTCTTGCGCACCAGGGCGGCGACGCGGAGCACGTAGCCGCGGATCACGTCGACGGCGGCGTCGCGCGCGACGCGGATGGCGGGGCTCTCGACGACGGTGTTCACGGTGGTGATGCCGAGGGCCTCTCCATAGGCCTTGTGGGCCACGCCGAGGTGGGCGAGAAAGGCCTTTCCGCCGAGCCGCTCGATCGTCGCGTCGTGGCCCTTCTCGGCGATGAGGCGGTTACGGATCTCGGCCTCTTGCCACTCGTTGTGCGGCCGCACGGCCAGGAAGGCGAGCCCTCCGGCGAACACCGATTGCAGCACCTCGGTCGCGGCGGCGGACTCCGGGTGCTGATCGGCGGGGAGCCGGGCCCAGGCGCTCAGGAAGTCGAAGAGGGCGCCATAGGCATTGTCCTCGATCCAGTCGGCGGCGGCGACGCGCGGGGTATCCTCTCCTTCGCCGCTCACGCGCTTGGCCAGCTCCACCTGGAGGGCTTCGAGCGTGGTGGCGAGCTCGTCGCGGTCGGGGACGATGAACGGAGGGAGCTTCTTCTCGGCTTTCGCGGCGGTGAGGAGCTCGGAGATGAGACGGGCCGCGGAGATGCCGCTGAGGCGCGGCAGGGCGATGAGCGTGTCGGCAGAGAGGGCACGGGGGCGACTGGCTGACATGATGAAACCTCCCGGGAAACAGGGCAGCTCCGAGGGGGGAGCGGCCTTCTGGGGGTGTTCGACGAAGCGGGGTTTGAAATCTTCAGGGCCGGCGGACGATTTTGACAGCGGTGGAGCGGGGATGTAGGTGTCTGGAGGGAGAGAGGCGCATGGAGGGCGGGGAAGGGCGGATCGGGAGAGGGTTGTTCCGTCCTTGGTGGACCGTGGGGTGAGGGAAATGCCGGGAAAGAGACCTGGTAGGTGTCGGATCGTCAACGCGTTGAGGATCGGGAGACCTGGTAGGTGTCGGATGGTCAACGCGTTGAGGGGAGGGAGACCTGGTGGGCGTCGGGGTGCTCAACGCGGTGAGGATCGGGAGACCGGGTGGGGGTCGGCGCGGTCAACGCGGTGAGCGGCGGGAGACCGGGCAGGGGTCGGTGCGGTCAACGCGGTGAGGAGCGGGAGGCCCGGGTGGTGTCGGGGTGGTCAGCGCGGTGAGGAGCGGGAGGCCTCGCCGGGGTGCGTGCGTCACCTGGACCGGCGCCGGCTCGGGAGTCTCCCGACGCTTGAATCCCTGATCCGTGTACTATAAAAGGTTCCCCCCCGTGAACCACCGAGCAGAGATCACCACAGATACAAGCCTGGAAACGGCGGCGCTCGTGAGAAGGATCCGGGCGGTACGGGGGCTCACCCAGGAGGGGCTCGCGCGCCAGCTCGGGGTTTCCTTCGCGACGGTCAACGGCTGGGAGAACGGTCGGCACAAGCCCATCCAGGCGCTCGCGTGGAAGCTGGAGGAGATGGCGGCAGGTGATCGCGCCGGGCCCTCGATGCCGGCGGTGGCCACGTTGCCCGACGCGCCGCCGGCCGCGCTTCCCGCCGCCGCTCCGCCCGCGGAGATCTCGCCCTCCGAGGTCTCGCGCCGGAGCGCATCCAGCGGCTGGCCGGCGGACGAGCGCGAGCGGCGGGACTTCTATCACCGGCCGCGCGAGTTCCCCCCGGTCGTCATGCGCTGGCGGGCGGCGATGGTCGACCAGCTGAGGGCGGACCACACCCGGTTCCCGCTCGCTGCGAGGACAGCGAAGGCCGCCGTCGAGCGCGCGCGCGCGGAGGCCGGCGGCAAGCTCGACGTCGGTGCGGAGGAGCAGCTCGTGACGGAGACCCTGCGCGGGCTCGTCGATGATGTCACCTCCGCGATCCGCGAGGTCGCCCACATCGCGGCCGCGCTGCATGGCACGCCGAGCCTCGGTAACAAGAGCGATCCTGTCGACGAGCTCGTGTACATCATCCTGTCGCGGAAGACGCGCGAGGACGCCTACCAGCGTGCCTACGATGCGCTGCGAGGCCACGTCGAGTACTGGGATGACCTGCTCTTCGCGACGCCCGAGGAAATCGAAGCACTGCTGTCATCGAGCGGGCTCGGCGAGAAGAAGACCACCGGCCTCCTCGGTGCTCTCCGCGCCATCAAGGAACGCTTCGGCTCGTGCACGCTGGAGCCGGCGCGGGACTGGTCGGACGAGGCTCTGGAGGCGTTCCTGGTCTCGCTGCCGGAGCTGAGCCGCAAGAGCGCCTATTGCGTGATGATGTACGCGTTCGGCCGGCAGGTGTTGCCTGTCGACGCGCACGTCGGCCGGGTGATGTCGCGGCTCGATCTCTACCGCGATCTCGGCCTCGATCTCGAAGGGCTCGACCACAAGCAGCTCCAGTCGGCGCTCGCGGATCTGGTCCCTCCGAACCTCCGCCACGGCCTCCACGTGAATCTGCTGGTGCACGGTCGCGAGGTGTGTCGGCCCCAGAAGCCGCTCTGCGCGGAGTGCGATCTCCGGGGATTCTGCGGTCACTTCCGGCGGGGCGAGGTGGCGCGCGTCGAGGCCCTGGGCGGACCACGCATCGTCGATCTCTTCGCCGGCGGAGGTGGCCTGTCGGAGGGGTTCGAGCAGACGGGCTTCGACGTCGCGCTCGTCGTCGACGCCGACGCCGTCGCGATGCGTACCTATCGCTTCAATCACCCTTCCGTTCGCGAGGATCGCGTGCTGTGCCGCGATATCCGGACGCTCGATGCGGCGGAGCTCCGCCGGCTCGCCGGTCGAAAGCGGATCGACGTGCTGATCGGCGCGCCGCCTTGCCAGGGGTTCTCGCACGTCGGCCATCGCTCCAAGGGCAGCCTCACCGGCTACAAGGTGAAGGACGACGCCAGGAACTACCTCTATCAGAACATGGTGGAGGCGGCGATCGCGCTGCGCCCGAAGCTCTTCCTGATGGAGAATGTCCCGGGGATGAAGTCGGCTCGCAAGGGCGATCTCTCGTTCATCGACGACGCGGCGGCGGCGCTCCAGGCAGAGGGCTTCACGACGGCGACGTGGCGACTCAACGCGGCGGCGCACGGCGTCCCGCAGGATCGTGTCCGCTACTTCCTGGTCGCGGCGAAGGGAGTCGCGCTGCCGGAGCGACCGAGGGAGCATTACCAGGACACCCTCGCTCGCGAGTTCGATCCGGAGTCGTTACCGGCGGTGACGCTGGACGAGGCGGCCTTCGACCTGCCGCCGCGCGCCGCGGACGACGGGCAGGTGATCGATCTCTGGCCGGCCCGCGGCGACACGCGCTCCGGCAAGTACCGGCGCTACCTCGCGAAGTTCGGCATTCTCTCGACGTCGCGGCTGCTCTTCAATCACACCGTCCGGTATCACAACGAGCGCGATCTCGAGCTCTACGGGCTCCTCCAGCCGGGCGAGGACAGCGTGCATGCGCTGGAGCGGTATGGCCGCGCCGATCTCATGCGCTACCGGGCCGACGTGTTCGACGACAAGTATGCTCGTCTCCGCGGCGACCGGCCCTGCAAGACCATCGTCTCGCACCTGGCCAAGGACGGGAACGGGTACATCCACCCGACCCAGGTGCGATCGATCAGCCTGCGGGAGGCGGCGCGGGTGCAGTCGTTCCGCGACGATTACGTGTTCTGCGGGTCGCCCTCCGACCAGTGGGTTCACCTTGGAAATGCCGTGCCGCCCGTGATGGCGGCGGCCATCGCCCGGAGCTTCCTCGCGGCGCTCGGGAAGGACATCTGATGCTCTCGGATATTGCACAGTCCGGCATGGTGGCCTTCGCGCCCCGCGCCCGGCTCCTGAAGCTGCTCGGCGCGGAGCTGATCAGCGACGAGATCGTCGCCATCACCGAGCTGGTGAAGAACGCCCACGATGCCGACGCAACGTGCGTGACGATTCTCTTCTCCGGTGTAACGGGCGAGCACGGCGAGATCCTCGTCCGCGACGACGGGCACGGGATGGATCTCGACACCCTGATGTCGCGCTGGATGCAGCCGGCGGGCAGCGGGAAGGGGCGCGAGGGACGTCGCTTCACGACGCGCGGTCGTCGCGTGCTGGGCGAGAAGGGGGTTGGCCGCTTCGCCGCCGACAAGCTGGCTTCGCACCTCGAGCTGGTCTCTCGCCCGACCGGCGCGTCGATCGAGATCCGGGCCGAGTTCGACTGGGACGAGTTCGAGCACGACGATCGGATGCTGTCGGACGTGAGGAGCAAGTGGGAGGTGCGATCGCCTGACTGGCTCGAATCGAATGGCACCGTCCTCCGGCTCTCGAAGCTGCGGGCGAGCTGGAACGAGCGTCTCTTCCGGCGGCTCTCCACGCGGCTGTCGCGGCTGGTCTCGCCGTTCGAGTCGGGCGTGAAAGGCTTCCGGATCGTCATCGAATCGGATGAGTTCCCGGATTACTCGGGCGAGGTGAGCGCGGGCTTTCTCGACCAGGCCCCTTACCGGGTCGAGGCTCAGTTCGACGGTGTCTCGGGCATCTCGATCCGCGTGAACGGCGCCAGGGCGACCGAGCAGGTCTGGAAGGGGGATCGGCCTCTTCGCTGTGGGCCGGTTCGCGCTCGCATGTTCGCCTTCGATCTCGAGACCGAGTCGATCGCGCGGATCGGTCCCCGGATGGAAGTGCGGGCCTGGCTGCGCGAGTGGTCGGGGATGTCGGTGTACCGCGACGGGTTCCGGATCTGGCCTTATGGCGAGCCGCACGACGACTGGCTTCGACTCGATCAGCGACGGGTCAACAACCCGGTCGTGCGGCTGAGCAACAACCAGGTGGTCGGCTTCGTCGAGGTCTCCGCGGATCGCAACCCCGAGCTCCGTGATCAGACGAACCGGGAGGGGCTGATTCACAACGATGCTCTCGACGATCTACAACGCTTCATCCTGCACGCCATGCAGGTTCTGGAGGCAGACCGGCAGTCACTGCGCCACCCGAACGGGAAGAAGCCGGAGCGAAAGCAGGCGAAGGATGCCGGCTCGCAGCGGCAGACCGGGATCACCGACACGCTGGATCGCCTGGCGGGGCAGGTGGAGGGCGATCTCGGCGACGAGCTCAAGCGCGCCACCGAGCGGGTCCGGACGCAGTTCGCCACGCAGGAGCTGATGCACCGCCGGATGCTCGACGGGTACTCGAACCTGGCCGCGCTAGGGCACACGGCTTCGCTGCTCGGCCGGAGCGTGAACATGGGAGTCGCCGACATGCGCGAGCGCGTGACGGCGCTCCGGGCGACGCTCGGTCGCAAGGCGGCGGCCGATCAGGCGTCTCTCGCCACCAGCGTGGCCGAGCTGGAGGCGATGCTCGAGATCGTGTCCGGTCAGCTCACGATGGTGGCCTCGCCGGGATCGAGCGCTGCGCGCCGTCGCCGCGGGCTCGACGTTCCGGCGGAGCTGCTGAAGATCCGCGATACGCTGTTGCCGGTGCTCATGCAGGAGGACGCCGAGATCGAGGTCCAGGTCCCCGAGGGCGTGCTGCTCCGCACCGAGATGCGGCCCGAGACGTTCGCGTCGATCGTCAACGTGCTGGTCCGCAACTCGCTGGAATGGCGCGTCTTGGGGAGGCCGCTGCGCATGATTGCCCAGCTCAAGGAGGCGAAGGAGAGCGAGGATTTCCTCGAGATCCTGTTCTCGGACAACGGGCAAGGCGTGCTCCCGACCATCGAGGACAAGCTGCTGGAAGCCGGTGTAGCGGGCCAGGATGGTGCGGGGATGGGGCTCGCGATTGCGAGGAACGTGATCACGTCGCACGGGGGATCGATCGCGCTGTCGACCGATCGCCGGCGGAAGGGGGCGACGTTCGTCGTGCAGCTGCCGCGCAAGCGATCGAGGGCCACGACGCCGCAGGACGCATGAGGAAACGCCCCCCCACGGTGATTGATCTGTTCAGCGGTGCGGGGGGGCTCTCGCTGGGATTCAGGGCCGCGGGCGCGAGGATCGTGGCGGCTGTGGATTTCAACGAGTCCGCGGGGAAGACGTTCGTTCGCAATTTCGCGCGACTGCAATCGAGGCGTCCTCCTCTCGCTTTCTTTGGAGCGAAAGGGAATCTGGAGACGCTCGATCTTGCGGACGTCGCGCCGCAGGACAAGGGGCCAGACATTCTCGTCGGCGGGCCGCCCTGTCAGGGGTTCTCACGCCTTGGTCGTGCGAAGCTCGCGCACCTGGCGAGCGAGGCCCGCGGAAGCGCGGAGGCGGTCGGGTCCGCTGACGATCCCGACGCCGGAGATCCCCGCAACAAGCTCTATCGCCGATTCGTGGAGGCAGCGCGCTACTGGCGGCCATCGGCCGTCGTGATGGAAAACGTGCCCGGAATGTTCCTGGTGGATGGCTTCGACGTGGCCGATGTCGTGGCATCCGATCTGGCCTCGTGCGGTTACCGTGTCGGATACGCGGTGCTCAACGCGGTCTGGTATGGAGTCCCGCAGTTCCGTGAACGGATCTTCTTCATTGGATTTCGGAACGACCTGGCGAAGCTTCCTTCCGTTCCCGTGCCGACTCACAAGGTGGATCTGCCCTCCGGATATCTGCGACCTCAGGAGGCGATAACGCTCTCATTTGACTTCGTGGAACACTTCGAGCTGGAAGTGCAGCGCGAGCGCGCCCAGCTGCTGGCAACCACGACGGGGCAGGCGCTCGGAGATCTTCCCCGGATCATCGATCATCTGGCTCCGGGCAAACAGCCCAGGCACGCCGGGCTGTCCGGTGTGCTGCGCGAGTATGATGCACCGGCCGTGTCGGACTACGCGCGACTCATGCGGGCCTGGCCGGGCTTTGGTACTCCGGAGGGGCTGAAGGATCACGTCATCCGCAGGACGCCGCGCGATTTCGAGACCTTCCGGCGGATGAAGCCCGACGATCGGTATCCCGAGGCGATGAAGATCGCCCGGCAGCGTCTGGCGGAGGAGCTGGCGAGACGCGCGAGCGCCGGTGGTGCCCCCGCAGAGGGAACCGACGAGTACAAGGCGCTCAAGAAGGGCATCGTGCCTCCGTACCCGGAGGACAATTTCGTCGATAAGTGGCGGAAGCTGAACCCGGACCGGCCCTCGTGGACCGTTCCGGCGCACCTGTCACGAGACGTTTACTCGCACATCCACTATGACAGCGAGCAGGCGCGCGGGATCTCGGTGCGGGAGGCCGCGCGGTTGCAGTCGTTTCCGGATGCGTTCGAGTTCAGCGGGAACATGGGGGACTGCTTCACGCAGATCGGGAACGCGGTGCCGCCCTTGCTCGCGTGGGCGGTCGCGAGCCATGTGATTGGGCTGCTCGGTTTCCCGGCGAGGGTATGCAACCTTGGCCAGGAAACTTCGATCCTGACAGCCTGAACGGCCCAGAGTACAGCACGCATGATTCACGCGTGCTGTACTCTGGACCATCTGCCGTCAGGCCAAAGCCGCTCCGAAATCACCGCCGGCAGGAATCATTGATTGGAGGCGACGGCGGAACATATCTCGGCCATCGCCTCATCCAGACGGACATCATGGTCGGAAGAAACGTGGTCGAACGACAGGTCGTACCTGGCTTCGCGGACCGATGTCGGGACCGAGCTGCGAGTGAGAGAAGGGAAATCAGGTCCAATCTTGAGCGTTCTCGTCTGTCGCACCGCCAGCGCGATGACGTCATAGTGCTCCGATGCGTGGAGGTCGAGATAACCGAGCTTCAACAAGCAGTCGTCGAAATTCGCGCGGACCTCTGGACGTGCCGTCTCCAGACGAGCCCTGAGTTTCTCGACGAGCCCATGAAGGCTACGACCGCCGCCCCCGGAATCCATTTCAAACCGGTAGTGCCACAGGAATAGAGCCGTCGTACCGGCCGGATCTAGCTGTGCCAGGTTCGAGATGCGTGTGACTCTGGCATCCGTGGCGCCCGTCGACTTCACCTCGATATGCACTGCTCCGACGTGAAAGTCGTGAGGGTCGGAAAACGGGCCGCGCCATGCCTTCACCGCCTCGGCGGGATCCACCGATCGGTCGAGCAGTGCATCAAGGAACGTCAACTCACCTACTAGCCCCATCTGTTCCCTCTCCCCTAGCGGGCGAGCACCCGCACCGCTGAAGAGCTCCTTCCAGGCTACCAAGCGGTCGACCAGCTCGTGGACAGCGCGCGTCTCGTCGGATCCTGCACGGAGGCAAGCACGCAGCACGTCGAAGCACATCTCGCCGAACACGCTCCGAAACTCCCTCTGCTCCAGCAGGAGGGTGATCCGCGTCTTGGCCCCAGAGCGCTCGACGCGCGTGCGGAAACCGGCTGCCGAGGGGTATGCTCCCACCGCAGGAACGGATCTCGCGGCGACTTGTAGCTGGATGCCGACCTTGCCCTCCGGAAGGTCAAGCAAGGCGAATAGATCCAGCGAAGATTCGCCGAAGAGACGGACCTGGAAGACTCCACTTCCGCCCAGGTTCTCGCCCTCGAGCCGAGTCCAGGCGTCAAGGTGCGGGTGCATCTTGCTCCTCCTGATCCTCGTACGACCGCATCTTCTGAACCTCCTCGTTCAGATAGACGTTGCCAACGACGTACTCCACCCGTTCGCTCTTCTCGGAACGCGGGAACGATACCGCAAATCCGACGAGCGGGAGGTCCGGATTCAGCGTGATGTTTTGCTCGACAAGCTCCGGCTTCGACCGAATTTCGGGATCATACGGCTGGACATTGTAGAGCAGAAGAAGACCCCGTGTCGACGGCCTGATGAGTCGGACGTACCCTCCGGGTCGCGCAGCGTCCTTCTTGGTCGCCTCGCGCTTCTTCGCAAGTGCGGCTGCATAGCCTTCAGCGTCGATGTCGAGGGTTTCGTAGTCGGAGTCGATCAGTATCTTCGTCGCAAACGTGGATCCACGGAGCAGCCCTCGCAACTTCCCATCCTTCTCCGGGGGATTTCGCAGGCGCCGGGAGCGACCCACCTTAATGCCGTGCGGTAGAGAATCAAGCGTGAGAGTGCTGTCCTGGTTGTTCCTGAGGAAGATCGTCCATTCCTTGAGTTCGCCGGCGCGGGTAAGCTTCTCGATGAACTGCGAGACGCGCGGACCGTGCGCCACCGTTGCGACACTCGGCGTGACAAGGCCGGCCAGAAACCGAATCACCTTGAGGGCATCAACTTTCTCCCAGAGAAAGCCGCGGTAGGTCTCGTCTACCCCCCCAGGTCGCCCGCGCTGGGGGTTGATCGCGTCTGGACTCCCGAGGGCCTCCACGAGCTTCTCGAGCGCGGTCCAGTTGTTGGTGATGGCTGCAGGCGTGGCGTCGAACACGATGCTCTCGGGGCGCGTATCCGAGAACGTCACGAGGATCTTGGACCCGTTGCGCATCTTGACATTCGAGGTGACCGTCATCACGGGATGTGAGCGGACGCGGAGACCGAAGTCCCGAGGAGTCGCCCCCTGGGCTGCCATGCGCTCGAACTCTCCCCTGAGTTCTTCCGTCGCGTCCGCCATGTGCTCGAACCAGGCACGCAGGTCGGGTGGCATGTACAGACGACAGAGATCGAGTACGCCCGGTCGATATCCGAACCATCGACCCATCTGCATGAGGGTGTCGTACATGCGCGATGTGCGAAGGAAGTAGCTGACGGTGAGGTTCTCGAGGGTGAGTCCACGAGAGAGCTTATTGCCTCCAATGGCGATTACCTTGAGTTGGTGTCCCTTTCTATAGTCAAGCGGTTTGCCGGTTGCGCCGCCGTGAACCTGAATGACCTTGACGCCATCGACCGCCCGCTGAAGAGGCGTGCGCCCGTCAGCGTCCGGCGCATTGAGATCGCCCCACGTCAACGGAGTGAGCAAGGATTGCTCGTGCGGTCGTGCCTTGCATACCGCGGCGTGCGCCGCCGGAAATGACGTGTCCCACCGCTCTCGAATTGCGCGAAGGGCGATGGGATCACCGTTCGAGACGCGTGCCGCCCAATCATCCCAGTAGGCATCCACTCTCGTCGTGAGGCGATCCATGACATGCTGGAATCGAGTCACATGGATCAGCATCGAGTGATGCTCGTGTCCTCGGCCCCGGCAAACGAGGCCGGCTCCCGCGATGGTCCAGTCCAGAATTGCTTGCGTGAGGCTTGCCGGAAGTGGCGCGTTCTGGGGAAAGCTGTGATCTTGCCCGTGCACCGGCGGCATCCATCCCGTCTTCTCACGGATATCATACGGGTTCGCGGCGTGATCCTTTACCTCGACGAGTAACACCGTCTCAAGCCCGTCCACGACGCGATGCTCGCCGTCCTCCTCCGATCGATGTCCGAAGATGGCCGCCGGGCCAACGTATGTGGGAGAGGTCGGGAGATTGATGATGAAATTGCGAGGAAAAAGATCGTCGCCGTGCGTCTTGGTGACTCCGCCATCATGAATGAGGATGTTCGCGAAAGGGGTGGCCGTGTAGCCAACGTATGCGCTGCGGTCAAAGCATCGTAGAATGCTCCGGATCAGACGATTGATGGACGTGGGATCGTGGTCGGGATTCGCGTCGCCGGAATCGTCGATGTTACCCTTCGCGGTATCCACCGATGCCTGATCCGCCTCGTCGTCGATGATCAAGAGGGGGCATTCGGTCCGATAAAAGTGCGGGACGTCGGCAAGACGATCCTCGTACGCACCCAACTTTCCAGGCAGGTCCTGCTCCCGTTCTCCAACAACCCACTTCAGAAGCCTTCTAAGAACACTGGCGTTCTTCTTGACCACGAGGATCACCGGCGGCAGGTCAGGGCGGATGTCGACGCCGAAGCCCTTCAGGTTCGCATCTCTGAAGTCGCCTCCGGGAGACTGCGTCGTTCCCCAGAATGCCAGCGGCGGTAGCTTGACGCCCGGAATGGGAATGCGGCCGACACCGGTCGCTTCATGCGGATCCTTGGGATTGCCAGCGGCCTTCTTTCCGATGAATCCCTCGTCGATCCGTTCCTGCGTCTGAACGCGCAAATTTTCGTGGATCCCGGTGAGGACAACGATGAACTTGTAGCCAGCGTCGGCCGCCTTGCAGATCAACCCGATGTAGTTGGACGTCTTGCCCGACTGAACATGGCCAGCCACCATGCCGCGTACGTCCCATTGATCGGGATGTCCCGTAGGTTCGAGACGGGGATTCCCGAGTCGAGTGAGGATGCGGTCGGTATATGCGTCGAGATCTTGAAGGACGGTGGGAGCGACCCGGCTCTTGAGCAACTTCTGATATCGATACCAGAAGGGCCACTCGGCGGATGGTTTTGAGCGAGGCGTCCAGTCGGGGATGTTTGAGTCCTTGAGCTCGCCCCCATTTTCGCCCGGGCCTTGACTGACGATGTACCTCGTTTCGAGATATCGTTGTGCGCGAACGCGCTCGTCGGTGCTGATGTCGATCTCCAGAAAGTTCAGAGCCTTCTGCAGTTCGGACACGACATCTTCGATCTTGAGCGTGTCTCCGCCCGATACTCTTCGGTCCAGTCGCTGCGAGGCCGTTTCGCAGGCCGAGACCTCGTTTACAGTAATCAGATCCATGATGGGCTAACCTCCGGAATTGCTCGTTGTTGCTGAGCTGGTAGGCGAGCGGAGTGCTCGCGCTTTGTCGTCGTTTCTATTGTCGGTCTGATGTGGCGTTCTGGTGCGGATTTCGAGAGTGACTAGCTCTATTCGGCTCCGAGTTCCGCCGCCACAGAATCGACGATCTCCTGTAGCTCATCATAGGGTGTCATTCGTCGTGCGCTCGCGATGACTTCGCCGAGCTTTCGCCCGTTCGCAATCTCGTATTCGACGTAGCTCATCAGGTCGGTCCGGAGCTGAGTCGTATCTTGATCGGCCGTCTTGAGCTCGCTTTCGGTGCCGATCTTGGTGTTGAACTCGTACCAGATCGTGGGAACTGGCAGCGTTGCCGCGATCAACCGCATGACGGGTCCGCCGAGCGGTGAACTCTCAATCAATCGGCTGACCGCCGGATGCTGCTCCGATATTCGAAACCGGACTCCATCCGGCGCATTCTCGGTTTTCCACAGCGGAATGTGATCGAAGGACTCCGTCTTGCTTGCCGTGGCGCCGTTTGATGTTCGCCGATGTCGGTAAGCAAAAATTCGTGTCGATTCTTCTCGCTGGCCACGCGATAGATCCCTGAGGCGTGTTCGCAGCTCATGCGGTGGTGATGCGCGGGACTTCATCACGTCCAGTTTCCATTTTTCGTCCCATGTGTTGTCAAAATCGATCTTCACGCGCGCCAGCTGCGTGTCCGGATCCTTTTTCCAGCGACGATTCAGACCCAGCCAGCCGCCCGCCACGATCAACCTCCGTTGTCGGTACACGTAGCAGCCTTGTCGATCGCGCCAGGTTGTACCGAGGGCCGCGGCATCCCATTCGTCATCGGTGCAGCGATCCCGGTGAGGCAGCACGTAGCCGCGCAGTGTGCAGCCCTGATCGATGCGCTGAGCCGGAGACGGACGGGTCGCAGCGTTGCTCCGCATGAACGGGTCCACAGGAGGTAGCGCATTCGGGTTCTGATGACGGTTGTTCATCGATGTGTGAATCCGCAGATCCCTCTCCTCGATGAGCTGATGAAACGTCAGCGCAAGATGCTGCCGGAGCTCCGTGAGCACCTCGGCCCCATCCGGCGCGATCCTGTCAATCTTGCTCCACAGGATGAGCGTACCCGGCCCTTTCAATGTATCGAGTAGCTCGAGGTCGGGTTCCACGACTGGATCCGGTCCGCTGAGCAGCTGCCAGCGGTCGGTCCGGGCCACGTGATCGAGGTCCCAGCGAAGCACGTGGATATCTCCGGTCGACACGCGGGTAGCTACCGTCAAGCAGCGACACTGCGAGAACGAGGCGGTCTTGAGCCCCATGCCGAAACGGCCGAGGTCATTCGGCGCTCTCGGCGCCAGAGGGTTCGTCGAGCCGAGTCGCATGGCACCTAGCAGCTCGTCTGGGGTCATTCCCCGGCCGTCGTCGAGGATAGCCAGCCGCCGCCCAGCCGACGCGCGGGTCTCGGCGAGCGATATCCACACATTCTTCGCGGACGCCGTGATGCTGTTGTCGATCAGATCGGCGACGGCCGACCCGAGCGAGTATCCGAGGCTTCGCATCGATTCGCACATGGCAGCTGCGGAAGGCTGCTGGACCAGATCACTTTCGCGAAAGTTCATTCTCCACCGGTTCTTGCTCTGCGTAGCCAGCCGGGCGACGGACATTCGAGAAATTTCGAGGTGACGAGCGTCTCGACGCACTGGTCGATCCGGCCGAGCATCTCGGATCTCAGGTGGGTGAAACCGAGAGAACTCAAGGTAGCTTCCGTCACTGTTCGACGTGGATACAGTCGCCCTCGGCGCTGTACCGTCGACATCACGGCTCGACCAAGCATGTCGTCGGTATAGAAGTCGAACTGCGGCGTCGGGCAGGACACATGGTCGTCGTCGACCAGAAGGATTGAGCGACTGATGGCGATCTTGGTCAATTCATCGAGATCTTGGCGAACGCGGCTACCGATTCGCTGCTTCTCGAGCCAGTCTCGGGCCAGCTCGCTGAGCAGCACGGCGTGATCTTGCGTGCCTGTGCGCAGGAGCTTTCGCATCAGGGCGAGGCCCTTGTTGGTCTTCATGGTGGCATCGTCATCGACGAACGCGAGATGCGTCGAATCCTCGAATACACTCTCCAGCTCCGCGCGTTTCTCGGTCGACAGCCGCTTAATTCCGAGGCGTTCCTGGAGTTCTTTGATGGCATCCGCCCTTCTCATCGAACGACCCGCGACTATCTGCTGTGCCAGCCGGAGTAACTTCTCGCGGTCGGAGGAGAAGTCGATCTCCACGGGCGCCTGAACCTCGCGCGCATCCGCTTCGCCACTGGTCTGCGGACGGCCGACCGCAACGGCGATCTCCGGGGTCTCGTCGGGCATGGACTGCAACGAGATCTCGCGGACGGCCTCCCAGCATCCAGGCTTCTTGCACCACTCCGTCACGTTTTTCTCGCCAGCGGAAGCGACCAAGCAGTCATATACGGGACGGGGCCACGACTCCAGACAGGATATCGCGCCAGGCGAGAGCGCTTGGGCATCCCACACCGTTCGAAGATCGAATTTCTGGTCGTATCGATGGGAAATCAGCGCGACCATGTAAGCCACGACATTGGCCCCGTACGCAGAGATCTTTGCACGCCTTACAATGCCAAGCACCGCATCGAAAATGATCGCCTTTGCGATCAGGTCCCGATACCAATCGTCATCCGGCAAGAAGCTGGTCTTCTGGATATCGGCGTTGAATCGGATGTAGTTCTTCTGTGCGCCGAGCGCGACGAGTTCTGGCTTGCAGTCCCACGCATGAACATATCTACCGACGTCAGTCTTTGTGAACCGTTGTCGCGTTGGATTTTCCTGCCGGAACTTCTTCACAGCGCCCGCGGTGGCCTGTTGCCCTAATTCATCATTGTACTGACCCCGAGTTCGTTCGTAGAACCACCGATGCCTCTCGTTCGGGGGCGCCCAGATGCGACGTGACCGATTCTCTAGTTCCACGTGAAAAGGTTGATTCGACGAGAAGTCGTCAAGCTTCACGGCTGTCTGGCTGTTCGCGTAGCGCGAGATGCGACTGACCATGTCCTGGCGGGTGTCACCGTCGACTCTGGTGAGCTTGAAAGGAACCTGGACGCCGTCGAGGGCCTCGGCGCTGGCGCGCCACACTCTGTGAATTGAGCCCGTCGTCTGGGCGCCGTTGACGATCTGGAGGCCGAGGATGCGGCGGATTCGCAGGGCGTCTCCTTCCCCGGACGTTTCAACCAGCCTGGCTGTGGCCGACAGCCCGTTATTGTAGGCGAAGAAAGCCTCCGGTTCGCCCATGAGTGTCCTTCGCATTCCCTGGTTCGTGCTGGCGGTGAGTTGCAGGAACGCCCGAACGTTTTCCTGGAGAAGACGTGGTCCATAAACGTCATAGATCTGGGCAAGCTTGTTTCCCGATATCACCGCGAGGTATCCGTCGCATCGTTCGTCGGTGGTAGGCGAATGCAGGCAGGGCAAGCCGTCCTCGAACTCGACGGAAATTTCGTCGATTTCGTCACTGGTGCCTTCCTGTATGCGCATCAGGCGCCGTGCGTCCCACACCTCGATAGCCATGGGGATGTCGCCCAGCATCTGCGCATCAAAACTGGCTGCCGAAACGAGACTGTTGGTGAAGAAATGAAGCGTCACCTTGCGAAGGTCGTCGCGGTGCTCCCATAGCAGTCTGGCAAAGGTGGTGTGCGGGTCAGCTGGCTCGAGTTTTGTGTGAAGCGGTGGGTTGATGATAAGCGCCGCTCCGAGGAATGCGGTGCCAGGTGCAACCAACTGCTCAACACGTTTTGCGGTGGAGATCGCGGGCCATCCTGCCGGATCCCAGCTGGTGAGGAACAGCGAAGCGCTGGCGTTTTCGAGGTTCAGATGGTAGCCGTTGATCTTGTAGACCGTGCCGCGTGTCGGCGGGGAGAACTCCCAGGACGCCGGCTCGAATCCCGCGATATAGCCTCCGCCTTCGAGGAGCTCTGCGCACCAATCCGTAAAGATAGACTCGGTATATGCCGCTTCCGTCGTCCCATCGTTCCCCGATTGTGCGGCGGTGGCCTCGACTCGGCCCTCGATTTCATCGCGAAGTATGGCGCAGTAATCTGTCTGAGGGCGTCTGTCGGTGTCGGACATTCTTGGTTCCGGAAGTTAGCGAAGATTCAAGGTCGGGCGATATGAACAGACTCGTATGAGGAGATCTTCGAGCCATCACCTCTGTGCTTCAATCGTTGCTGGCGATACGCGCGATCGCGCTGCCGCTTCATCGCGTACTTTTTCCGCGAAAACATTTGCCTCTCGGTGACTCAGAGAGCAGGTGTTCCGCGATCGCGTTGAACTATGCGCCGAGCGCACGCGCTACCCGCCGATGGATGCCGGAGTGTCTGGGCGGCGTGATGCTTGCAGAGAGAGGTCGGCGCATCCTTCTTGGTTCTCCATCCCACCGATGTCGCATCTCGATTGAGCCGGATGCTCTTGAAAATGGAGAGCGACGATACCCGTCTGGACGGAGTTTGGAAGGGGGTACCCAGTAAATGCGACACCTGAATACGCCACGGAGTCGCGTCAAAAATTTGGCGGCGGCGGTTCGGGGATTCAGATGCGAGCGCAAGAAGCCGATCAACCCGCCGGGCAAGCGGTGCGTGGAGCAGTGCCGCTGGCCGCAGCTGTCTCGAGTCATGCGAGCCGGCGGCAACGGGTCGCTCGGGACGCGGCCGCATCCAGTCACGCTCGCGGCGACGCCGGACGGGCGAGCACTCCGGCGCGACAGTCTTCGGCGCGTTGTTTCGCTGGCGGTGGCGTGTGATCTAGCGCACGCAGCTATCGGCCGCTCCATAGGCGCGACGCGTGCAGGAGCTTCTTCCGCCGGTCGACTCGCCTGGGCGCCGCGCGCCAGTGCCGAGGCCTGGGCCAGCGTGCTCGGGCGGCTTGAGACCTCATTCGTGGTGGATTGATTGGACCCCGAACTCCGGCGCGCGCTCGGCGACGCGCTGCTGCCGGAGGTCGAAGGCCGCCTGCTCTACACCATCAGCGGCGACTACCAAGCTCGCCACGGCGGCGTCCTGCGTAAGCCCGAGGATCTGCGGATGTATGCTCGCTATGATCGCCCCGAGATCATTCGTTGCTTCGGCGTGCAGTACGATCCCGCGCGGCACAATGGAGGCATGATCTGGTTCGGCGACGACGGCGTCATCATCGTCAAGCTCGATACGTCGTCTGCCAAGGTCGAGCACCAGTATGCCAACCGATTCATCGATCCGACGTCCTTCGCCTGGACCAGCCAGAACCAAATGGAGCCCGGCAACACGGCCGGGAAGCGAGTGCTGGAGCACGCGGCGAACGGGCGACGCTTGTTCCTGTTCGTGAAGCC
>JBDTXR010000081.1:0-25758 GCA_040006075.1 Byssovorax sp. | reverse complement strand
TCGACGGCTCCTTCGCGCAGAAGCTCATCGACCTCGGCCGCGCCGACGCCGAGGCCCGCCGCCACGAGATCGCCGAGTTCTTCGGCAGCGCCGCCGACGACAGCGCCCCTCGCTCGTCCGAGAGCGGCGAGTGGAGCGTCCCCCCGCCCGTCGGCTAAACCATCCTCCAGATCTAGTCCGTCAGCTCCATCACTCGCTGCTCGAGCCCTCGGCCCTTGCTGATCCCGCTGATCCTCGCCTGCCCTTGATAGAGCACGTACGTCGCGCGCTTGATCATCTCCTCGGCGTCGGCGACGTTTCGATCGAAGGTGATCGCCAGCTCGCGCGACGCTTTGTCGAAGCTCACCGCCTTCACGCCCTCGACCACGCGGACCGCGTCGATCGGGATCGGCCCGTGCGCGAGCTCGATCCGGATCTCCGAGGCCGTCGCCGTGAGCTCGGCCATCGTGCCGTGGGCCACGAGGTGCCCGTGATCGAGGATCGCCGCGTAGTCGCAGATCTCCTCCAGCTCTTGCAGGTTGTGGCTGGAGATCACCAGCGTGCAGCGGCCCTTGCGCGACTTCACGATTTGCCGCACGCCGTAGGCGATCCGTGGATCGAGGCCGGCCGTGGGCTCGTCGAGGAGCACCACCCGCGGGTTGCCGAGCAGGGCCTGCGCGAGGCCGACGCGCTTGGCCATCCCGTGCGAGAGCGCGCCGCACTTCGTCTTCCACCAGTCGAGCCCCTCGACCTCGGTGAGCACCGCCTCGGCCGATCGCCGGGCGTCGACGGCGGTCATGCCCTGGAGGCGCGCGAGGTACACCATCAGCTCGCCCACGGGCTCGTTCGCGGGCAAGAGGGCGTCTTGCGGGAGCACGCCGACCTGACCCTTGAGCGCGTCGACGGCGTCGGGCGATCGATCGAGCACGTAGATGTCGCCGCTGGTCGGCCGCAGGTAGCCGGCGAGCATCGAGAACGTGGTCGTCTTGCCGGCGCCGTTCGGCCCGATCAACCCGAACACGCTGCCGTCCGGCACGTCGAACGAGAGATCGTTGACCGCGGTAAACGAGCCGAATTTCTTGAACACCCCGCGCAGATCGATGGCCGGCGGCTTGTCGCTCTTGAGCTTGATCTTCGACTTCTTCCCGCTGCGACTCCCGCTCTCCACCGCCGAGGTCGGCGCCTCGGACGACGGCGGGGCCTTCTCTTCTTCGGTGGCCATCAGATGTCCCTCCGGCTGACGATCGCCGCCGCGCCGGCCACCATCGCCGCGCCCCAGCCGATGAGCCCGGCCAGCCCCGCGATCACGTGGAGCGGGTTCGCCGAGACCAGCAGCTTCGATTCGTAGGCCGAGGGAAAGGCCCACGCGACCGTCGCCGTGCTGTCGAAGCGCGCGAGGATCCAGCCGGTGAGCAGCACCGCGAACATCACCGCCATGCCCACGAAGAGCGCCACGATCGGCGTGCGGAAGAACGAGCTCACCAGCGTGGTGAGGCCGACGTAGGCCGCCCCGGCCGCCACGGTGAAGATCCAGATCCGACCACCCCACGAGAGCACCAGGCCCACCGGATAATCGCCCTTGGCCAGCATCACGATGCAGACCGTGACGTCGAGCACCAGGGTCATCACCGCGATCACGCCCCAGACCCCGAGCGCCTTGCCCGCGACGATGGCCGAGCGCCGCGCCCGCCCCGCGAGGTAGCGAATGCTCCGGTGCTGAATTTCCCCGGCGATCAAGTCGAATCCGACCAGCAGGATCAGCCACGGGAGGAAGAAGAGCGCGCCCTTGAAGAGGTACACGAACAGCTCCATCGGGCACTTCGAGAGGTACTTGGCCGTGACCTCGTCGAACTTCATCTGCTTGAGCAGGTTCTCGAAGAGCTCTTGCCGGATCTCGAGCGGGGCCTCCATCATCGTCTTGGTATCGACGACCT
This sequence comes from Byssovorax sp., assembly GCA_040006075.1. Lineage (GTDB taxonomy): Bacteria > Myxococcota_A > Polyangia > Polyangiales > Polyangiaceae > JANYGI01. Next base: position 23,845 of record JBDTXR010000081.1, on the reverse strand, counting down.
GGCCGAGGAGAATTTGACCCACGCTCGGGATCGCACCTCCGAGAAAGAAGAGGACGAACATGGCGATCCCCTTCGCGCTGCGAAGGTTCCGCCGGAGCTCGCGCTGCGCCGTGAGGCCGGCTTCCATGACTGGCGACATGGGGCGCTCATAGCCGGTTCCTCTGCCCGGGGACAGATCCGCGCGAGATCGACTACCCTGTCCGGATGAACTTTTTCCCGCCCCGAGCCCGCCTCGTTCGCTTTGCCCATGGAGCCGCGTGCACCGGCGCGACGCTGTTCGCCGCGTGGATCGCCGGCTGCGGCGGCTCGACCCCGACGGGCAGCAGCACCTCGGGGAGCACCGCGACGAGCACCGCGGAGGGCGCGTCGAGCAGCGGCGGAACCGGCGGTTCGGCCACGAGCAGCGGCGAATCGAGCGCGTCGACGAGCGGCTCGGGGGGCGCGGGCGGATCCTCGTCGAGCGCGTCGAGCTCGTCCACCGCGTCGAGCAGCGCGAGCTCGTCCAGCTCGGGCACCGGCGGGGGCGGCGCGGTCGGCGTCATCGTCACCGCGGCCGGACACCCGGTGAGCCTCGCCGTCGACGCGAGCGGTCTTTACTGGTCCGATTCGATCACCGGCGACGTGAAGAAGGCCGCGCTCGACGGCTCCGGCGTCGTCACCCTGGCCGCCGCCGCCGCGGTCCCCGCCGACTTTCGCGGCCTCTCGCTCGGCGTGACCGACGTGTACCTCGCCGTCGCGCCCCCCTCGCCCGGCGCGATCCGCAAGCTCCCGAAGGCCGGCGGCGCGGTCACCGACGCCGCCTCGACCCCCAGCGCCACGGTGTTGACGTCGTTGAACGGTGTCGCCTACTGGGGTGACTCGGCCGGCGGCAGCATCGTCCGGATCGGCTCGACCTTGATTTACGGCATCTGGACGCCGACCACGATCGCCGCCGATCCCAGCGGGATTTACTGGACCGAGGACACCATCAACGTGGTTCGCACCGTGAGCCTCGACGGCGCCAAGGTGAGCACCCTGGCCACGATGTCCCCCGGCGCAGAGCTGGGCGGGGTGGCCAATGGCCTCGTCTATTACTCGCTCGCAGGGACCATCAAGACGGTCCCCACCACCGGTGGAGCCGCGCCGACCGATCTCCTGCTCAACGCCAATCCCCACTTCCTGACCGTGACCACCAAGGGCCTTTACTGGGTGGAGGACGCCCCGGCGGGGATGCCGCGCCCGGTGAAGGCGCTGCCGACCGGCGCGATGATGCCTGTCGATGTGGGGACCGCCACGGAGACCAGCGGGCTCGCCGTGGGGCAAGGCTACGTGTACTGGAGCTCGGGGATCGACGGGACCATCACCCGCGAGCCGGCGCTCTGAGGGCCGACGCTCAGAAGCCGATCACATCGACGGGCTCGTCCGACGCCTTCGAAGAGTTGTTGCCGAGCTGGCCCGAGGTGTTGTCGCCCCAGCACTTCACGTTGCCGGCCGTGGTGATGGCGCAGGTGTGCTCCACGCCGGCAGAGACGGAGAGGACGCCGGAGGTGAGGCCGTTCACGTCGGTGGGAACGGCGTTGTTGACGACGCCGCTGCCGACGCCGAGCTGGCCATAGAGGTTCCAGCCCCAGCACTGGACTCCTCCGGCCGCGGTGATGGCGCACGAGTGGTCGTAGCCCGGGGAGACCGCGACGACGCCCGCCGAGAGGCCGATCACGTCGACTGGAACCGTGCTGTTGCTCGGCATGGAATCACCGAGCTGACCGTAGTAGTTCCATCCCCAGCACCTCAGCGCTCCGCCGCCCAGGATGGCGCACGGCGCCTCGTCGCCGGCGAAGACGCCGAGGGCGCCCGACGAGAGGCCTTTGACGTCGACCGGGATCGCGCTGTCGGCCATGGAGGCGTTGCCGAGCTGGCCAAAGTTGTCGTTGAATCCCCAGCATTTCACCGCGCCCGACGTGGTGACCGCGCAGGTGGCGCGTTTGCCGGCAGAGACGGAGACCGCGCCGGACGACAGGCCCACGGCGTCGACCGGGACCAGGCTGTCGGTCGTGGTGCTGTTGCCGAGCTGGCCATGCTCGTTCTTGCCCCAGCACTTCACCCCGCCCTTTTCGGTGAGCGCGCAGGTGTGGGTGTACCCGGCCGAGACGGCGAGGACACCGCCCGAGAGGCCCACCACGTCGACCGGTACCGCGCTGTCGCCGAAGGTGTCGTTGCCGAGCTCGCCGTTCGCGTTGGCGCCCCAGCACTTCACTCCTCCGGCCGAGTTGACGATGCAGGTGCGGTCGTACGACGCCGAGAGCGAGAGCACGCCCGAGTCGAGGCCCACCACGTCGACCGGCACCGGGCTGCCCGTCTTGGTGTTGTTGCCGAGCTGGCCATACTGGTTGTTTCCCCAGCACTTCACCGCTCCGGTGGCCGCGACCGCGCAGGTGTGCTGGTTGCCAGCGCCGATGCGGAGCGGGTTCAGCGTCCCATCGCAGGTCCCCCCGGTGCACCCGTTCGGGCACAGCGTATCGACTGTCGCGTAGCTGCACTGGCCCGCGGCGCAGGCGCCCGGCGCGATCGACGAGCGCAGGGTGGAGTCGAAGACGCAGGTGGGCGGCGGCGGCGAGTCGCAGGCGACCGAGTCACACGAGGTGTCGCGCCCGCCGCCGCCCGTGGCGGTTCGGTCCTTCGTTTCGAGGAGATCGGTGCGGGCACCGCAGCCGTACGCGCCCGCGGCGGCGGTCAGCATCGCTAGAAGCCAAGCAAGTCGGTCCAATTTCATGATTGGATCGCAGTAATCCTGCGCGTCTGGACCGCGTCAAGGGGAATGACGGGCGCCGCGGGATGGACAAAACAGAATCGCCCCCTCCGGGGTCCGGAGAGGGCGTCTCTGCGCTGGCTCGATATCTCCCTCTGGACGCCGATCGGGATCGGCGGAGAGAGAGCGTGCGCTACTTGGCGTGATGCTTCTTGGTCTTGGGCTTGGCCTTGTCGCCGTCGTGCTTCTTCTTGGCGACCTTCTTCGCGCCATGCTCGCTGCCGAGCGCGATCTCCAGGCGATCGCCCTTCACCTTGGCGAGGTAGGGCGGCACGCCGTCCTTGAACTGCAACGTGACCTCGGCGCCGTGCGAGGTGTTGACGACGTTGACGGAGGAGAGCCGCTTGTCCTTGCGCGCGAGATCGGTCGTCGAAGAGACGCTGCGGCGATCCGGGAGAGAGATGGTGAAGCCCATCGCCCCGGCAGCACCGTTGATCCGCTCGATCGGGCCATCCATCTTGAGCTTGAGGGTGATCGGGTGCGCCACCGCGCCCTGGCCCCACTCCTTGAGCGGCGCGCCGCTCTTGCCGTCGCCGGCGGCCGCGGGGGCGGCGCCGTCGTCCTCACCGTCGGGCGCGTCCGCGGCGCCGGGCGCGGGCGCTGCGGCCGCGAGCGCGGAGCTCGAGGGCGCGGGGACCGGCTCGGTCGTCGAGAGCGGCGTCGCGCCGAAGAGCGGCACGTTGGCGGTGGGCGTGCCGGCCGCGCCAGTGCTCTGCGCGAGCGCGCCGACCGCAGCCACAGGCGCACCCGAGGGCAGCGCGGGCGCCGAGGTCGACGCTCCATCGGCGGCGGCGGTCGCCGTGGTGTGCGAGGTCATGGCGCGGCTGACGCCGAAGATCGCGAGGACCAGGATCAGGCCCATCGCGGCGCCGACAGCGGCGCGGCGCGGGCCGCGCATCGGCAACGGCGCGGCCTCGCCTTCGGCGCTCTCGTCGTCGCCGTCATCGCGCACGAGGCGACGACCTTCGCTCTTCAGCGCTCCGCCCGGCGCGGGCGAGGTGGTGCGGCGCGGGACGTCGGCCTTGGCCGTCTCCGCGCGCTCGCTGCGCTTCTTCTGCACCGCGGCGAGGATGCCGCCGAGCGCGGTTTTAGCGCGCGCGGAGACCCCCGCGAGGGCGGGGCCGACCTTGCCAGCGACGGCGCGTCCGGCCTTCGCGGCGCGGGCGCCGACGCCGGGCGGCGCGTCGCTCTCGTCGCCGTCGTGATCGGCATCGGCCGCGCTCGACGCGTCGGCGCCGGCCAGGCTCTTGCGCGGATCGGCTGTCTTTTCCGCCTTTTCGGAGGCCAGCGTCTCGGACGCGCGGCGCGTGCTCGGCGCCGACGGCGGGCGAACGCTCGCGCGCTTGTCGCTCTTGCCCTTCGGCGCGGCGGCGCCGGCCTCGGCGCTCGGCTCGTGGTCGTAGCGGAGCGAGACCACGAGCTGCGGCACGTTGGTCGTGGGATCGATGTCGACCTTCACGTGGGCGATCGTCGCCTCGCGGCGCTTGCCCTGATCGACGTCCTCGAGCGAGAGCGAGCGGCCGACCTTGAGGAACTCCAGGTTGGATCCGACCTCGAGCTCCTTCGCGGCGGCCTCGCGAACGCGGGCCTTCATCGGCGAGCCGAGCCCTTCGATGTGGAGGCGCACGCGCGCGCCGCGCGGCACCTGCGGAGCCTCGGGCGCGGGGACCGGCTCGTCGTCGCTGCCGAGCGAGCCGCACATCGCGCGCACCGCCTCGGCGGTGTCGGGATCGAGATCGACGAAGCGCAGGCCGAACTCGCCGCCGCGGGCTTCCTGGTTCTTCCAGATCACCTCGCCCTCGGCCACGACCTCGGCGCCCATGCCGTCGAAGCGACAGACGAGCTTGTCGCCGATCGCCGGCAGGAACGCCGTGCGGAGCCGCATGCCCTCGGGCGAGACGTCGATCGACTCGGCCTCGAAGCCGCCGCCGACCATCTCGCCGACCGCGACGAGCGCCTCGAAGTGGACGCGCTTGCCCTCGCCCGCGCGCCGCTCTTGCCCATCCGCGCCGGTGGTGCCGGCTTCCTCTGCGCTTCGATCACTCATGGCTCAATCCTCCGGAATCGGCGGGCTCTCGGCCCGTGGGAAAGTCCGCGCGCGGCGGGCCCTCGCCTCCGAGCCAGTACGGCGACCCGCGCTGCTCGGCCAAGTTTTGAGCGCGCGCGGACGAGCGCCTCGCGGGCTGGCGCGCGGACACCCCGCCGTGACATGCTGGATCGATGAGCAGCGACGGCGATCCTGGTCGCAAAGACGACGTCGTGTTCGTCCACAGCAAGGCCGAGTCCGGCGACGGCTTCCGCGTGATCCGCAAGCGCGAGGGAGTGATCGAGGTCGGCGAGATCCGCCCCGTGCAAGAGGGCAAGCCCCTCACCGGCGAGATGGTGAAGCTCTCTCCGCGCGCCGATCACGAGCAGATCTTCGACGTCGAGGTCCTGGTGTCGAAGGAGCAGGTGCAGGGTGGATCCGCGCGCAGCCACGCGGGGCCCGCGCAGGTGGCGACCGACGCGTACCGATCGAACTGGGACGCGATCTTCGGGGCGGCCGAGGCGAAGCCAGATCCCAGCTCGCTCAACTAGCGCGGAGCCTCGCTGCGGCGCCACGTCCAGGCGGATGGATCCCAGGTGCCCTCATCGCCGCGGAGCACTGGATCGAGGAAGGCGCGGATAGCCGCCGTGAGGTCGATCAGCGTCGCCCAGCGCAAGCTGTTCTCTTCGACCATGCCGGCATAGGGCGCAGCCCAGCGATCGGGCGGCTCTGCGATCGAGGTCGGGATCTCGTGCGATCCGCGCTGCGCAAACGTCACCCGGATCGCTTCACGGAGCGCGGCGCCCTCGAACGGTCCGGTCGTCGCCAGCAAGGCCAGATCCGGCAGGTCTTTCACGCGGGTGTTTGCACGCGCCCGTGGGAGAGTCAGCGCGGGAAGCTTCTCGGCGATATGGCCTCCCGTGCATAGATATGCACAGAGACAGGTGGGATGCCTGCGAACAGGAACAAATCTCCTCCCGACACGACCTCCGGCGGACAAGCCATTGAATCGCCAAAGCCGACATCGACGCCGAAGCGCGTTCCATAGATCTTGCCGGCGAGCGCCGCCTCGACCCGGAAACGCTGGCCCTCGTAGGTGACGCCATCGCCTTCAAATGTCGGATGGTGCGGATCCGGTTCGACCTTGAAAATCAGGAAATCGCCGTCGAGCAGAAGTTGACCGGCGCGCCGCAGCTCGTCGAGCAAGTGGCCTGGATCACCCGACATACGCAGGTCGACGTCATGGGTCGCTCGAGCGCCCTCGACGCGGAGCTGAAGCGCGATTCCCCCCTTGAGGATGACGCGGTCTCCGAAATGGGCGAACGCGCGCGCCAGAAACCGCTCGAAGATCGACCGCTGGCGGAGACGATGGAGATCTTCGTCGTTCTCCTGCGCTCGACGCTTGAGACGATCCTCCAGTGCGCGTTTGAAGGCGCTTGCGTCAGCATAGCGGCGAGCCGTCACGCCGCCCCTTGGTGAACGTCCAGCGGCAGGTCCGCCTCAGTGAACATCCCGAGCCGGAGACCGTTGGCTATCGCCTGCGCGATCAGATCCGGCGGGAGATGAGCGGCGATGCAATCGCGCAGCGTACGCAGCGGCGCGGTGTACGGCACCGGGCCGAGCCAGCGGATCTCGTCCTCGCCCACGGCAGCGTGGTGGAGCACGATTTTGCGGTCGAGCTTTCGTTCCCCGGGATCCCAGCCAGGCGGTACGGTGATGTGACGCCTCTTCGGGGCGATATCGGAGATCTCGTGCAAGAGGAGCGCCGTGTCGTGCGAGAGGATGCCTCTGCGGTCGGTTTGCAGCCAGAGGGAAACAAGCTGTTCGTGGTCCGACCTGGCAAAATGGTTCAGGTGAAACACGTCGGAGGTGATTTGCTCGATCTTGCGCTCGCTTACGAGCGCATCGAATACAGCCTCAGTAGCACCGGCGGCGCGGCCATCCGCACGAGCAAAATAGCCCTCATTATGCCCGGCGATCTTGGTGAGTTTGTCGAGAGCCTCGTACATGGCGGCCCAGGGAAGGTGGCCAGGGAGCCAGTCAAGATACTCTTCGACGATCTGCAAATCCTCGAATCGAACCGGGATCACCGTCCCTGACGCGTTCGCCCGCACTTGCGCGGCGCGGAGCGCGGCCATGTAGAGCTTCGAATCGACGACGGTCGCGCGAACGTCGCCGAGCTGGATATTCAGCCCGAGAAGCTCGACCGTGGATTCCTTCAGATCAAATCGAACCTCGCAATCAACCTCGGGAAGCGGCTCCTCCGCGGGCTCGATCTCGAGGGAGATGGCCTTGACGGACTCGACCTTGCCATCACGAAGAATTTGAAACACTGTCCCGATGAGGTCGACGTCGTCGGGAGTCACCTCTTCGAGCGCTTTCATCGAAACGCTGCCACAGCCGGGCACGCGTTGCTGAATGAACACGAGCTTGTCGAGCACCTCGAGCCGTTCGCGCATCGCCAAGGCATCGTAGCTTCCCGTGGCGCTCGCGGTCGGGCCGCTGGCCACCACATTGCCATCTTCCAGGCTGATCACGCGAATGACGCTGCCAGGATCCGCACAGGCAAGCAGAAAGCCCACAGCCTCCCGTGCTTCGTAGAGATTCTTACCGGGGCCAATGTGTCGAAACTGGAGCCTCAGTCCGTTCGCCTCGGTGTCGACCGAGAGCACGACCGATGGCTTCTGGTGCTCGTTGTTCCACACGCGACGTTTGCGACCCGGCACAACCAGACGCAGCTCGACGTAGGAGAGCGCGGCCAGGCTCGAGCCCTCCGTCGACACGACCTCGATCCGCAACGGTTTTGCCTGTCGCCACGCGGTGGGCGTCATCGTGATCTCGACGAGATCGCCTGGACCAGCCGATCCGTAGATCCGCCGATGCCACGACGGAAACTCGATCACTGGAAGAAACCCCTCCGGGAACGTCACGGACTCGCCCAGATCGAGCGCCCGGTCGAACATTTGCCGCCCCGCCACGCCCAACTCGGTGTTCGGGAATGCCAGAGAATAGCTCCTGTCAGCCCTGGGTACGAGCGGCAGAGTGTGATCGGCGATGACACGCCGAAGGTGGACGAGGCCGGCGTCGTCCGTCGAGCTCGCGAGCGGTACGTGCACCGCGACTTCGCCCTTGTTCCGCCAGCCTTCATTCGATTTGTCGAGCTCGTCGAGAATCGTTGGGACAGGCGTCCACCACCCGGTTCGCGTCGTGACGTCCCAGACCACGAGCACGACGAGCGTCGTTGAGACCTCCCAGTGGAGGAGATCCTTGACCTCCAGGTCGTACGCCAGCGAATCGCTCCGCGTAAGCTTTAGCTTCGAGCTATCGGCGGTGCTCTTGAGCTGCACGTGGAAGCCGAGACCGGTCGACGCACCGTCATCGTAGACACGAACGTTGAGATCCTCGCCAAGGTCCCGGTCGACCCGATCCACGGGCCACCCGAGCTCGGCAAAGCGGTCTCTGAGCTGCGCCTCGCTCCGGTCCTCTTGCCGCTGCTCCGGCGAGTACCTCCCGCCTGGCTTTCGTCCCGACACGCTCATCCTCGGTGCTCCGATCCCGCAGCCTACCACACCGCCGCCAGGCGCCGCACCGCTCGCGGTGGGGCGGTCGAATGCCGCGGAAATGATCGGGAATCGACCGCCGGGGCGCAAGGGACGCGAGGGCCGGGAAATCCTTGATTCCTTCCGGCTCCCTTGCGCTCCCCGCGCCCTTGCGGTGACCTCCGGGACGGCCTCTTCCAGCTCATGGATGCCAGGCGATCAGGGCCTGGCTTTTCCACCCTTCGCGGCGGCCATCGTCAGCTCCATCAACCGCAACACACTGCGCATTGACCGCGATTCTAGCGTGGTCTTCTCCCGCATGTCGACAGCGCTCTCAACCCGAGCGAGGCGCCCTGGGGCGCGAAGAACGCCCCCAGAAGAAGAAGAGCAGGCCAATCGCTCCGAAGATACCGCCGGAGATGATCAGGTTGCGGCGCAGATCGTGGGCGTCGTCCCCGCCGAGCGGGGCGGGCCGGGCGTTCGGGCCAATCTCCCCGAGCATGCCTCTGGCGACCTCGATCGGGACTCCGAAGTTCAGGGCCTGGGCGCCGTTGAGGGTCCCCACCGCCACCGCGACGACCTCTCCGCTCTTCGTCATGATCGGTGAGCCGCTCGATCCAGGCGAGATGGCGGCGGTGATCTGGATCCCCCACGACTCGGTCTTGATCTGCTCGTCCGGCTCGTCGCCGAGGCCGTGAGCGCGGATCGCGGACACGATACCGACGCTGAGCGTCCCCGAGAGGCCCCGGGGACTGCCAATGACCACCACCTCGTCGCCGGGCCGGACCCCGGTGGACGACCCGAGCGCGAGCGCCGGAGACGCGCCGCCGTCGGCCGCGAGAATGGCAATGTCCCGGCGCTCGTCCGAGGCAAGGACCCCGAGGATCGCGCGCCTGGAGCCGTCCGAAAGGGTCGCCGTGATCTTCGCGCCGCCCTCGATGACGTGGTGATTGGTGATGATCCGTCCGTCGGTCGAGGCGAAGAAGCCGGTCCCGGTGCCCAGCTTCCGACCCGCCGAGTCCTCGACCGTGAGCAGCACGACGGACGGCGTGGTCTTCGCCGCGAGATCCGAGAGCTCGGAGGCCGACGCGCCGACGGAGATCGACGCGGCGAGGAGGAGGGCAATCGTCAGCGCTAAACAGGTTCGAATCAACACGCGCCGACATCAGACCGACGGGGGAGCCCCGCGTCAAGAGGAGCGCTTACTTCCTGGCCGCGGGCTTCTTCGCAGCGGGCTTCTTCGCCGCGGGCTTCTTCGCAGCGGGCTTTGCCGCCGAGGTCGCGCCTCCTGCGCCGCCGCGCGCGTCGAGCTCCTTCACGAGCTTCTTCGGGGCGATGATCCGGTAGCTCTCGACGATGAGCTGCTCGACCTCGGCCCAGTTGGGCTTCGGCCCGAGGTTCATGTCGACGCCGCCGTGCTGGCCCACGTACCTGGCGATCGTGAACCTCGGATCGGAGGCGACGAGCATCGACTGAAGCTCCTTGTCCACCCTGAACCCGATCTGCATCTCGCCGTCGTCGCGGCGATGCCAGCCGACGAAGATCTTCCCCGCGACCTTGCAATGCACGCTGCCCCAGGGCCGGTCCTCGTAGCCGCCGGGCAGGCTCAGGACGATCTTCAGGAGACGTTCGTGGAAGGGATCGGTCGACACGCCCCCACGATACACGCTTCCACCCCGCGCCCGACTTCGAGAAATCGTGCGCTCGATCGGCCGCGGAAGCGCGGGCACTCACGACGGTGATCCCGGCAACCGGCTGCGCACCTCAGCGCAGCGCGTTACGCACAGCGAAGCGCGAATGTTCTGAATCAACAGAATTTTCCGCATGGTTCGCCGCCCGAGGCGAGCGGCCTTCCTCTTGCAAAGGCCCTGTTCGAGCGAGCTTGACGCGCGCGTTCCTTCGCACCTGGCCGCTGCCGGTGCGCCGCGCGCGACTCGCTCCCTGTCGGTCGGAGGGATGATGTTTTATCGTGTCCGCTGGGCGCTCCTCGCGAGCGTCGCGCTCTCGCTCGGCTGCGCCGTACCCACCCTGGAGAGCCGGAGAGACGCCGCGGCGCCGGCGATCACCGCGCTCCAGAGAGGCTCTTTCGAGAGCGCGGGGAAGCTCGCCGCCGAGGGCCTCGCCGCCGACGGCGATAACCCCTATGGCCGCCTGGTGCGCGCCATCGTCCGGGCCAAGAAGACCCAGCACCAGCTCGCCATCGACGGGATGACGGTGATCGGCGGAGGCGTCGCGTCGGGGGCGCTCAACCAGAAATACCTGCGCACCACGCTGGGCGACGCCGAGGCCGAGCTCGGGCAGATCGAGGCCGATCTCGGCGTCGTGGCCGAGCAAAAGGGCCTCTCGGTCGAGCTCTGTCTGGCCTGCTGGGACATCGATTGGAACGGCAACGGTCGCGTCGACGATCGCGATCGGCGCCTGATGGAGATTGAAGAGGACGCCGAGGGAAACCCCATCCCCGAGGGCGATCCCCGGCGCCGTCCCACGTTCCGGTTCGACGACGGCGACGTGGCCTGGGCGCGCGCCTTCGTCAGCTTCGAGCGCGCCGCCCTCGACGTGGTGATGGCCTACGACTGGAGCGAGGCGGCGGCCCTCGCAGCGCGCCGCCGCGATCGGCCGAAGGCGATCGTGATCCGGCTGCTGGAGCCGGATCGCATCGCCCAGGCCCGCGCGCGCCTGCTCGAAGGCCTGTCCCAATCCGACGCTGCACGGCGCGCGTACCTGGCCGAAACGGACGATGATCGGGAGTGGGTCCCGAGCCCGCGTCAGAAGAGCCACCCGATGCCGCTGCCCGTCGATCAGGCACTCTACGCCACCTGGGAGGGCGTGCTGGGCGATCTCCATCGCATCGTCGAGAGCGAGGAGGGGATTCACGCGGGCGACGCGCTGGCGCTCCTCGGCGAGCGCCCGCGCTGGCCGGTGCACGGCTACCTCGATGTCGGGCGAATGCTCTCGCACCCCAAGGACATCACGCTCGATCTACGCGATCTCGAGCGCTTCGACGAAGAGCGCGACGTCGACGCCATCTTCGCCTCGGTGCTGGGCGAGTACTACGTGCACGAAATGAAGGCCTCGCCGCTGCCGAAGCGGCTCGAGCGGATGAAGGGAGAGGTCGATCAGCACCGCGAGGGGCTCGAGCACAAGCTGCGCTATCTGTTCTGGCTCAACTGACGACGGATTGGCCCGATACAGAGGCCAAGTCAGCGTTCACGGGGCGCTCCCCCCGCGCGCCCGCTACCCCTCGTTCACCGGGCCCGACAGCAGGCCTGTTGGTCGCGAGATCGCCTCAGACGGCGGGCTTCTCGGCGTTGACCTTGATCTGGGTCTGGAGGTCGCCAAGCATCTTCGCGCCGCGATCGAGGGCGCGGGCGAGGCCTTCGAGGGCCGTCTTGCCGAGGCCAATGCCCTTCTGGGCCCAGACCACGCCGACGCCGTAAAGCGTGGTCGCCATGGTGGCAGCCGCGGCGGCCGCGCTCGCAGCGGTGACGGGCGCCGCGGCGGCCTCGGGGGCGGCGACGGTGGCGTGCGCGGCGGGCGCCTCGACCGCAGCGGCGGCGGGGGCGGCGGCGTGGGCCTCGGGCGCGTGCGCCTCTGCAGCGTTGGTGGCGTGCGCAGCGGTCTCGACGTGCTTGTGCTTGCTCATGATCTTCGACTCCTGGTTCTCGACGGAACACGGCCCCCAGCCCGACGCGCCGAGTGCGCGCGAGGCCCGAGCCATGGTGTGCGTTCGCCCGCGACGAGGAAGGTTGTCCGCGGCGTCGCTGGCTCCGTGTGTATATGACGCGCCGTGTCACCGGTCAAGTCGTTCCGGTAAAAAAATGGCCCCGTAGTCGCGGGGGCGATCCCTCGATAGACTGCGCGTCATGCGTCCGTACCCCCTCCTCGCCCCGCTCGCGCTGGCCCTCGTCTCCGCCCTCCCGCTCGCCGTCGGCTGTGGAGGCAGCGGCGACACCGCCTCCGCCACCATGACGACCACGAGCGGCTCGGGCGGTGCGGGCGGGGGGTTCCCCGTCCCGGTCTGGCTCTCGGACGCCAGGATCCTCGTCAACGGGGGGATCGTGGAGAACGACGATTGTCGCAAAGGCATCTGTCGCCACAACGAGAACACCGATCTGGTCACGTTCCACGGGGACATCTACCTGGTCCACCGCACCGCCCACAGCCAGGTCCTCGGGCCGAACAGCTCGCTCCACATCTACCGATCGAAGGACTCCGGGGCCTCGTTCACCGAGACCGGGGTGATCCTCGCGCCGGTCGATCGCGATCTCCGCGATCCGCACTTCTACATCGTCGGAGAGACCCTGTTCATCAAGGCGTTGACGCGCCTCCCGGTGAACAGCACCCGGGACTCCAACGTCGACACCATCGCCATGATCTCGAGCTCGGCCGACGGCGCGACCTGGAGCGATCTCTCGGCGATCACCCCGAAGACCTGGAGCCTGTGGCGGATCAAGGAGAGCAAAGGCATCTTCTACTCGGCCGCCTACGAGGACGGCGACAAGAGCGTCTGGCTCTTCACCTCGCCCGACGGCAAGGTCTGGACGAAGGGCGCGCCGATTTACACCCTCTCCGTCGATACCCCGCTCGAGACCGAGCTGACGTTCCTGCCCTCGGGCAAGATCCTCGCTCTGGTGCGGATGGACGGCACGGACGGGGAGATCCTCGGAGACGAGGGGCGTCATCGCACCAAGGTCTGCCGCTCCGACGCGCCCTACGCCGCCTTCGACTGCCCGACCGAGATCGGCGATCAGCGCCTGGACGGACCGCTGAGCTTCTTCCACGAAGAGCGGCTGTTCGTGGTCGCCCGCAAGCACCTGGGCGCGAACGATCGCAAGCGCACGGCGCTGTTCGAGATCAAGGGAGATCTGGAGTCGGGCCCGCTCACCGCCGCCGAGATCGGCGAGCTGCCCAGCGCCGCCGACACGTCGTACGCCGGCGTGGCCACCGTCGACGCCACCCGGAGCCTGGTGACCTGGTACTCGGGGAACATCGACAAGGACGAGGGCTGGGCCTTTGGCCTGTTCGACACCACCGATATCTGGCAAGGCACCATCGACTTCTCGAAGATCCCGTGACGCCGCCCGAGCACACCATCATCAGCCACCGCAAGGAGACGGCGGTGCTGGCGATCATGGGGGTGATCCTGCTCCTGACCGGCACCTACGCCGGGGTCGGCTGGTCGTCGTTCCTCCACGGGTTCCACAGCAGCTTCCCCACCGGGGCGGGCTACGCGCGGACCATCCTCTGCGTGGGGATGGTGGCGCTCATCGGCGCTCGCGACAACGTGTCTCTCCGGGACAAGCGCCTCCTGATCTCGGCCTTCGCGCTGACCCTCGTGGCCGATTTCTTCCTGATCTTGCTCGACTGGATGATGATTGGCACTGTCCTGTTCCTCGGCGTGCACGCGCTCTTCATCGCCCGTCACGCCGCCGGGTTCCGGGACTCGATGGCGGTCGAGGTGCGGAGTCGGACGATGGGCCTCCTCGGCGCGACGGGCCTGGTGGCCTTCGGGGGCTCGGCGGTGCTGCTCTACTGTGTGGCGCCGATCCTGATGCCAGGCGGGATGTTCGCGGTCGACTGCGTGTACATCGCGGTGCTCTCGATCTCGCTCTGGATGGCCTGGGGGACGCTGATCCGGAGCGCCCATCCCGCCTTCAACGGCTGGCTCATCGCCTGCGGGATGACGTTCTTCTTCTTCTGCGACGTCAGCGTCGGCCTGGCGGCGCCCCTCGCCGGCACGCGCGCGGGCGGGATCCTCGACAACCTGGTGGGGTTCTTCTACTCCCCTGCTCTGGTGCTCCTGGCCCTGAGCGGCTATCGCTTTCGCGGGGAGAACGACGCGACCCGGATGCTCGCTCCGCCGCGACCCGAGGCCTGATCAGCGGCCGATCGCCGGGATCTCGGCGACGCGCGCCACGGCGCCGGGCGTCGGCGTCCCGAGCGCGTCCATCACCGCGGGGAAGATCACGGCAAAGGTGCTTCCTTTGCCCTCGTAGGATCGGACCTCGATCCGGCCGCCGGCGCCCTGCACGATGCGCTGGCTGATGGCGAGGCCGAGGCCGGTGCCCTTCTCTTTCGTGGTGAAGAAGGGCATGAAGAGGTTCTCGAGCACCTTTTGAGAGATGCCAGGGCCGTTGTCGGCGACGTTGAGCTCGACGAAGGCCTCTTCCGACGCCGGGCCGCCGGAGCGGGTTCCTCGGCCGAGGCGCACCCGGGTGGAGACGGCGATCTTCCCGCGGCCCTTCATGGCCTGCGAGGCGTTGCGGACCAGGTTCATCAGCACCTGTCGGAGCTGCTCGGGATCGATCGACACGCGCGGGAGCGAGGGATCGAGGATGACGTCGACCTTGAGATCGTCGCTCCCGGGCTCGGCCGAGAGGACCTGGAGGGTACGACGTACCACAGCGTTGACGTCGGTCGGCAGCACCGTCTGATCGGACGGGCGCGCGAGATCGAGGACCGATCCGACGACGCGATCGAGGCGGTCGACCTCTTCGAGGATGATCCCGAGGAACTCGCGCGAGGCGGCGTCGAGGACGACGTCGGCCGAGGGATCGGCGAGGAGCTGCGCGGCGCCCTTGATCGCGCCGAGCGGGTTCCGGATCTCGTGGGCGAGGCCGGCGGCCATCTGGCCGAGGACGGCGAGGCGGTCGCGCTCCTTCATTTGCCCGTACACGCGCGAGTTCTCGATCACCACGCCGATCGGCGCGGCGAGGCTGCCGATCAGCGCGACCTCCTCCGGCGAGAACGCGTCGCGCACGCGATCGTCGCTGACGACGAGGAGGGCGATGAGGTCGCGCGCCTCGTCGCGGACGCCGACCACGACGCCGCGCGAGAGCGCGCCCAGCACCGCCGCGGCGGCGAGCACGGCCTCGTCCGAGGCGCCGACGCGCTCGCCGCGGGCCTTGTGATCGCGGGCTTCGCGCTCGACCTCCTCGACGGCGAGCGGGCCGAGATCGAGGCGATCGAGCAGCGCGCGCGCGGTCGCGACCTCGATCCGATCGGGGACGCGCGGGCCGAGGCCGGCGAGGCGATCGAAGCCGGTGCCGTCCTGATCGCGGACGTAGAGGCCGGCCCCCGTCATCCGCCGCGACTGCTCGAGCGCGGCCACGACGGCGCCGCCCAGCTCCTCGATCTCGAGGATGTGGACCAGGCGTCGGCGGAGCAATCCAATCGAGGATTCCAGGTCGAAACGATCGCGGAAGAAGATCCGCTGGATCCACTTCTCGACCAGCTCGCGGAGCGGATCGAAGACGAAGATCACCAGGATGGCGAGGAGCGCGTTGAGGTACGTGGTCTCGAACTGCTTGAAGAGCACCTCGGAGAGCAGGTAGAAAATCAGCGCGAGCAAGAACGCGAGCCCGGTCGCGACCAGGAGCTTGGCCAGCAGCTCGGACACGTCGAGCAGCCGCTCGTGGCGGAGCGCCTGGGCGAGCACGAAGATGAACACCACCGAGAGCGCCGCGCCGATCGGCGGGAGCCGGTTGGAGAGCACCAGGAACCAGGCGAAGTCGATGACCGTGAAGAGCCCCGCGGCCGCGCCGATCACCACGAGGAAGCGCACCCGCCGCTGGGTGGCGCGCGACGAGCTCTGCGCCCCGCGCTGCCCGAGCGTGTAGAGCCCGGCGGTGAGCATGGCGAAGACGTAGAGGAAGACCGAGACGCGGACGATCGAGCTCTGGAGCGGGATCAGCACCAGCGCGACCATCGGCACGGTGAGCGCGCCGGCGAAGCGACGGAGGCGCGGGCGGCGCTCGGCTTCGTGCGGGATCATCGCTTCGAAGAACGAGAGCGCGATCACCGGGAGCAGCACCGCGAGGAGCGCGACCGCGGTCTGCCAGACGCGGGTGTCGGTCGGGAAGCTGAAGAAGAGCGACTGCGAGAGGTACCAGAAGCCGATGTCGGCCGCGAAGGCCGCGAAGAGCAGGTGGACCGTGCGCACGCGCCCGCGCAGGAGCGTGGACGCGGCGATGACCAGGGCGATCACGCCGCACCCGACGATCGCGGGCGTTCGAATATCGGTGACCGGCATCGCGGGCAGCGTAACCGAAGCGATCTGGAGCGCCGAGGTCAACCGCCGCGCCGCGGCGAGGCCGTGGAGTGCGGCGCCGCGGGCTTGCTCGAGCCGAGGCGATAGACGACCTGCGAGCCGGCGATCATGTCGTGCGCGCCGCGCTTCTGGCGGTGGAACGCGGCGATGACGAAGCCCGCGACGTAGAGCAGCGTGAGGATCGCGTAGCTGCCGATGATCGGGACGATCAGCTCGCGGAAGCGGTCGATCTTCGCGAGCTGGACGACGTTGCCCTGGAGCGCGCGGAGGCCCTGCGTGAGCAGGATCAGGAGCCCGACCAGGAACGGCAGCCACAGCCCCGCGAGGGTGCGCACGAGCGCCCGCGGGACGCCGAGGCGCCCGCCGTCGAGGCGCTGGACCTCGATGCGCAGCAGGTACTTGCCGAGGGTCTGCCCGTAGAGGCCGTGCGCGAGGGCGATCGCCGCGATGAACACCACGAGCCCGAAGCCGCCGAGCGCGCCGATGAGCAGCGAGGCGAGCACGAGATCGATCCCGGCCGCGGCGCCCCGCGTCCAGAAGCCGGCGTGCTCGATCCGCCCCGGCGCGGCGGCGTCGAGCGCGGCGAGGAGATCGTCGTAGGTCGCGTAGCGGTGCGCGCGATCCTTGGCCATGAGCCGCTCGACGATCGCCGCGAGGCGGATGGGCACGGCGGCGACGCGCTCGCGCACGCGCGGCGTCTTGGCGGTGAGGTGCTTGGAGATCATCGCGACGGCGTTGGGCGCGTCGAAGGGCGGGCTCCCCGTGAGCAGGTGGAAGAAGGTCGCGCCGAGCGCGTACATGTCCGCGCGATGATCGAGCGGCTCGCCCATCGCTTGCTCGGGCGCCATGTAGAGCGGCGTGCCCAGCACCGCGCCGTCGCGGGTGAGGCCGAGGTTGGGATCCCGGGGCTTGGCGAGGCCGAAATCCGCTATTTTTACCGCGCCGTCGCGCCCGAGCAAGAGGTTCCCCGGCTTGATGTCGCGGTGGACGATGCCCTCGGCGTGGGCGTCGCGGAGGCCGCGCGCGACGTGGATCATCTGGCGCCGCGCCAGCTCGGGCTCGACGTGCTCGCCGAGATCGAGGTGGGCCTCGAGCGAGCCTCCGGGCGCGAGCTCCATCGCGAAATAGAGCGAGCCGGGCGCGCCGTTGACGATGGGTGACGTCGGTGACGACGAGGCCTGCGGCTCGGCGGGGACGCGGCCGATGAAGTAGATCTGGACGACGTTGGGCGAGCTGAGGCGCGCCTGGGCCTGCGCTTCGCGGATGAAGCGCTCCTGGGCCTCCGCCTTCTGGGCCATCTCGTCGGGGAGGATCTTGATCGCCACCGCGCGATCGAGCGACGCGTCGTGCGCGAGGTACACGGCCCCCATCCCGCCGCTGCCGAGGCGCTTGCCGACGACGAAGTGATCGAGCCGGCCGCTCTCGTGGCGATCCGCGCTCGGGAAGCTGGAGCGCGGAGTCGAGCTTGGTGTGACGAGCTGGTTGAGTGGGGTGGAAATGCGCGCAGGCCCGGTGATCACGCCGGACGCGGCGGAGGCCTCGACCGTGACGTCGAGGCCGAGCGAGGCTTCGGGAGAGGCCATCAGTACCCCGGATCCGGGGTGCTATTTGTGATCGTCGGAGCGATCCGGCGTGGTGCGCAGGACGGCGTCGTCCGGATCGTCGGAGCCGCCGCGGGTGTCGGGATGCCAGGGCTCGGGCTCGGGCTCGACGACCTCGTCGATCTTGCTGGTCGGCGATTTGGCCTGGACCGTCACCTTGCTGCCGTGACCCGTCACCGGGCTCTTCGGCTGCTTCAGCCCGCCGAGCGGCGCCGGCATGCTGATGACCTCGGCCGTGCCCACGCCGGTGTCTTCGTCCGCGTCGCCCGCTTCCATGGCGCACCCGGTGGCAAACACCGAGAGAGCCATCACCACGCCGCACAGCGACGTTCGCCAGAGCGTTGAGGTTCCGCCGCTCATGATTCGATCTCCTCCGACTCAGCATCCGCCCCGAAGGCGTCCACTCCGAAGCCGTACTGCTTGACCAACTGCGATAGCCGTGGCCGCTTCATCCCCAGAAGCCCGGCGGCCCGGGTGATGTTCCCGCCGCTCTCGGCGAGCGCCCGGGCGATGCAATCTCGCTCAATCTGCCGCTTCATGTCGCCGAGGCTGACGCCGCCGCGCACATGAGCATAGGCCACATCCGTCGGGGACGACGATCCCGCCGTGGGGATCCCCTCCGTCCCCCCAGAGAGGTGTTCATTCACTGACGGTCGAGACACGGCGCCAGCTTCACAGGCATCCATCGTGCCAGAGAGCGCGGAAGGCGGCGAGGCCGCTGCGGCCGGCGGCGGTTCGATTCCGCGTAGGCCTTCGACATTGCTCGTGAAATCCTGGAGCTCGATCGCGTCGCCCTCGGCGAAGAGCGCGGCGGCGCGGAGGGCGTTCTCGAGCTCGCGGATGTTGCCCGGCCACGCGTGACGCGTCAGTCCTTCGAGCGCAGAGGCGGCGAGCCGCAGCGTGGGCGTGCCGCGCTCGGCGGCGATCCGTGCGAGGATTGCAGAGCAAATGGTCGGGAGATCGCCGAGGCGGCTGCGGAGCGCGGGGACCTCGAGGACGACGCCGCGGAGGCGGTAGTAGAGGTCTTCGCGGAACTCGCCGCGCGCGACCAGGGCCTTCAGATCGCGGTGCGTCGCGCAGATGATCCGCACGTTGGCGTGGATCGGGCTGACGCCGCCGACGCGCTCGAAGGTCTTTTCCTGGAGCACGCGGAGCAGGGCGACCTGCGTGGTGGGGGAGATGTCGCCGATCTCGTCGAGGAAGAGGGTGCCGCCCTCCGCCATCTCGAAGCGGCCGCGCTTGCGCGCCGAGGCGCCCGTGAACGAGCCCTTTTCGTGGCCGAAGAGCTCCGAGAGGAGCAGCGTCTCGACCAGCGCGGCGCAGTTGACCTTGACGAGCGGGCCATGGCGCCGCGCGCTGGCTTCGTGGATCGCCTCGGCGACGAGCTCTTTGCCGGTGCCGCTCTCGCCGCGAACCAGGACGGTCGCGTCGCTCGGGCCGACCTTCTGGACGGCGTTCAGGAGCGCGAGGATCGCCGGATCGCGACCGACCATGCGGCGCGCGCCGGGGCTCGGTGCAGCGTCGCGGCCGCTCGGCGCGCCGAGGAGGCCGGAGCGCAGCGTGACGCGAGGGCCGTCGAGGGACACCGGGCCGGTGTCGTTCTCGGCGCGCGTCGCCTCGGCGCGCCGCTCGGCGGCGGCCTCGAGGACGCAGAGCTCCCGGATCTCGCGGCGCGCGAAGAAGCTCTTCTGCATCTCGTCGGGGAGATCGGCGGCGATGCGGTTGCGGAGGGCGACGGCGCCTTCGAGGTGCGCGCGCGCCGCGCGGGCGTCGCCCGAGCTGTCGGCGGCGTGGTGGAGCAACAGGTGCGCTTCGGTGGCGAGCTCGGTGTCTTCGGCGACGCGGCTCCGCTCGAGGGCCTCGCGCGCGAGCGCGGCGTACGGCTCGCCCGCGGCCCGCGCGCGCAGGGCCTCGAGCAGGGCGATCTCGGCGTGCGCGGGGGACGACGCGGCCTCTTCGCGCGCCCGCGCGATGGCGTCGGCGAGGCGACCGAGATCGCCGTTCTCGAGCGCGATGCGCGCCTCGACGCGGTAGCACTCGGAGAGCTTGTTGCCGTCGCGCGACGAGCGCGTTCCGGCGATGGCCGCGTTGAGCTCGGTCATCGCTTCGAGCGTGTTGCCGCGAGCGAGGTGGATGCGCGCCGCGACGAGCGCGAAGTGCGCGGCGCGGGACGCCGGCATCCCCGGTCCGCACGCTTGCCGGCCGAAGCGAAGCGCCTGCTCGGCCTCGGCGACCTGGCCGATGCGAAGGCGAAGGTACGCGAGGTTGGTGATCAGCAGCGCGAGCGAGAGCTTGTCGCCGATGCGACGCCGCACCACGAGCACGCGCTCGCTGAGGCGGAGCGCCTCGACGTAGTCGCGCTGCAGCGTGGCGATGGTCGCGAGGTTGCTCAACGCGAAGGCCACGGCGCGGACCTCGCCGCGCTTCTCGCCCTCGTCGAGCACCGCGGTGAGCATCCCGCGCGCTTCGTGGAGGCGACCGCTGGAGAGCAAGGCGATCGCGCGGTTGAGGCGGGCGCGGAGCTCGCTCATCAAATCGCCGAACAGCGACGCTTCGCAGGCGTCGCGCGCGAAGTGGATCTCGGCGGCGTCGTAGGCGGCGTCGGCGAGGAGCAGCTTGCCGATGACGTTGCGCGCCTGGAGCTTGGTCCCGAGATCGCCCGCGTCGGCGAGGCCCGAGTCGGCGAAGCGGCCGGCGCCGGCGAGATCGCCCGCGAGCAGGCGGACCTCGGCCATCTCGACGGCGGCGCGGGCGCGGTGCGCAGCGTCGGGCGCGCGCTCGAGCGCGAGGCCGAGCGCGAACTCGCCGGTGGTGACGTCGCCCTTGGCGATGTAGACGCGGCCGCGCGTGAGCAGGGCCTCGAACGCGTCGCCCAGGGGCGAGGGGCGCGTGGCGAAGTCGCAGGCGCGATCGAGGTCGCCCGCGCGCAAGGCCAGCTCGGCACACTTGAGGAAGCGCGGCGCGGACTCGGCCGCGGGGAGCGCGAGCAACGAGGCTTCCCACCGGCGCCAGAAGTCGGATCGCGCCGACGGATCGACGAAGGTGCCGAGGGCGCGCACCGCCGCGGCCTCGGCCCGATCGGCGTCGCCCGCGAGGATCCACAGCTCGCTCGCGCGCGCCGCGGCCCACGGATCGGCCGAGCCGTCGAGCGCTTCGGCCACCACGGCCGCGTCCGACGTGTCCCACGCGAGGCCGCCGACGGCGGGTGCGCGCGCCGAGATGCGCGCCGCCGATTCGTCGAGTCGCTCCGCGGCGAAGAGCTCGTCGCGCGCTTCCACCGCGCCGAAGCGGAGCACCTCGGCCACCGGCCAGCTGCGCTGCGAGAGCACCAGCCGCGCGAGCAGCCGGCGCGCGCCCTCGCCGATGGGCCCGGGCGTCGCGCGGCGCTCGATCGGCGTGGTGCGGGCCGCGGCCCACCAGCCTTCGAGGGCGTCGAGGCGCGTGAGGCCGGCGGGGATCTGCTGGTCGGCGTCGCGGGCGATGGCGTCCCAGAACAGGCGGATTTCCTCGCTCGACGCGGCCCCGGAGGCCGGGACGACGCGGACGTCGGTGCCGCTGAACGAGCGCTCGGCGCCGAGGACGAACAGGAGCGGCGCCACGTCCGCGCGCAGCGCGAGATCGTCGAGGAGCGCGTCGCCCCAGCAGGTTCTGGCGCCTTCGAGGATCACCACCACGTCGCTGGCCGCGAGGATGGCCGACGCGGCGCTCTGCGGATCGGTCGTGGTGCCGGCGCCGCAGCGGGCCGCGAGCTCGCGCCACGGATCGTCGGTGGTGAGGCCGTCGATGATCACCACGCCGCGGCCGAGCGCCCGCGCGCGCCGCTCGACGTGGTGGCCGATCGCCTCGAGGACCGAGCGCACGCCGTGCACGAAGACGACGCCGCGCGACGCCCCCTCGCGCGCGATCGCGTCGATCTCGGCCAGCCCGGAGCCTCGCAGCGACGCGCCGACGACGCGGGATGCGCGCCCTCCCGGCTCGGCAACCCACGGTGACTGAAGAGCTACGTTCAGCAAAGCATCCTGAGAATACAGTCGCCTCGGCGCGTCCCGCAATCAGGATGGGGCCTTTCGCCGTGCAAAGCCGGATTCAGGCGTCCAGTGACGGCGGCGATTTACTTCGCGACTGGATCGCGAGGTGCCAGCTGCGCTTCGATCGCGTCGAAGCTCGACGGAGGCGCCTCGGCGAGGGCGCGCGCCAGCGGGATCTGGGTGCGCGACGCGGCGATGTAAATCGGCAGCAGATCGGGCGCGAGCTGCGCGAGCGTGTCGAGGTGCTTGCCGATGCCCGCGGCGTCGCCGCGCCGCACCGGGCCCGTGAGCGCCTCGGGCAGGCCGAGCCGCTCGACGTTGTCGGCCACGCTGCGGAGCAGCGGACCCAGCATCGCTGCGGCCGTCGCCGCGTCGACGCCAGCCTTGCCGAGCAGCTCGACGCCTCCCGCAGCGAGCGCCGCCGCGCCGTTGGCGACGAGGCCCGCCGCCGCGTGGTACGCGACCCGATCGAGGCCGACCACCGTCCGCGGCGTCATCCCGAGCCGCTTGCCGAGCGCGCGCGCCGCGCGGACCGCGGCGGGGTCGCCGTCGACGTGGAGCTGGCCGCGCGCGAGATCCGGCGTGCGATCCTTCGACGCGAACGAGATCATCGGGTGCATCTGCGCGACGGCGACGCGCGGGCCGCGCGCCGCCGCGAGCGCCTCGGGGCCGAGCGCGCCCGCGCAATGCACGATCGCCGCCCGGCGGTGCCCCACGAGACCGCCGCGCACCAGCGCCTCGGCGACGCCGGCGAGCTCGCGATCGCGCACCGCGAGGATGATCAGATCCGCCTCGATTCGCCGCGTGGGGAGGCCCTTGCGCTGCGGCCGCAGCGTCACCCGATCGCCGACCGCGCGCAGCGCCCGCGCCAGCCCCGCGCCGACCTTGCCCGCGCCGAAGATGAAGATCGCGCTCATGCTTCCGCCCCGCAGTAGAGGCGATGCGCCTCGATGTAGTCGAGCACCGCGGACGGCACGCGCGCGCGGACCGCGTCGAGATCGCCCGCGGCCAGCGCGGCGCGGATCTCGGTGCTGGAGACGCGCGGCAGCACCGGCAGCGGGGCCGTGAGGCCAGGCATCGGACCCTCGCCCGCGGCCGGCGGGACCACGCCGACGCGGCCGAGGACCAGCGGCGGCGCGATCGCCGCGATGCGATCGAAGCGGTGCCATTTCGGGAGATCGCCGAGCACGTCGGAGCCGATCAGCAGCCGGAGCGACCACTCCGGGTGCGTCGCCGCGAGGTGCTCGACCGTGCGCAGCGTCAGGCTAGCGCCGCCGAGCTCGCGCTCGACCGTCGAGACGCTCACGCGCGGGATCCACCCCAGCGCCAGCTCGCACATCGCCAGGCGCTCGTCGAACGACGCCAGCTCTTTCGAGAACGGGTGGTGAAACACCGGCACCACCACGACGGCGTCGATCGGCGCGGTGGCGAGCGCGTACACGACCGCGAGCACGTGCGCCACGTGCGGCGGGTTGAAGCTCCCGCCGAAGATCGCCACCCTCGATCCGGTCGGTTCAGCCGCCACCCTGGACCCGCATTTTCCCCGCGCCGGCCGGGGCGCCCAGGAGATCCTGCGCGATGACCGCGCCCGCTGCGTTGAGGATCTCGATCTTCACGGCCCCGGCGCTGTCGTCCAGCATCGCGATGCCACCGGCCCCGCCGATGGGCCCGGGCGAGATGAAGACCCGCGCTCCCACGCGGCGGATCAAGGGCTCGGCGGACTTTCCGAACACCAGGAGCGAGGCCGCGGCGATGTCTTCCTCGTCGAGCGAGGCCTTGTCGTGGAGGAAGATCGCCACCCGGCCGTCGAGGATCT
>JBDTXR010000080.1:0-25889 GCA_040006075.1 Byssovorax sp. | reverse complement strand
CGGCATGATCGCGCCAGTATAGAGCGGGTGGCCGGCCGCGACGCGGCGGCGGAGGCGTCGGACCCCATGATCAAGCGCAGCTCTCTCGTCGCTCTGCTCACCCTCGCCGCGTGCAGCGCCGCGCCTCCTCCGGCGCCGCTGCCCACGCCGCCCACCGCGGCGTCGCTCGCGATCATGACGCCGACGCCGAGCGCGCCTCCGCCGGGGATCCGGCTCCCCACCACCGTCAAGCCGCTTCGCTACGCACCGACGCTGACGCTGCTCTCCGACACGCTGAGCCTCGAGGGCAGCATCGATATCGATCTCGCCCTCTCCGAGCCCACCTCGCTGATCTGGCTCAACGGGGTGGGCCTCAGCGTCTCCGAGGCTCACCTCGAGGTCGCGGGCGTCTCGCGCCCGGCCCGGGTCGTCCCGGGCCCGCCCGATCACCTGGGCTTCGCCTTCGACACCGCGCCTGCGGGCACGGCGCGACTCCACGTCACCTACTGCGCCGACGTGAGCGAAAAGGACGATCGCGGCGTCTTCGCCGAGAAGGAAGACGGCGTCTCCTACATCTTCAGCCAGTTCGAGAACATCGACGCTCGACGCGCCTTCCCCTGCTTCGACGAGCCCACGTTCAAGGTGCCGTGGCAGCTCACGCTCAAGGTCAAGCAGACCGACGTCGCGCTCTCCAACACCCCTTCGGTCTCCGAGCTCCCGGCCGAGGCCGGGCTCAAGACGGTCCGCTTCGCCGAGACCAAGCCGATCCCCTCGTACCTCGTGGCCTTCGCCGTCGGCCCCTTCGATCTCGTCGACGCCGGCAAGGTCGGCAAGGGCCACATCCCGATGCGGATCGTCGTTCCGCACGGCAAATCGGCCGAGGCCGCCTATGCCGTCAAGACGACTCCCGTGCTCCTGGAGCGCCTCGAAGCCTTCTTCGGGATGGCCTACCCGTACGAGAAGCTCGACGTCGTCGCCGTGCCCCAGCTCGTCTCGTTCGGCGCCATGGAGAACGTCGGGCTCATCACCTTCTTCGAGACGGGCCTCCTCGCCCGCCACGAGGACGAGACGCCCCGGTTCCAGCGCCGCTACGCCGACATCATCGCTCACGAGATGGCCCACCAGTGGTTCGGCGATCTGGTCACCATGTCGTTCTGGAACGACATCTGGCTCAACGAGGCCTTCGCCACCTGGATGGAAGGGAAGATCCTCGCCCCCTGGAAGCCCGAGTGGAGCTGGGAGACGCGCACCGCCGACAGCACCGCCTACGCCATGCACAGCGACGCGCTCGTCAGCGCCCGCAAGATCCGTCAAGAGATCATCACCAAGGACGATATCCAGAACGCCTTCGACGGCATCACCTACGACAAGGGCGGCGCGGTGATTGGCATGTTCGAGACCTGGGTCGGCCCCGACAAGTTCCAGAAGGGCGTCCAGCGCTACCTCACCAGGCACGCCAACGGCAGCGCCGGCTCCAGCGATTTCTTCGCCGCCGTCAGCGCCGAGGCCGGGCGCGACGTCGCCCCGGCGTTCTCCACCTTCGTCGATCAGCCGGGTGTCCCGCTGATCACCGCCAAGGTGGTTTGCGAGGCCAAGATCGCTCCGAAGATCGTCCTCTCGCAGGAGCGGTATCTCCCGGCCGGCTCCACCGGCGCTGCGCAGGCGAGCTGGCAAATCCCCGTCTGCGTGCGCTACTCGGCCGGCAAGAAGGAAGACCGCGCCTGCACCCTCGTCAACGCGCCTTCGGTCGATCTCCCGCTCGCGGGGACGGCGTGCCCGGACTGGGTGCTGCCCAACCAGGGCGGCGTCGGCTATTACCATGTGGCCTATGGCCCGAAGGATCTCGACGCCCTCTTCCACGCCGGGGACAAGCTCACTCTGGCAGAGCGCCTCTCGGTCCTGCGCGACATGGGGGCGCTGGTCCAGAGCGGCAAATTGCCTGCCGGCGCCGCGCTCGCCCACCTCGCCGATCTCGTCAAGGATCCCGATCCCCACATCCAGGGCGCCGCGGCCGAGCTCCTGGCCGACATGCCCGATCGGATCCTGGCGGCCGATCTCCGCCCCGCGTTCAGCCGCTTCGTCGACAAGGCCCTGAGCAAGCGCGCCCTGGAGATTGGCCTCCGCCCCAGGGCCGGTGAGAGCGAGGATATCCGCCTCATCCGCCCGAGCATCGTGGGCGCGGCCGCCCTCCGCGGCGAGAACGCGGCGCTCGGCGTCGAGGCCGACAAGCTCGCTCGCGCCTGGCTCGACAACCCCGCTGCGCTGGAAGACGACATGGTCGGCGTGGCGCTCACCGTCGCTGTCCACCGCGGCGATCGGGCCCTGTTCGATCGCCTCCACGCCGAGGTCACCAAGGCCACCGCGCCGCGCCGACGCCGCCATTTGCTCGCCGCCATGGCGAGCTTCCGCGATCCGGCGATCGTCCGCGAGGGGCTCAGCCTCTTCCTCTCGAAGGAGCTCGATCCCCGCGACGCGCTCCCCCTGCTCTTCCAGGACGATCGGATGATCGACGTCTCGTTCGCCTTCCTGAAAGAGCACTACGACGCGGTGATTGCCCGCCTCCCGGGCGAGCTCGCCGGCGACGCGCCCCGCTTCGCCGAGGCCTTCTGCTCGGCCCACGATCGCGCCGAGGTCGACGCCTTCTTCAAGGGCCGGGTCGAGAAGCTCACCGGCGCTCCCCGCACCCTGGCGCAGGTGCTCGAGGGGATCACCCTCTGCAACGCCCAGCGCGAGCTCCAGGCGCCGAGCTTCGCCTCGTTCCTGAAGAAATTGTGAAGCTCGCATGCTGCCCACTCTCACCCTCCGCCGCGCCGAGCCGGCCGATCTCCCCACCATCGTTCGACTCTTCGCCATCCCCGACGAGGGCAACCTCAAGGACGAGGATCCGAGCTCGCCCCTGCCCTCGTGCTACGCAGAGGCGCTGGCCTCGATTGCCACCGATCCGCGGAGCATGCTCATGGTGGCCGAGAGCGACGGCGCGGTGATTGGCGCCTTCCACCTCACCATCCTTCAGTACGTGGCCTACCGCGGCGGCCGCGTCGCCCAGATCGAGAACGTGATCGTCGAGCCCGGCGCGCGGCGCCTCGGCGTGGGAGCGGCGATGATGACCTGGGCCATCGACGAGGCCCGCCGGCAGGGGTGCTTTCGAGTCCAGCTCACCAGCAACAAGGCCCGTACCCGCGCGCATCGCTTCTACGAGCGCCTCGGCTTCAGGGCCACCCACGAGGGGATGAAGCTCGCGCTGCGGTAGCCCGCAGCGGACGAATTTGGCGGCAGGGCGCACTGCAACGAAGAAACGCCGCGGCGCTTGGTGTACATGATCGAGGTGACCGTGCCCTCCTCATGCCGCGCCTGAAGGTCCTCTTCGTCGTCTCCGAGTGCGTCCCGTTCGCCAAGACCGGCGGGCTGGCCGACGTCGCGGGCGCGCTGCCGATCGCGCTCGCCGCCCGCGGCCACGACGTGCGCGTCGTCTTGCCGCGCTACCAGATCACCAAGCGCCACGCGGCCGAGCGGAGGCCCGAGACGCTCGCGGTCCCCGTCGGCCGCGGCCTCGCTTACGCGGCGATCTGGGAGACGACGCTCCCGAAGAGCGACGCGCGCGTGTACCTCCTCGAGCACGACGCCCTCTTCGATCGCGACGGCATCTACGGCGACAAAGCAGGCGATTTCGGCGACAACCTCGCGCGCTACACCTTCCTCTCGCGCGGCGCGCTCCGCCTCTGCGAGACGCTCGACTGGGTCCCCGACATCGTCCACGCCCACGACTGGCAAGCGAGCCTGGCGCCGGTCTTCCTCGACACGCTGGAGGCGAGCACCCCGCTCGGCGGCAGCGCCAGCGTGCTCACCATCCACAACATGGCCTACCAGGGCTGGTTCAAGAAAGACGATCTCTACCAGACGGGCCTGGGCTGGAGCATGTTCCACCCGCGCGGGCTCGAGGCACACGACAGCATCAACCTGCTCAAGGGCGGCCTCGCCCACGCGACGCAGGTCACCACGGTGTCGCCCCGCTACGCGCAGGAGATCCAGACGCCGGAGTGGGGCGAGGGGCTCGACGGCGTGCTCCGCTCGCGCGGGGGCGTGATCGGGGTCCTCAACGGCATCGACGACACGGTCTGGAACCCCGAAAAAGACCGCTTTCTCGCGGCGAATTTCAGCGCTTCGGATCTCTCGGGCAAGGCCCTTTGCAAGGCCGCGCTCCAGGCCGAGATGGGCCTCCCGGTGCGCGCCGACATGCCGCTCCTCGGCCTCGTCAGCCGCCTCGTCAGCCAGAAGGGGATCGATCTCATCGCCGGCGCGCTCGGCGAGATCCTCGCGCTCGGCGTGCAGATCGTGGCGCTCGGCTCGGGCGAGGCCTGGATAGAGCAGCTCTTCGCGCGGCTCAACGCCTCGTCGACGCAGGTGCGCGCTCACCTCGGGATGAACGAGGCCCTCGCCCACCGGATCGAGGCCGGCTCCGATCTCTTCCTCATGCCCTCGCGCTACGAGCCTTGCGGCCTGAACCAGCTCTACAGCCAGCGCTACGGCACGCTGCCGATCGTGCGCGCCGTCGGCGGGCTCGACGACACCGTCGAGAACGAGCTCACCGGCTACAAGTTCGAAGAGCTCTCGGCCGACGCGCTCGCGCAGACCGTGGCGTGGGCGGTCTTCGTGATGCGCAACCACCCCGAGGCGCACATCGAAATGATGCGACGATCGATGAGGAAGCCCATGGGCTGGGGCCACGCGTCGCGGCAATACGAGGCGCTGTATCGCATGGCGATCGCGCGACGACGCCGCCGCTGAGAAGCCGGACCAGCGGAAGAGCACAAGAGAAAACCGCAAGGGCGCCAGGGTCGCCGGGGCCAGAGGGATTATTTCTCTGACCCTTGCGACCCTGGCTCCCTTGCGGTGAATTCCGGTCCGCTCCGGGCTATTTCACGATTTCAGGGCTGGGGCAGCGCTGCGGGCGCGGGCGCGATCGAGTCGGCGGGAGCGGCCATCGCCGGCGGCGGGATGAGCTGGGTCACTTGCCCCTTGGTGATCATCGCGCGCTGGAGGCCGCGCTGACGCGCCTCGACGAGGCCGGTGAAGCCGGTGACGAGGTTCAGGAAATCCTCGGGGGCCACGCCCTTCTCGCTCACCTTGGCGTCCTTCGCGGAGCGCAGGAACGCCTCGAACGGCGCCGCCATGATCTTGCTCCAGGTGTCGCCGGCGTGGGACGAGCTGAAGGTCTTGAGGGCCTCGACGGCCTTGTCGAGCTTGTCGATGTTGGCCTTGTAGGCGGCCACGTCGAGCTTCTTCTCGGCCAGGGCCATCACCACCTTGCGCGCGTCCTCGAAGGTGTCGTTGGTGATCTTCTCGCCCTCGTCGATCTTCGTCGGATCCGGGGCGTGGGCCTTGCGGTACGTGTCGAGCGCGGCGCCGAGCTTCTCCTGCTGCTCGTCGAGCTTGCCGAACTCTTCGAGCAGCTTCTTGTGGAGCTCGAGCCCCTTGGCGAAGCTGTCTTTCTTGTACTCTTCGCGCTGGTAGTAGCTGGTCGCGGTGGCGATGTCCTTCGCGAGCTCGACCGAGTACGGGCCGAAGACCGCGAGCGCCTCGTCGACGCCGGGCATCGCCGGCTCCTTCAGCGCCATCGACGCCGTGCAGGCGCGGGCGTTGCGCTCGTGCGGCGCGCGGAGAGCGAAATCGAACGGCCGCGCGGGCCCCGGCGGAGTCGACGAGGGAGCGCCCGAGGCCGCGGGCCTGGGGGCAGGCGCCGCGGGCTTCGCGGCGGCCGCAGCGGCGGCGGGCTTCGCGCCGTCGGCGTTCGCGACGCCGAAGTTCGGGATCTTCTTCTCGCTCGGCTCGCTCTTTCCGAGGCTCGCGAGGTAGCTGTCGCGCGCCTGCCGGAGCGAGAGCGTGCCGTAGTAGCAGATGTCGATCCGGTAGTCCTTCATCGCCGCGGGATCGATCCGCGCCATCGGCCCCATCGGGTTGCGGACGTTGAGCTTGGGCCGCGCCGTCGCGGCGTTACTCGACGCGACGACCACCGCCGTGCTGTCGGGCTTCGGGGGCTCGTTCTTCGTGCACCCGGAGACGCTGCCGAGAAAAAGCGCCGTTAGCGCCACCGATACGAAAGTCCGCGAGCTCATCCGTGCCTCCTCCACGACCGGCCGTTCGGTCGCCCTGACCGCGCACCAGAGAGAGGGCGCCCGGGGTCGGGGCGCGCATCATGCCCTACGCCCGGAGACTTGCAATCTCTAGCAACGCGGCCCAAAGGGGCTGTCTTTTCCCGTCCGCCCCGGCGCGCGCGCGGCCTTCTTGCTCGGCGATCCCCCGCCCTTGCGCGGCTTCGAGGGGTTTCTATGCTGGCTCTCGCCATGCCTTCCGCCCTGCCCCTGGTCGCTCCCCGGCGCCGCCCGCGCGGCATCACCATCGTCCCGTTCCTCGGCGATCTGGTGGCCATGACGCGGCTCCTCCGCGACCATCGCGCCGCGCTCTGGGCCAAGCTCCTCGTCGTCGCGACGATGCTCTACGTGGTCTTCCCGTTCGATCTCCTGCCCGACGTCGCGCCGTTCGTCGGGTGGATCGACGACATCGGCCTCGTCGTGGTGATGCGCCTCCTGCTCTACCGGCAGGTCGAGCCCTACCGCTACCCGTTCTTCGGCAAGCGCCCCGCCGCGCTCGATCCGGCGTCGTCGCCGGCGTAAGCCTCCGCGGGTGAAGCTCACCACCCGCACCCTCGACGAGCTGCAGATCGAGGACGAAGCCTCGTTCAAGCACATCGGCCTCTACGACACGCTGAAGCAGGCGCTCCGTCGCGACGGCTACCGCTTCCGCGTCGCCGACGAGGCCTCGTGGGATCGGGTGCTCTTTCTCAACCTCACGTTCTGGTCCGCGAGCGAGCAAGGCGACGTGCTCGCCGAGCCGCGCCTCGACGCCGACGTGGTCGCGCACGTGGCCTGGCACCACCTCGCCCGCCGCGCGCTCCGCGACGCGCCGACGAGCGCCGAGGCTTTATTTCTCGGTGAATCCATCGCCAGCGCCTTCGATCTCTACCTGGTCGGTCGCCTGCTCGGGAACGCGCCGGACGCGCAGATGCTCGAGACGCAGGTGCCGGCGATGGGCGAGGTCGCCGCCGGCGCCGGGCTCGACGACGACGCGTTCGAAGCGCTGCTCCAGGGCATCGCCGCCGATCCCGATCGCGCGTTCGAAGACCTGCGCGAGCTGCTCTTCGACGCCAGCTCGGCGCTGCTCCGTTGCGACGGCGTCGACGCGGCCGCCGCGGCGCTCGCGCAGCTGGAAGGGCACCCCTTCGCGCCGCTGCTCCACCACTACGAGCTCTCGAACTGGGTGCTGTACGCGCGCGCGCACGCGCCCCGGACCGAGGCGCCCGACGCCGCGGTGCATGCCATCGATCGCGCCCTCCGCGCGGCGCCGGTGGCCCTCGACTGGCTCGAGCAGGCCTGGCTCGGCGCGACGCGCGCCTGAAGAATTGCGCAATCATTCCCACGATCCGCGCGCCCACGGACGATCTACGTCCGGGGGGCGCGTAGGTGAAAGTTGCACCCACCACCGTATTGGGTGAAAATGTACGCAGCTCATGGACGTGGCTCACCCGAAGCGCGGCGGCCGTCGACCGAAAGCTCCCGAGGTGGAGTTCAGCGGCGCCGAGGTCAAGGTCGCCATCATCGGCGCCGGAGAGGACGACGTCACGTCACCTCCGCCGCCGGAGGTCGCCGCGATCGCGCCCGTCGATCACTCGTTCTCGCGCGACACGTCGGACGACACCGAGCCGGTCTCCATCAGCGACCTCGAAGCCATCTTTCAGCCGGGCCACGCGCCTCCGCTCTGGGCCGCCGCGCCGGTGGCGGCGCCCGCTGATCCGGCGCCGATCTCCGCGCCGATCTCGGCTCCGATCTCCGCGCCGATCGAGTCGGCGCCGATCAGCTTCCAGCCGGTAAGCGATCGCGATCTGCTCTTCGAGACCAGCCGCGTCGACACCGCGCCGCCGCCCGCCGTGCGGCGGCGGCCGGCGTTCTTCGACGTCGACGACGAGCCCGCCCCGCGATCACGCCTCTTCGACGCCGCGCCCGCGCCGTTCGATCCGCAGGTACCCGCGCTGCCCGTGCGCCTCGATCCGCCGATCTTTCCCGACGACGATCACGAGCTCAACCCCGACTCCGGGCTCCTCGACATTCGCAGCCTCGTCGCGCGCGATCACGATCAGCGGCCGAAGAACAAGCGCGACGACAACCGCGCCGACGACGACATCTTCAACCTCAGCGGCGGGCTGTTCGCGACCGACGGCGCCGCGCCGCTGGCGGCGCCGGATCTCTCGGCGCTGATCGCGCCGCTGCTCCCCGAGTCCTCGCGACCGGCCGCGCTGCTGGCGCCGACGAAGGGCGCGCCGCCTCGGCCCACGGCCGCCAAGGCTCCGGCGACGGCCGCGCTCTCGGTCGACACCGGGCCGCTCGGCGCGAGCCCGCCGGTGGTGTCGGAGCGGCGCGCCTCGCCGGCGGCGGTGGCCGCGTCGCGACGCAGCGCGCGCGCCGGCTGGGCCGTGGCCATCGCGGCGATCGGCATCGGCCTCCTGCTCGTCACGATCAAGCTTGGAAAGCCCACGAAGCTGACCACGACGATGATGGCCTCGGAGACGGCGCCGCTCCCGATCGTCGCCGTCGAGACGGCCCGACCTTCGTTGCCGATCGTCCCGACGCCGCCCGTGGCGATCCCCGATCCCACCGTGGCTGCGCGCGATCCCGGCGCGCCGGTGAAGCACGACAAGGATCCGGTGGCGCCGGTCCCCACGACGGCCGCGCCGCGACCGACCGCGCTCGCGGCGCCTCCGCCGGTCGTCGCTCCGCCGGTCGTCCCTCCGCCGGTCGTCCCCGCGCCGGTCGTGGTCGCGCCGCCGCCGTCTTCGGGCGCCGAGTTCGACAAGTCCGCGGCGATGGCCGCGCTCTCGGCTGCGGCCGGGCGCGCCGCGGGCTGCAAGCAGCCGGACGATCCCTCCGGCGGCGCCACCGTCAGCATCACCTTCGCGCCGTCGGGGCGCGTCACCTCGTCGAAGGTCACCAGCGCGCCGTTCCAGGGCACGGTCATGGGCGGCTGCATCGCCAGCGCGTTCCGCTCGGCCTCGGTGCCGCCGTTCGAGGGCGCGCCGATCACCGTGACGAAGAGCGTCTCCATCCGCTGATCTCGCGCCCCATCGGCTGGAGGCCGTCGACGATCGACGCAAACGCCTCTATGCTGCGCGCCCCGTGCTCGTCACCCTCCGGGTCAAGAATTTCATCCTGATGGACGCCCTCGAGCTCTCGCTCGATCGCGGCCTCAACGTCCTCACCGGCGAGACCGGCGCGGGCAAATCGATCGTCGTCGGCGCGCTCTCGCTGGTGCTCGGCGGTCGCGCCAGCGCCGAGCAGATCCGGCCCGGCGCGGACGAGGCGGAGATTGAAGCCCTGTTCGACGTCCGCGGATCCGAGCGCGTGCTCGCCGCGCTCGAGGCCGGGGGCGTGGCGAGCGACGGCGACCTGGTGATCCGCCGCGTCGTGCAGTCCACCGGCCGATCGCGCGCTTACCTCAACGGCCGCCTCTGCACCGCGGGCGAGCTCGCCGCGCTCGCGCCCGAGCTCGCCGACGTCGCCTCGCAGCACGAGAGCGTCGCGCTCACCGATCCCTCGACGCACCTCGGCTACCTCGATCGCTTCGCGCGCCTCGTCGATCAGCGCAACGAGCTCTCCGCCGAGGTGGCCCGCCTCGAGGCCATCGTCGCCAGGATCCGCTCAGCGCGCGAGGCCGAGCGCGGCCGCGGCGAGCGCGAGGCCTTCGTTTCGTTTCAGCTCCAAGCAATCGAGGCGCTGAGCCCGCAGCCCGGCGAGATGGACGAGCTCGCGGCCGAGCGGCATCGCCTCCGCCACGCGGGGCGCCTGCTCGATCTCACCCAGGGCGTGGCCGAGCGCCTCGATCAGGGCGACGGCGCGATCTGCGACGAAATGGCGCGGATTTGCTCGGATCTCGCGGCCGCTGCCGAGATCGATCCCGCCCTCGCGCCGGCCGCCCGCGCGCTCGAGGGCGCCCGGAGCGAGCTGCTCGAGGTCGCCCGCGACGTCACCCGCTACGCCGAGCGCACCGAGGCCGATCCCGGTCGCCTCGCCGACGTGGAAGAGCGCCTGTACCGCCTCGAAGGCCTCCTTCGCCAGCACGGACCCACCCTCGACGACGTGCTCGCCACGCGCGATCGCCTCGCCGCCGAGCTGGCCGCGTTCGCCGGCGCCGAGAGCCGGATCGTAGAGCTGGAGCGCGAGAAAGAGGCCCAGCTCGCGGTCGCGGCCGAGCGCGCGCGCAAGCTCTCGGCGCGCCGCCGCAAGGCCGCCGAGAAGCTCGGCGCGGCCATCTCGGGCGAGCTCGCCGAGATGGGCATGGGCGGCGCGCGCGTGGTGGTCGACGTCGCCGCGCTCGGGGGTGAACGCGGCGAGCGCGCCGAGCTCGCGGTCGACGGCGCGCGCCTCGGCGCCGACGGCATCGATCGGGTCGAGTTCCTGATCTCGCCCAACAAAGGCATCGATCCTCGCCCGCTCCGCAAGATCGCCTCGGGAGGCGAGCTCTCGCGCGCGCTCCTGGCCTTGAAGCGCTGCCTGGCCGAGTGCGGCCCGGCCGGACTCTATGTCTTCGACGAGGTCGACGCCGGCGTCGGCGGCGCCGTGGCCGACAAGATCGGCCGCGCCATCGCCGACGTGGCCAGGCACCATCAGGTCCTCTGCATTACCCACCTCGCGCCGATAGCCGCCTTCGGCGACGCCCATTTCGTCGTCTCCAAGCAGAGCGACGGGGGGATGACCAGGAGCGGAGTCGCCCGGGTCGAGCGCAAGGAGCGCATCGCCGAGGTCGCCCGCATGCTCTCCGGCGCCAGGGTCACCGACGCTGCCTTGAAGGCCGCCACCGAGATGATCCGCGCCGCCCGCGGCGACGGCGAGACGCCCGCCCCCCGCGCCGCCGAGAAGCCCCGTGCCCGAGCGTAGCGTGCCCATGATTCAGCGATATTGGACGGTGCTTCTGGCCCTCTCGCTCCTCGTCGTCGCCTGTCACAAGGGCGCTTCGGGCCCCAGGCACCGCGAGCGGGCCCAGGTGCAAGACGTCAATTGCCGCGAGCCTTTGCAGCCCCGGGCCTACTTCTACCCGGCCGAGAACCGCATCGACTATGGCCCTGACGATCCGAAGAAGGACGGCTGTGCCCTCCTGGTCCCGGATCACCTCTTCTGCTGCCCCGACGCCCCGCGCGCCACCGATCGCTGATTGGCGTCCTCTCAGGCGCACATCTCGAGGATCATGGCTTCGAGGATCGCCTGCGCCGGACGCCGCGAGCTCTTGAGCGCCAGATCGGCGTGAGCAAGGAGTCGTAGCCAGCGCGCCAGCGTCCCTGCCGGGATGTTCTTCACGGTCGCGGTCATCTCTTGCGTCTTGTACGGGTTCACGCCGGCTCGCTGCGCCGCCTCGCGCGGATCCGATCCGCTGCGCAACGCCGCGTCGAACTTCACCATCTGCCGCACCGACCACGTCACGGCGCCGAGCATCTTCAGCCCACCGTCGCGCGGATCGTAGACGTCGGCGAGCGTCGCGAGGGCGACGGCGCGGCGGCGGCGGCTGAGCGCGTCGATCATCACCCACACCGAGCTCGGGCGGACCTTGGTGACGATCTGCGCGACCGCCTCTTCGGTGATCGGCTGCTTCGGTCCGACGTAGAGCGAGAGGCGCTCCATCACGTCGCTCACGTAGCCGAGCTCGGGGCCGGCGATCTCGGCGAGGTGATCGGCGACCTCGTGGGTGAGCGCGTGGCCCTTCTCCTTCGCGACGGCCTCGATCCAGCCCGGCAACGCGTTGCGCGGGAGCTCGTCGCAGGTGACGACGAAGCCCGCCTTCTTCGCCGTGGTGACCAGGCGACGCTGGCCGTGAAGCTTCGGCGAGACGAGCACGAGCACCGCGGAGTCGGCCGGCTCCTTGGCGTACTCGGCCAGCTCGTCGAGCGGGCTCTCGACGATTTTCCCCTTCTTTCCAGCCTTGGGAGCGTCGTCCTCGCCTCCGCCGTCGTCGCCTTTTTTCTCCCAGCGATCGAGCCCGCGCACGAGGACGAAGCGGCGCTTGGCCATCATCGGGAGCGTGCGGCAGGCGTTGACGACGGCCGACGCCGTCGACTCGCCGGCGGTGAACTTGTCCTCGTTGAAGCCGGGAATGCCGCCTTTCATCGCGGCCTCGCGCAGCGCGGCGACGACGCGATCGACGAAGAGGCGCTCCTCGCCCAGCACCAGGTACACCGGCCGGACCTTGTCTCCACGGGCCTCGGCGATCGCTTGCTCGGGGGTCACGCGCGCACTGATCAAGCCTCGCCGCGCTCGCGTCAAGTCGACGCGCAACGCCGCCGCCGCGCGCGCTATGCTCGCGCGAAATCATGGACCGCCTCAGCTCGATCCAGCGCCCCGACGGGCGACCTGCCGGCTTCCAGCGCTGGCGCAACCTGCTCTTCCTGCACTGGGAAATCCCTGCCGCGGCGATCCAGGCGCTGCTCCCGCCGGGGCTCACTGTCGACACGTTCGAGGGCCGCGCCTACGTCGGCGTCGTCCCCTTCACGATGCGCGACGTGAGCCCGTGGTGGTCCCCGAGCGTGCCCGGGATCTCCAACTTTCACGAGCTCAACGTCCGGACCTACGTGCACCGGGACGGCGAGAGCCCGGCGGTGTGGTTCTTCAGCCTCGACGCCGCCGCGACGATCGCGGTGATCCTCGCCCGCGTCGGCTGGAGCCTGCCTTATTTCCGCGCGACGATGGATATGAAGGTCGACGGCTACGACGTGCAGTATTCGAGCAAGCGCTGGTTCGCAGGGGAGAAGCCTGCCAATCTGGAGGCGAGATACCGTATCGGGGAGCCCCTCGGGGTGACGCTGCCAGGCACGTTCGAGCATTTTCTGGCCGAGCGTTATCTGCTGATCAGCAAGCGCGGTGAGGGCTTCATGCTGGGGCAGGTGCACCACCGGCCTTATCCGCTCCACAAGGCCGAGGTGTCGGAGCTGTCGGAGAGCATGGTGGTGGCGAGCGGGCTGCCGGCGCCGGAGGGGGCGCCGCACGTGCTCTACAGCCCCGGCGTCGACGTCGACGTCTACGCGCTGCGGCCGATGTGAGGCCACCATGCAGGGTAACTTGATCACCTGACGGCGAAAAAATTGGCTGGCTCGACGCCCAGTGAGGCCTCCAGCAGAGTGCCAGAGCATAGGCTCGAAGCGCTGGCGACGGCCCGCCGATCCTCGGCGTCGTTCCCCTCTGAACCGTGCTACTCTGCCCTCCGATGTCCTCCCTCGCAATGAGCCAAGCCCGCTCCGGAGCCGCTGGCCGCCGTCCGGCGACGCGCGGCGCCGGGTTGCCCGACGTCGACGAGCGCCTGGTGATGCCCGAGACGCGCTTCGAGGTCCTCGACGGAAAGGTAGAGCTCGTGCCTCCTTCGGACGAGTCGCACGGGAGTCGACACTCCAAGATCTCTGCGCTCCTCGAAGCGTACGCGGCCTCGGGCTACGACGTGGCGTCCGATATGCTCACCCGGACCTCGGTCAAGAACGATCTGGCGCCGGACGCGAGCGTGTTCCCGGCGGCGCGGGATCCGCGCACCGGCGGCCGGCAACTGGAAGAGCTGGCGTTCGAGGTGCTGAGCACCGAGCGCGTCGGGCACGCGGCCAAGAAGGCTCGCGCGCTCACCGAGCGCGGCGTTCGCCGGGTCTTCGCCATCGACGTCGAGCGCAAGCGCGCGCTGGTCTGGTCGACGACGACGAACACCTGGCAGATGCTGCCGCTCGACAGCGCCATCGAGGATCATGCGCTGGCGCTCCCCCTGCCGCTCCGCGCCCTCGTCGAGGCCGTGAGCTCCGACGACGCGGTCGCCCAGGCGCTGCTCGCGAAGAAGAACCCGGTGATCACCGCGGCCCTCGCCGGCGCCGAGCGCAAGGGCAAGACCGCAGGTCGACGTGAAGGCAAGGCGGAAGGCCAGCGCGAGGGTGAGCTCAAGGGCGCGATCAAGACGCTGCTCGCCGTGCTCGCCGCGCGGGGATTCACGGTCCGGAAGAAGCACGAGAAGCAGATCCGATCGATGGACGATCACGCGGTGGTCGCCGCCTGGATCGTGCGGGCGGTGACCTGCGCGAGCGTCGACGAGCTGCTCGCGAAGTAGCCGCGCCGCTCACGCGAGGACGAGATCGCCGTCGCGAAACAGCGCGCCGTCGAAGGTGGCAATCCGCCCCTTCTCCGTGGATTTCGCGTGGTTCTTCGCCGCGTTGGCGCGCGCCTGCACCTCGCGATCGGTGAGGAAGCAGTCGACGTCGAGCACCGCGAGGCCGATGGAGATCGTCGGCCCGCGCTCGATCCCGCGGTAGGAAACGGCGGCGATCCGCGCCTGGAGCGCGCGAAGGAAGGTGACGGCCCAGGCGCGCTCCATGTTCGGCAGCGTGAGCACGTACTCGTCGCCGCCGAAGCGGTACGCGTGCCCGTGCGAGAAGACGTGGGCCTCGATAGCTTCCATGAAGGGTGCCAGGAGCTCGAGATCGACCTTGGTCTCGGTGTAACGGGTGTTGAAGGCCTTGAAGTCGTCGATGTCGAGGTAGGCGACAGCGATGGATACGCCGCGAAAGCTGGCCCGTTTGCGGTAGAGCGCGAGGTCCGGCAGGAAGAGCGCGGGCGCCTCCAGGATGTGAAACTTCTCGTCGTACTCGCGCGGCAACAGCGCGAGCGGCCGAGCCAGCGCGGCCTCGGCGTGGCGAATCGAGAGGTAGTCGGTGAGCGAGGGGACGCGAAGAGCGACCGTCTCGGCGAACCACGGCGCCGCCATCAGGTGCTCGAGCGAGACGAGGTCGCGGCGAAGGAGCTTGATCAGCTGCGCATCGACCGCCTTTTGCAGAGGAACGTCGATGGCCTCGGCCTGCTCGCGCCGCTGATCGACGAGGACCCGCTTGAGCAGGCCCCGGTGCGCGTCGTGGACGACGACGGGCTTCGCCGGGCTGTCGAGCTGCCGCGCGAGGAGGCTGAGCTGCCCGATGAGCTCCGCGACGTCCGCCGGCTGAATGCCGCGAAACTGGCCTGCAATCACGTCGCCGACGTCGCGCCGGAAGGAGGCGGTGAAGCGCTCGACGCAGGTGGACAGCGATTTGGCTTCGGATCGCGTGAGCTCGGGCATGCGAGGGCGATGGTACACGACGGTCGTCGGGCGCGTCCCGGGCGCGCTCGGGAAAGCTCCGCGACGCGGGCGATGGCGGCAGTCGACGCCGAGCAAAATGCTTGACGGATCCGGGGCCTCGCGGTAGCGCCGAGAGCATGCTGGTGCAGTTCCTGGTGGAGAACTTCCTCTCGTTCAAGGATGAGACGGTGTTCAGCATGCGAGCGCCGCCGGGCGAGACAGCGGCGGTGATCGACATCCCGGGCCACGACGGCTTGCGGTTGATGCGCGTCGCTGCATTTTACGGCGCAAACGCGTCAGGGAAGTCGAACCTCATAGCGGCTCTCAGGACTGCCCGCCAGATGATCAGGAGTGGCGGCTCAGCCAATGTCCAGTTGCCGGATCGACCCTTCCGGCTCTCACCCGATTCTCAGGTGAGCCCGACACGGTTTCAGCTGGATTTTCTCATCGACGACACGCTTTACAGTCACACCCTCATTTTTGATGCCGCGACCATCACGGGTGAGGCCCTCTATCGAACTCTCCCGCACACCGCCGACGAGGAGCTCGTTTACGAGCGAGATGCGCCGCCCAGGGGAGGGGAGCACTCCGTCGCATTCGGTCCAATGATGATGTCAGGAGACGCCGAGACGCAGCAGTTTGCTCGCTTCGTGGTCAAGGCAGCACCAGTGCAGCAGCCTCTGCTAACCGAGCTGGCGACGAGAAACGTCCCAGGATTTGCACCGATTTACGATTGGGTTTCTCGAAGTATGGCCGTGGTGGGACCTTCGGACTCTTATCGTAATCTCGTCAGCGATCTGGCCGAAGATAGCTCGCTTCGTGTTTTTTATGGACACATGCTCTCGGCGATGGGAACGGGAGTCAACGGAGTCAAGGTGCTCGATGACGATGACGTTAACGTCCCATCCCTCATCCTGGAACACACCACTCGAAGCGGCTCGACAGTGATGTTCCCTCTGGAGGAGGAGTCCGACGGCACCCAGCGCTTGCTCCACCTCTTACCCGTGCTCTTCCACGGGACCAAAGGGCCGTGTACCGTCATCGACGAGCTGGATCGCAGCCTCCATACCGCACTTACCCGCCGCTTCGTCGAAGAGTTCATGTCCATGGCCTCCGGCGCCATGAGCCAGCTCATCTTCACGACTCATGATACGAATCTCCTCAACGGCCGCCTCCTGCCGCCCGCCTCCATCTGGTTCGTGGAGAAAGACGATGACGGCGCGTCGCACTTACACTCTCTCGCTGACTACCGCGCGCCCCAGATTGAGCATCTGCTCGAACACCTCGAAGAGGGCTACCTGCAAGGGCGCTTTGGGGCCATACCCTTCCTCGCGCACCGCGAGAATCTGGGCTGGCAATCCGGGGAGCCCGCGGCGTGATCCCTCGGCGAAAGCTCATCGATCGCGCGGTGCAGGATCGCGACGCGCGCCTGTATTTCCTGATCGTGGAAGGAGCCGAGACCGAGCCGCGGTACTTCCACGCGCTCGAAGCGAATAACCTCGTTCCGAGGAATCGCGTGAAGCTCCACGTCTACCCGCCTGACATGAATGCCAGCGCTCCGACCTACTTGATCGGGAAGGCGGAGAAGGTAGCCCGGGAGCGCCACGCGGGGACAGACGACGAGATCTGGCTCGTGTTCGATGTCGATCGCCAGTCGGGGAGCACGCGCGTCACGCAGGTCATTCACGCCTCGCAGGACGCCGTGCTGCGCGGCTGGGGCGTGGCGGTCAGCAATCCTTGCTTCGAGATCTGGCTGCTCCTTCATACTGGCAATGATCTCGCGACCGTGAACGACTACGGCGACAGCGTCGAGGCGGCGCTGCGCGCCGATCTCGGCGGCTACGACAAGAGTCGCACGCCGAGCCAGTGCTTGACCGCCGAGGCCTTGACGCGAGCGATCGCCAGGGCTCGGCTCGGCGACACCGATCCCGAGAGCCCGCTGCCGCGCCTCCCGGGGACGCGGCTCTACAAGCTGTTCGACAGCGTTTTCAAGAACCAGGCGCCCCGGCAAGGCGCTTAGGCTCTGCGCCTACCTCCGGCGCAATCCAGATGGAGATCGAGATAGAGAGCGCGCGAAGAGGCTTTGACGCGCGCAATAAAACAAAGATCAAACGGGGTTGCCCGTGGCGCGGAGGTCCGTCAAGCATCCCTGAAGCGTGACGGTCCACGTCGAGTCCTGGGGGTTGGCTCCCGCGCGCCCGAGCCGGGCCGTGGAGAGCAGAGCACGGTGGGCCTCTGCCTCCGCCCTGGGCCTTGGCCTCGATCCGGGAGGGGTCCTGTTGCCAGGAGGGCCACCCCCGCAGTGGCCAGGGAGGGCCGATGATTGCGACCAGGGACCCGGTCCATCGTCACGCGGGCCGCCCCACGGCGTCGCCGAGGCCACTCCCGGCGGCGACCAGGGACCGTGGATTCACGGGACCCAGGCCACCCCCGGGAGCGTCCGGAGCCCCCGGATCGTGCCACCGGAGCCGGTGGCGGTAGCCAACGGAGCCGGTCCGAGTTGCCACCCGGGCCGGTCGAAGCAGCCAACCGGGCCATCCCGGCGAGGCTACGTCAACCCCCCGCGGCGCCGCACGATCCAGTGGGCGCCGAGCAGCAATGCCGCCAGGGTCGTCCAGGCCCACACCGGGAGCACGGCGGCGACCTGGCGCTCGGTGGCCACCTGTGTTGCTTCCGGCAAAGGCAGCTTGCCGGCGTCGCCGGCGCGCACGAAGACCCCGCCGGTCGCCGCGGCGATGGCCCGCAAACGGTCCTCGTCGGGCCTGGAGTCGGCCCACTCGTCGCCTCCCGCCTCGCAGGCGAAGTCGCGGCGGGTGGTGGGGCCCTTGGTGGTGCCTTTGCCGATCTCGACGACCGCCGAATAGCCGCCCGCGGGGAGCTTGCCGGCTTGCAGGTCAATCGCCGCGCCGCTGCCGTCGACCGGCGTTTTCAGGGTGGCGGCGACCTCGCCGCTGCCGAGGCGGACAATCTTCACGGTGGCCTCGCCGCGCGGGCCGGGCAGCGGGCGCAGCGTCAACGTGGTGTCCTCGCCGGCGACACAGCCGCCGCGCACGTCGATGACGGCGGGCTCGAAGCGGGGATCGCGCATCAGCCAGCCGAGCATCGCGTCCCAGAAGGCGCCGTGGGCGCGGCCCGCCGCGCTGGCCGCAAAGGAGCTGAAGAGCAGGCGGTGCGAGCCGTCGACGGTGAGCGCCATGGTGCGCCCGCTCCCGTGCTCGCCGAGCGCCAGGACCGGCATCGGCGCGCCGCTCGCGGTCTTGCGCGTCGGGTGCTCGAGCAGGACCGTGGCGTCGGGGCGCGCGTCGCCGACGAGGTCGACGCCGGGCATCTCGGGGAGATCGTCGCCGATCAGCGCGCGCAGCGGGGCGAGCACCGGAGCGACGCGGCCGGCGTCGGTGAAGCGCGGCGTGAAGCCCGCGAGATCGGTGCCCTGCTCGCGGCGATCGGCGCTGAGCTCGACCGGGAGCACGTCGGCGAGCCGCGTCCCGCCGTAGTGGCCCGGGCCGAAGGCGTCGGGGCCGCCGACCATGATCAGGCCGCCACCCTTCTCGACGTAGCGCGCGAGCGACGGGAGGTGCTTGGTGAGGCCGTAGGGCTCGGCGTTGAAGTCCTGGAGGACGACGGCGTCGAAGCTCGGCAGGTGCTCGTTGAAGAGCTCGTCGACGGGGAACGGGATCAGCGCCAGCTCGTCCGACGCGGCTTCCACGTGATCGGCCGGCGTGCGCAGGATGAAGAACGCCACGACGTCGACCGAGGCGTCGCTCTTCAGCCACATGCGCAGCGCGCGGACGTCGTAGGTGGGGCGCCCCGCGACGTGGAGCACGCGGACGCGATCGCGGATCACGTCGAGGGTGGTGTAGCGGCGATCGTTCTCGGGGATCACGTCGCCCTCGGGCGCCTGGATCGAGATCTCCAGGATCCGCGCGCCGGCGCGCTCGATCGTCATCGGGAGCTCGACCGTGGCGCGGCCCGCGACGACGTGCGCGGTGCCCGAGGCCAGCTCGGTGGGCTCGCCCTTCTCGCGCAGCTCGCGCGCCACCACCGGCACGTCGCCGCAGGAGAGGCCGCCGTCGCAGCCGATCTCGATCCGCAGGGAAAACGGCTGGTGCGCGACGGCGGCGCCCGCGGCGAGGACGCGGCGAATGCTGGCGTCGCGCGGCGCCACGTCCGCGAGCGAGACGGTGTGGATCGGGATCTGGAGCGCGCCGAGCGCCGCCTTTGCCGCGTCGCCCGCGCCGGCTTCGGCGGGACGATCGAGGCGCCCGTCGGAGAGCACCACCACCGCGGCGGGGCGCTCGTCCGCGGCCCGCGCGACGGCCTCGAGCGCGGCGCCGAGGTCGGATCGCAGCCGCGCGCGCGGGTGGAACGGCGCGCGCGCGGCCTTGCCCGACGCGGCGATCTTCGTCGGATCGGCGGCGCCGTCGATCGGCGTGGGCGCGCCGTCGCCGAACGCGAGCACCGTGAATCGAACCTCGCCCGATCGCGCCTCGAGCTCGGCGAGCGCGCGATCGATCGTCTGCCGGCGCGTGCCCTCGAGCCCGGGCAAATCGATCGATCGCGAGGCGTCGGCGAGGACGATGACCTTGGGCCCGACCAGGCTTCCTTTCGAGACGATCCCCACCGGCCGCAGCACCGCCGCGAGCAGCCCCAGCACCGCGACGAGGCCGCTCGCGCCGATGCGAAACGACGCCGCGCGCGCGCGCCGCGAGCGCCAGAGCTCGAGCAGCAAGAGCCCCGCGCTCAACGCCGCGAGGGCGCAGGCCAGGATCACGAACGGCTGCGCGAGATCGCCCGAGAGCGCGAAGCTTCGGTTCAAGGCGTGGACTTTCGGCGACGCATCAGGAAGGGCGCGTGGACCTGATCGTCCTTGTAGCTGGAGCAGAGCACGTACATCGCGATGTTGACCGCGAGGCGCACGGCCTTCTCGCGCTGGCGATCGCCCCCCGGCGTCACCGCGAT
The DNA here is from genome assembly GCA_040006075.1 of Byssovorax sp. Classification (GTDB taxonomy): domain Bacteria; phylum Myxococcota_A; class Polyangia; order Polyangiales; family Polyangiaceae; genus JANYGI01. The sequence continues at coordinate 5,783 of JBDTXR010000080.1, read as the reverse complement.
CGGCTGGATCCCCGAGGGCGATCGCGCGAGCGCGCCCATCAGATCGTGGGCGGAGAAGATCACCTGCGGGAGGCCCGCGCGGATGATGGCCTCGAGCTTGGCCGGCCCCTCGATCCGCCCCTCGGCGCGGCGGAGCAGGTAGAACGATCGGAAGATCACGTTCTCGTCGCCGATGGGGATCGGCGATCCCTCGGGGAGCACGCGCGCGAGCTCGCGCTTCACCGATCGCAGGAACACCCCAATTTCAGGGGCGAAATCGTCGACGAAGAGCACGCCGCCGAGGGCGATGAACCGCTTGAGGCCGCTGACCTCGCGGTCGGTGAGCGCGGGCACGGCCGCGTCGCCGCCCCAGAGCGCGAAGGGCTCGGCGAGCAGCGCCGGCTCGTCGGCGCGCACGGTACCCGGGCCGAGCTTGGCCGGCGCGCTGGTGCGATCGGCGAGCTCCTTCGACCAGCGGCCCGGCGCGGTGGTCCGCACGCCCTCCCAGCGCGCGTCGCCGGTGAGCAGCACCCGCGGGTTGAACGCGCCCTCTTCGCCGAAGGCCAGCGCCGCGCGCGGCGCGCTGCCCACGAGGCCGGCGGCGCCCGCGGCGACCACGGAGAGCAGCGAGACGGCGGCGCGGCGACCGATCCGGGGCGCGGGCTCACCCGCCGCGTTCGCGCTCGCGATCCGCTTCAATCGAAGTCCTCCACGTGCCACGTCGTGCCCTCGCGCTTGAGCTTCACCTCGTGCCCGCCGGGGATCTGCACCGTGGCCGAGTCGCCCGCCACCAGGACCGAGAGCCCCTCGGGGTGCTCGAGGCCGACGACCAGCGATCGCAGATCGGTCTCGATCGCGCTGCGCGTGGCGGGCGAGAGCACCCGCATCAGGCCGGCGTAGCTGCGGCGCGCGAGGACGCGGCGGAGCTGCTCCAGCGCCTGCTCCGGCGTGCGCGCGCCCGCGGGCAGCGCGTCGACGCCGGAGATGCGGAACATCCCCTGATCGTCGAGCACGAGCGAGGCGTCCTCGCCGTCGGGGTAGCGCACGCGCGCGCGCGACTTCACCACCACGCCCGGCGCGGTCACCGCGCGGCTCTGATCGGCGAGCTCGGCCCGCTCGTCGGCGACGATCTTCCGCACCTCGGCGGGCGAGAGGGCGCGGCGGCCCTTCTCGCTCATCAGCGCGTAGATGGCGTCGGCGTCGCCCCGCGCCGCCGCGTCGGCGTACTCGGCGACGGCGCCCCGCGGGCTCGGGATCGAGGAGGAGCCACACCCGAGCGCAAGGATCGCCGAGGCGAGGAGAGCGGAGGCGACCGGGGCGCGCGGCACGGGCGGGAGGGTAGTACAGATCGGCCCACGTGGCGCCGCTTCCACGAAAGCCGCGCGGCGTGAGGGCCGGCTCGGGGCCTCCAGCGGCGCGCCCGACGCCGTACCGGGATCCCCCGAGGTCGGTCGAAAAATGTCGCTCGCCCGCCGTTCCATTCCTTGCGTCGACCGCGACTTGTCATGAAACTGTAACGTTCCTGTGACCGTCCTGCCGGATTCCATTCCCCCGTCGCAACCGCCGCCATCCGTAGAACCGCGCCAGGCGGCGCGCACCAGCAAGCGAAGGCCACAGGCCAGGCTGCGGGCGATCACCGGCGAGCAGGTGGTCGCGGACTGGGCCTCGCTGTTCGGCGATCTCGGGCGGCCCGCTTCGCCGGGCCAGACCGACGATCCGCCGGTCGAGTGGCGCGTCCACGATCGCACCCACCTCGAGTTCGCCATCGATTACCCGGTGACGGCGGCCCACAGCACGCACACCTGGGAGGCCTTCTTCTTCCTCCCCGAGAGCTTCCGGCTCCACGAAGACAGCTACGACAAGAAGGCCATCTACGACGATCTCTGGTCGTACGTGCGCTACGCGGTGCCGCAGCTCCCGTTCTATCAGCTCGCCGAGCGCCGCGCCGAGGGGCCGCTCGCCCGCGCCCGGGAAGCCTTGCGCGCCTCGGTCGGCGCCGGCGACGGCTCGCCCGAGTCCGCCGCAGCGATGCAGCGGCTCCGCCTCTACGCCTGCCTCGTGCGCGCCGCCGGCGTCTCGTCCATGCGAGAAATCGAGCGCGAAATCGCTTCGAGCGCGCCCTCGGTCGAGCGGGTCCGCGCCCTGGTCGGGCCCTTCGTGGCCACCTGCGGCGCGGTCGCCGGCGCCCTGCGATCGCTGATCGACGAGACCGCCGCGCTCCCGCTCCCCGACGAGGCGCGCATCGCCGCGCGGTGGACCGACGAGGACGTGTCCATGGTCCTGGAGACGCTCTGCGCGACGATGGGGATCGCCGTCGAGAGCCGCGCCAAGGCCGTCCCCGCGCTGCGCGCCTACGCCGAGCCGCTCGCGGCGCACGCGGTCGAGCAGGCCCGCCACCGCGCCGCGCGCGGCTATGGATCGCTCGGCTCCGCCGACGCCACCGAGCGCGACGTCGAGCACCTGGAGTTCCGCCGCCACGTGCTCAAGCGCTTCACCTCGTCGGTGCTCTGGCTCTCGCTCGAGGTCCACGAGGCCGCCGCCTGGGTGGTGCACACGCTCTATGCGTTCGCCGCCGCCGTCGCCATGGCCTTCGCCCTCGCGGCCGGCTTCCGCGCCACGCCGATGACCGAGAGCTTCTTCCGCTACGCCGTCGTCGTCGTCATCGCCTACGCCGTGAAAGACCGCCTCAAGGCCTTCCTGCAGAGCGTGTTCGCCGGGTGGATCGCCCGCCGCTTCCCCGATCGCAACTGGGCCATCCTCGACCGCGAGCGCGGGCGCCGCGTCGGCCGGGTGCACGAGCGCGCGGCGTTCCTGCCCTTCACCACGCTGCCGCCCGAGGTCCTGGCCAAGCGCCGCGTCACGCGCGAGCACCCGCTCGAAGAGCACGCTCGCCCCGAGCGCGTCCTCTGGCACCACAAGACGGTGCGGGTCGCGGCCCAGGCCAAGGGCGACGCCAGCGGCGACTTCCCGATGATGACCGAGATCTTCCGCCTCAACCTGCGGCGCTGGCTCTCGCACACCGACGATCCCAACCGGAAGATCGTCTTCGCCGACCCCGGCGACGGCCGGGTCTACTCGGCCACGGCGCGCCGCGTGTACAACGTCAACGTGGTGTACCGACTGTCAACGAGCGGATCCGATTCGCCCTGGCATCGCCTCCGCATGGTGGTGTCGCGCAAGGGGATCGAGCGCATCGATTCCATCTGCTGAGCCTCGATCAGCGCGGCGCCGCGATCGCTTTGCGGATCGCGGCGAGCGGCGCGGCGTCGTCGTAGAGGATCTTCCCGTTCACGAGGTGGACGCCGAGCTCGGTCCACAGGGCCTCGAGATCGGTGGTCACCGCGGCGTCGCCGAGCTGGTGCCGGAGGTCGCGAAGGATGGTGCCGCCGGCGTCGCGATCGCCTTCTTCCAGCGCGCGATCCACGCTCCAGGTCACGCTGACGTTGCCGCCCTGGGCGACGATGCGCTGGAGCGCGCCGTCGATCGAGTGGGTGTTGCCGGTGCTCTTGCGGATCGCCACGTCGGCGAGGAACCAGTAGAGCGCGCCGCCCCAGTAGCGACGGCCCCAGGTGTCGGTGTGATCGAGCCCGCGATCCCCCGGCTGCGGCTGCCCTTGCGGGAGGCCGTCGATGAGATCGCGGTAGAGGTGATCCGACGTGAGGATCCCCGCCCGGGCACGGATCAGCGGCTCGACGTACGACGCCAGGCCCTCTTCGACCCACGGCGTTCCCACGTTGGGGAACGAGACGTGGACCAGCTCGTGGACCAGGATCCAGTCGTCGTCGAGCTGGGCCTGGGTGCTCCTCTCGCCGAGCGAGATCTGCACCGAGGCGCCGCCCTGGCCCATGGTCGAGCCGCCGCCGACGTCGCGGCCCGACGTGTAGAGCACCAGCAGCGCGGCGTGCGGCGGGGGGAAGCGGCCGTAGTACGAGGCGACGGCGTGGACGCGGAGGTCGATCCATTTCTCGATCGCCTCGCGGCCGAGGGCCGGGGCGCCGGCGCTCATCGCCACGCTGAGCTCGCCCTGCGGCAGCTCGATCCGCTGGATCGGCGCGAGGCCGAACGCGGCGTAGGGCGAGCCCTCCAGATCGGCGATGCGGCCCTCTTGCTGATCCGGCGCGTTCTTCGCAGAAAACAAGCCGTTGACGTAGTTGACGCCCGGAGCCGTCGTGACGTGGAGCAGGAAGCGATCGTCGAGCAGGGGGCGGGCCGGGCGGAGGAGCCAGGTCGACGAGGGCGCGAGGTAGGCGCCGCGATGGACCTGCGCGGTGTCGCGATCGTCGAGATCGCGCGCCGCCTCGCCGAGCAAGACGCGGTAGCGAACGCGGCAGGCCGCGTGGAGGCCGCCCGCGAGATCGAAGCCGTCACCGCTCGCCGTGAGCGGGATCCACGCGCCGTGGTCGAGGCTCAGGCTCACGTCGCGCAGGTACGGGAGCACGCCGCGCGCGGCGCGGAGATGATCGGTGCCCGCGGGCAGATCGGCCGTGACCGCGAGCTCCTCGGCGCCGGGGCCCGCGGCGACCTCGTAGCGGTAGAGCACCCCGCCCGTGACCATCGCCGGGCTGGTCGGGAAGCCGCCGCTCGCGGCCGAGACGGGCGGCGCGCAGCCCGCGGCGAGGGAGGCCAGGAGCGCGACGGTGACGAACGGGGCGCGGCGACTTCGCATGCTCCAGGGCAGGATATCACTCGACACCGTTTTCGGGGCTCCTTCGCGCGGGGGCGAGAAGGCTGGAAAAGAAGCGCGATCCGAGGTTCCCCGCCCCGGCGAGTCCATGGAAGGATGCCCGGGACATGGGTATCCAGCTCAGCTTGTTGCTCGCTCCACCGCCGAGCGCGCCCGATCCGCGCGAAGATCGCTCGGAGCCGACGGTGTGGATCCGACGCCTGTGGATCTTGCGCGAGCTCCGGGCCGGCGACGAGCACGTGGTGCGGCGGATCGATCTGCGGCGCGGGCTCAACATCCTCTGGGCCGCGCCGACGGACGGCGGCGTCGAGAACCGCCTCTTCCAGGGTCGCCTCAGCGGCCACACCGCCGGGAAGACCACGTTCTGTCGGCTGATCCGTCACGTGCTCGGCGAGCCCACGTTCGCGACGCAGGCCGGTCGGCACCGGATCCGCGCCAAGCTCCCCTCGGCGTGGGTCGTGGGCGAGGTGCTGGTCGCGGGCGAGCTCTGGACGGTGGCGCGGCCGCTCGGCATCGGGCCGCACCCGTTCGCGGTGCGCGGCGCGCCGATCGACGGCGTGTTCTCGGGCAGCGAAAGGCTTGAATACAAGGTGTTCCTCTCCGCGATCGAGGCGGTGACGGTGGCGACCTTGCCGGTGACGCGCTTCGCCGGCGAGGACGCGCCGATCCGCTGGGAGCACGTTCTGCCGTGGCTCTCGCGCGATCAGGAGAGCCGGTTCGCGAGCTTCATCGAGTGGCGCGACAGCACCAGCGAGTCGGAGAGCCCGGTGCTCACCGCCGACGATCGGCACCTGCTGGTGCGGACCCTGCTCGATCTGATCTCCGACGAGGAGCGCGCCGAGCAGGGGAAGAACGCGCGCCTCGTGGCGAAGAAGCAGGCCGCGGCCGAGCGCGCGCCGCTGCTCGCGCACCAGGCCGAGGTCGACGACCGGCGCCTGGCCGAGCTGCTCGGGATCGGGCGGAGCAAGGCCAACGGGCCTTTGTTCACCGGCGATCCGCAGGCCTTGCTCGCCACGCGGCGCGCCGCGCTCGAGGCCGCGCTCGCCGCGGCGCGCGCGCTCCGCGACGAGGGCGCCGGGCGCCTGCGCGCGGCGTGGGAGGCCGCGGTCGCGGTGCGGGC
>JBDTXR010000079.1:0-26136 GCA_040006075.1 Byssovorax sp. | reverse complement strand
GGGGCCGGCATGATCTGCTCGATCGCCTTGCGCAGGTGGCTGCGCTTCGACTTCATGGTGATCGCCGTGAAGAGCACGCCGTCGACGTTGTCGGCGATCATGTTGACCTCGTAGCTCCCGAGCACCGGCGGCGTGTCGATGAGGATGTACTCGTAGCCGGCGTGCTTGAGCCGCTCCATGCCGTTGGCGAAGGCCAGCGGATCGAGCTGCGGGGCGCGCTTGATCGTCGGATCGACGGCCATGACGTGGAGCTTGACCATCACCTCGACGGCGACCCAGGGCTTCCGCGGATCTTCTTTGCGCTGCGTGAGCTGATCGCAGAAGCACTCGGGAGGCTCGAAGCCGAGGAGCTTCGCGAGCGACGGGGAGCGGCCGTTGGCCTCGATGAGCAGCACCTTGCCGCGCGACGTCTCGCGGATCGCCAGCGCGAGGTTGACGGCGCAGGTGGTCTTGCCCTCGCCCGCGTCGGGGCTGGTGATGGCGATCACCGTGGGGTTCCCCGAGGACGCGAGCTTGCGACGGAGCGCGCGGTACGCGTCGGCGCGATCCGAGTAGGCGTCGGCGAGCATCACGATGTGCGGATCGATCTTCTCGCCGAGCTCGACGAGGGTGACGTTGACCGACGTGGGCGGCGCGACCGGCTCGTCGACGTGCGCTCCGCCGTCGTCGATCACCATCTCGGGCGGCGCGTGGGATCGAGGGCGATCTCCCGTGATTGGCGGCGGGAAGTTCGACCGCATCGGCGGCGGGTTCGACGAGGCGCGCGCGGGCGGATACGACGGCGTGCGCGGCGGCGGCGGGCTCGACTGCATGCGCGGCGGCGGGCTCGACTGCATGCGCGCGTGCGCGGGAAACGACGACGGCGAGGGCGCGGGCGGAGGCGCGCTGTAGCGAGCGCGGACGCCCTCGATCGAGACAGGGCGCGTGGGCTCGAGCTCGTACGAGGGGTACGAGGGGGCGTCGTCGTCGGCGTACGCGGCCGGGGAATCGAAGGCTGGGTACGACGGCGGGTCGTCCATCGTCGACGGGCGCGGCGCGACGTACGCGGCCATCCCCGAGCGCGTGCCGAGCGCGCGTCCGCGCGGCGAGATGCCCGCGCTGGTGCGCAGCGGCTCGGCGGGACGCATCCCGGTGCTCGGGGGCGTGAGCGGGCGAGCGGGCCGCGGCGGGTCGGGCTCGGTCTCGTAGCCCCCGGGCGATTCGTTCGAGTACGAGAGCTCGCGGTCGTCGACCGAGATCACCGGATCGGGCTCGGGAGCGCGCCTCGTGGAGCCACCGGGGCTCGCGTACGGGGACGGAGCCGACGGCCCGTGCGGCGACTGGTACCGCTGCACGTTCGACGGCGCGGCGTCGCGAGGAGCATCACCGCGGCGCGCGACGACGTCGATCGACGCCAGCGGGACGGGGTCGACGTCCATGCGCTCGGTGCGCTCGACGTCGTCGTAGAGCCCCGGCTCGTAGTCCGTGCGCAGCATCGGATCGAACTCGGTGCGGAGCGAGTCGGGCGAGGGCTCGTAGAGCGAGGCGCCGGCCGCGGTCGACAGGTGCAGCACGCGATCGAGCATCTCGTCGTACACGTCCGACGGAGGCGGGATCGATCGCCAGTTCGCGACGACGCTGCGCAGCCTCCGCGCCTCGATCAGCAGCGCCTTCGACTCCGACGAGGGCTCCCCCTTCATGAGGGTCTCGACCGTGCGTTCGAGCGTGCGTTCGAGGGAAGCGAAGGACGACGTCGGAGCCGGGCTGGTGCTGCCGGCGGCTCTAACCACGGAGCCTCCCGAGCAGGGATTGCTTCTTCTTCTTCTCGACCTTCGCCTTCGGCACCGAGCCGAGCAGCGGCACCAGGCCGAGCCCGTCGACCTCGCTCGCGTCGAAGAGCCGATCGTCGAAGAGGATCCCGCGCACCGCGGCGAGCAGGAGCCCGACCACGAGCGCCCCCGCCATGCCGGCCACGCGCATGAGCTTGGGGTTCAGGCCCGCCGCCGCGGTCGCGCGGGTCGCGGGCTCGGGCATGATCATCGCGGAGCCGTAGCCGCTCACCTCGGAGTTCGCGGCGATCTCGGCCTGGAAGAGCCGCGTCTCGAGCTGCATGGCGTGCGACCTGGCCTCGCCGACGTCGCGGTTGATCCGCGACCACTCGGCCTCGATCTCGACCACGATCGGCTCGCCGTCTTCGTTGAGCAGCCGCGACTTGGGCTTCGGCTTCTCGGCGTTGGGATCGGCGGCGGCGACGGGCGCGACGCCGGCCTTTGGCGCGGCGGAAGGCTCTTCGTACGGATCGACGCCCGTGGCCGCGACGGCTGCGGGCGCGGGATCGGGATCGCTGGGCTGCGCCGCAGCGACGGCCGCTTCGGCCTGCTCGAGCGCGGCCTCGGCGGCGGCGAGGCGGGCCGCCGCTGCGCGCACGTCGGGGTGCTGCTCGGTGAGGCTCACCGACTTGTCGGCGAGCTGCTTCTTCGCTGCGGCGACCTCGCCGCGAGCCTGGTTGCGCGCGGCCACGAGCACGGGATCGACAGCGGGCGCGCGCGCGGCGGCCGGAGCCGCAGGACCGAAGCCGTTTGCCGGCCCCGCGGGTGCTCTCGCGGCGCCCGCGGCCTTGCGCACGCGCGCCGCGTTCCCCGCCGCCTTCTTCCGCTGATTCGCGCTGGCCTTCTGCTCGGCGCGGATCGTCGTCCCATCCTTGCCGTCGGTCGCGAAATCCGGGTGCTGCGTCATGAAGAGCGTCCGGGCTTTCTCGGCCTTCCCGAGATCGTCTTCCGCGCGCTTCTTCTCGGCCTCCAGGAAGTCGATCGAGTCCTTGGCGCGGTCTTGCCGGCTCTTGGTGTTCTCGTCCATCATCACTTCGCAGAGCCGCTGCGTGAACACTTGCGCGTCGTCGGGCGTGGCCGCGTCGAAGGTGATGACGAACGTGTCCGGGGTCTTCGGCTTGGTGTCGATGCGCGGTCGCAGCGTGGCGATCACGGCCTCGTAGTCGCCGGTCTCGGTGGCGCGCTTCGAGAGGTGAAGATCGTCGATCACGCGCTTCAGCGTCGTGCTGGCGATCGAGGACTCCTTCACGCGGTTCGCGAGCTGCTTCAGCGTGTCGATCGTGGGATCGCCGTTGACGCCGCCGCGGAAGATGATCGTCCCCTCCGACTTGAACACCGGGGGCTTGACCTTGATCACCTTGAGGCTGATCGGCGCGCCGACCGCCAGAGCGAAGACGATGAGCGGCCAGTTGCCAAAGATTCGTCGCGCGAGCACCGCGAAATTCGGCAACCCCGGCGCGGCCGGCTGAGCTGCGGCCGCAGCGCCCGCCTTCTTGGCCCCACCCGCGGCGTCGGCGCGCGTGACGGCGGTCACTACCGGGTTCGTCAGGTTCGTCTTCTTGTCCATCGCGGCGTCTGTGCTTCTATCGGTGAATGACCATCTGCCTTCAATGGCATCGCGCCGCCGGTGAGCTCAACGCCCGGAGAAGAAGCGGCAGCGTCTCATCGTAGATGGGTGCCGCAGAGCGCGCCACCCCCGACGACCCACTGCCTACATTTCCATCCATAGCGCCATCGTGGCATTGCTCACGCGGACGCGATGAAACTCATTTACACAGGGAAGACGCGGTCGAGCCGCAGCAGCCGGAAGATGGCGCGCGGCTGATCGCGCAGGCCGGTGATGCGGACCTGGCCGCCGTTCGCGCGCACCCGCTTGAACAGCGAGACGATGACGCCGACGCCGGAGCTGTCGATCAACCGCAGCGACGCGAGGTCGAGCGTGACTTCTTTGCGGCTCTCGTTGACGAGATCGTCGACGACCGATCGGAGCTCCGGGGCGGTCACGGCGTCGAGCGTCCCCTCGATTGTGAGCACCGTCTCGCCGCCGTTGTCCGTTCGCGAATGTTTCATTTTTGCCCTGCGCTCCCCGTCTTGCGCAAGCTCGTCGCCGCGCCACCGTCCACCGCCACCAACCGCCAACCGCTGCGCGCGGACTCCGAACCTCGATCCGGGCCCGCGGGGCCACGCGCGGTCGATCCGGAACCGCCCGACGACGAGCCGCGGGTACCCGACCCTGCGAGCGGGTTCGATCGCCTCGACATGGGTGCCATTTCGCCTTCCGCCCGGGTGGTCCGGCGCTTCACGAGCCGGAGCACGTTCGGCGGGCCCGCCTGATAATCGACCTCGTCCATGAACGACCGAATGATGAAGAGGCCCATGCCTCCCTCCGGCAGCGCGTCCAGATCCGGCAGCTCGACCAGCTCCGGATCGAAGCTGAGGCCTTCGTCGGTAATTTGCATCACGATTTCGTCGCGAGTCCAGCTGATCTCCACCGTGACGTCGCCGGGAGGGCGACCGGCGTAGCTGTGGATCGCGATGTTGTTGAAGGCCTCGCCCAGCGCCGACACCGTCTGCGCTTCGAGGGATGCCCCTTCCCACTCGTCGTGCTGAGCGATCCGGCATGCCTCGGACACGGCACGTAACGCGAGGTTTCGATACTCGAGCGTCCCGGGAACGCGCAGCAGAATCACGCTTACCTCCTGGCGGCAAGGTTACCACGGTTCGAAAGAAATGAGCTACAACGATACCGTGACCCCCGGCGTTCGTGTGACCAAGCGCGCCATCGACCTCCTGGCCTCGGGCCTCGGTCTCGCGTTGACGCTCCCGCTCTATCCATTGATCGGCGCAGCCATTTACGCCGAGTCCCCAGGGCCAATTTTTTACAAGCAGCGTCGGGCCGGGATGCTGAAGGGGCTCGAAGTCGTCGATGGCATCCCTCGACCGCAATTCCGCGAGTTCGATATGCGCAAATTTCGTTCCATGCGCGTCGACGCGGAGAAGCTCACTGGAGCGATCCTGGCGCAGGAAAACGACCCGCGGGTCACCCGGGTCGGGAAATTCTTGCGCAAGACCAGGCTCGATGAGCTCCCGCAGCTCTGGAACGTGCTGGTTGGCGAGATGAGCCTCGTCGGCCCGCGCCCCGAGCGCCCCGAGCTCCTCGTGAACCTCGCGCTGGCGATTCCCTTCTTCGAGGAGCGGATGCGCGACATCAAGCCTGGGATCACCGGGCTCGCGCAGATCTCCCTTGGTTACTCGGGCAAGGCGCCCGAGAACAGCGAGATTGCCGCCTTCGCCGCGACGCTCACCAACCCCTTCGAGCTCGAAGAGGCCGAGGGCGCCGAGGCCGACGACATGCGGATGAAGCTCCTCTTCGACCTGGCCTATGCTGCCTCGCTCGAGAGCTTACCCGCGTTCCTCCGAACCGAGCTCAAGGTGATCCTCAAGACTCCCATGGTCATGTTCCTGGGCCTGGGGCGATAGCCGACCGCCGCCTCGGCGAGCGCGGCGGTCACCAGCAGCCCTTGCGATAGATGTGGGCCGCGAACGCGGCGAGGAGGCCCATCCAGGCGACGGAGATGGCGAAGAACTCCTTCAGGCTGAACCGCACCTCGAAGTCTGGATAGTTGTTCTTCATCACCGCGCAGAGCGCGCCGGCCAGGCCGAAGTGGATCCACAGGATGAAGTGGTACGTCCACGAGAGCAGGAAGATGCCGATGCCGATGCCGGCGAAGATGGCCAGCATCGCCATCGCCAGGGATTTTATCTTGGCGCCCTCGACGTCGTCGTCGGCGAACTCGTAGCGCAACACCGTCACCGTCGTCTTGAGGCACAGATACACGATGCTGACGAAGGCGAGCAGGCCGGGCAGCCCGAGCTCGCCCGCCGAGAGCAGATAGGCATTGTGCGCGGTGAGCGGGTGGTGCTCCGTGAACTGGGTGTAGCCGGCCCCCTGGATTGGATACCACATCAGGAGGTGAATCGCGGCGCCGGCCGCCGTGAGCCGGTCGATCGCGGATTGATCGGCCGAGTCGCCGGAGCGGCCGCCGAGCACGATCAGGGGGACGGCCATGATCCCGGCGATGATCGCGCCGCGCTTGATCCCGTATTTTCTCACGAAATAGGAGCCCAGGACCACGGCGAAGACAATCTGTCCTCCGCGCGATTTCGTGTACACGACCTCGAGCGCGACCAGCCCCACGCCGAAGAGGAGCAACATCAGGCGCGTGCCCGATCGTCTCATCTCGAAGAAGGCAAACGCGATCGGCAGCGCGAGGGACGTGGCCAGCGCCAGCTCGTTGGGATCGGTGAGCACGCCGAGGTAGCGGACGCGCCCCTCGATCGAGGAGGTGTTGAAGAAGCCGGGCTTCTCGCAGTGATAACCGACGCTCTTGGCGCCGGGCTGGGAGTAGCAGAGGGAGACGGCGTCTTCTTGCGGCATGTCGTCGATCGGCTCGCAGCTGCGCCCGTCGAAGAAGGGACGGCGGTGGTCGTTTTCGGGCGGGACGATGTGACAGCCGAACTCGCGGGTGCCCTGCTCGGCGCCGATGAACGCGACGAAGAGGCCAAGCGCGAAGATGGTGAGCAAGAGCCGGGTGAACGCCTGGACCGTCTGGATACCGTGCGAAATGAGGAGGAAGAGCAGCAGAGAGATGAAGATTGGTGACCACCTCTGCGCCACCAGATCCGGCGCGGCGATGCCCAGCGTGATCACGCACCAGAAGGCGAGGAAGACGCAGAACGGCGTCATCGGGTTGCTGATGAACCGCGTGCGCCGCGTCCCGATGTCGATCACCAGGCCCATGAGGGCGAGGGCGCAGCACACCTGCAGGAACGGCAGGTTCGAGAGGTCCGAGTTCCACTCGTAGGGCCTCATGTAAATGGAGACCATGAGCCCGAGGATTCCGACCAGTGCGAACATAGGATGGCCGCTCTCCGCGCGGACATCATCGTTACTGCGGCGCGCCGGGGCGGTCAATGTCCGGCGCGTCGCGCTCGTCGCAGCCGCACGCGACGCGCCCGATCCGCGGGAACCGCGGGGAAGACGGGGGCGGCGTCGGCGGCGGGTGGCCCGGCCGCGGCGGCTCGGGCTCGGGTCCGCGGTCCGGATTTTCCCCCGGACGTCGTCGCGCCGGGGCCGGTGTGATCGAGCGCGCCGATGTCGATCGTGCCCGCCCGCGGGCGCGACGCGGCGACGAGCTCGATTCGGCCTCGATCAACGGCGACGGGACGCGCGCCGCGGCGGCGCTCGGCGCGAGCAGCGCGAGGCCCGATGGAGCGGGGAAATCGACCACGGACACCGCTTGGATGTCACGCGGGAGGCCGCGGGCGCCCGCGCTCCTGCGCAGAGAGGGTTTCTCGGTGTGCTCATCCGTAGTACGGCGAGCGCATGCGATGGACGACCCTGAGCGGGCGCGAGCTCTCTCTCCCGGATCCGACGGCCGAGCTCGGCGCTTACTGGGAGCGGCTGCAGCGCGCCGCCGCCGATCCTGCGGTGAGCCACGAGGCGCTGCTGGCCCTCGTCTACCACGCTGACAATCCCTTGATGGACCGGAACCTGATGCCGGGGAGTGGCACCCTCACCCGCGCCGGCCTCGAGAGCCCCTTCTATCGCGCGATGACCGATCTCCTCGCCCGCAAGCAAGCCCAGCTCGGCGCCATCGATCTCGCCACCGCGGGGGCGCCCTACACCGTCACTCTCGACGAGGCCGCAGAGGCGCTGGGCCTGGGCTCGACCGCGGTCCGGCAAGCGATCGACTCCTACCGATTGGCCGGCTGGAAGAAGGGCGCGGCCTGGTTCATCCACCCCGACAGCCTCGCTGCCTACAAGGCCTCCAACTACGGACCGACGACGAAGGCCAGGGGCGGTGAGCGGCTGGACATCCGCATGGGCGCGGACGGCCACGGCGAGTCGCTCAAGCTGAAATACCCGGCCGCCGAGGTCGAGCGCGAGTCCGGCCACATCCACGCTGGAAACATCGCGCCAGGGTGGCGGCGCGTCGGCGTCCTCACCACCAGCGGACCCACCACACGATTCTTCGCGCTCGAGCCCGGCGACGAGATGGGCATCGTCGAGCTGGGCGGATTCTACGTGAAAGGCCGCTTCAAACGCGCCGCGACCGAGAACAGCGCCGCGAAGGCGCGGGCTGCGTGGAAGGATTTCAAGCCGGCTTGAGACGGGACGGATTTTCCGTGATCCAGCCACTCGGGTGTTCTAGGCTGCGCCCTTGGAGGTTATCCCGATGCTTGTTCTTGATTCCAAACGCAGCGCGCTTCCCCGCCTGCTCGCGGGTGGGCTCGTCGCGGTCGCGATTGGCGTCGGTGCGCCCGCCCCGGCGAATGCCCATTTCGTGCTGCAAGCGCCGGCTGCAACGATGGTGCAGGACGGCCTGGGCTCGCCCCAGAAGATGGCGCCCTGCGGCGACGACGGGAGCGGCACGCCGACCGGCATGGTCACCGCATATCAGGCGGGTCAGACCATCACCATCACGGTCGACGAGAAGATCTACCACCCCGGCCATTACCGGATCTCGATCGGCAAGAACGGCCCCGGCGACATCCCGGTCGAGCCGATCGTCACCCCAGGCCCCAGCACCCCGTGTGGCACCGCCCCGGTGGATGCCAATCCCAAGTTCCCGGTCCTCGCCGACGGGGTGTTCGAGCACAAGGCCCCGTTCAACGGCCCGCAGACCATCACCGTCACGCTCCCTCCGGACGTCACCTGCGATCACTGCACGCTGCAAGTGCTCGAGTTCATGTCCAACCACCCGCTCAACAACCCGGGTGGCTGCTATTACCACCACTGCGCGAATATCTCGATCTCCGGGTCGATGTCGTCGACGACGTCCGGCGGGCCCACGTCCACGGGGACGGGGAGCGCGGGTGAGACGAGCGCCACCAGCACCTCGGCGGGAGCCGGGACCACGACCACCGGCGGCGCCGGCGGAGCGGCGGGCGCCGGCGGATCCACGTCCACCAGCGGCTCGACCAACGAGTCGTCGGGGTGCGCCGTCTCCGGAGCGGGCCAGTCGAGCTCGGCGCTCACCGGCGTTGCAGGCCTCTTTGCGCTCGCGGCGCTGGCGCGTCGTCGCCGCCAGAAGGCGTAGTGACCGCGGCCTCGCCCGCGTCGCCGAGCAAGCCACCGAAGCCCACGCTGCGCGGCGTGTCGCACCAGATCGCCTTCTTCGCGGCGATCCTCGCGACTGCCGCGCTGGTGTGGCACGCGAAGAGCGCCCGCGTCGCCCTTTCGTGCGGCGTCTACGGGGCCTCGCTCACGGCCCTGTTTGGCATCAGCGCGCTGTACCACCGGCCGCACTGGACGCCGGAGAAGCGCCAGATCATGCGCCGGCTAGACCACTCGGCGATCTTTCTCCTGATCGCGGGCACCTACACTCCGCTCTTTGCGCTGCTCGACGATCCGAGCCTGCACTATCGACCCCTCTGGATCGTGTGGATTGGCGCGGCGCTCGGCGTCGGCAAATCCATGCTCTGGCCGCACGCTCCCAAGTGGATCACCGCCGCGCTCTGCTGCCTGCTCGGCTGGGCGGCGGTCGGCGACGTGGTGCGGCTCGCCCCGATCATGGGCCCTCTCTCCACCTGGCTCCTGGTCGCGGGAGGCCTGATCTACTCGGTCGGCGCCGTGGTCTACGCGCGGAAGCGCCCTGACCCCATCCCGCGCGTCTTTGGCTATCACGAGGTCTTTCACGCCCTGGTGATCGTCGCGAGCGTCTGCACCTTCGTCAGCGTGGTTCACATCGTCAACCTGGCGCAGTGATCGCCCCGCCACGAGGCCTGATCAGAGGCCGGCGAACTTCTGCTTCGGGTGGGCGACCACCAGATCGTGCCAGGCCTTGCCAAGGGCCGTATAGGTCGAGTCGGCCGCGCGGAGCGTACCGAAGTTCCCGCCGACGTTCCCGTAGGTGTGGAACCCGGCGAACCCATGGGCGTAGGCCGATCGCAGCGTCCAGCCGATGGCCTGGTTGAAGCCGGCCAGATCGCCCCGGCTACCATAGTAGAAGCCGACGGGCGTCTGCGAGGTGTCGACGTCGATCATCAACGAGGTCATGGGGATACCGAGCTTGTCGTGATACCACGAGCGAAAGTGCATGACCTTGGCGATGACCTCGTCGTGGCTGTCTTGCCCGTTGGCGTAGGTCGCGCAGAGCAAGGTCGTTTGCTTGGCGAGCGTGCCCAGCGAGTGGCCGTTGGCCGTGGAGACCGCGTGCGGCGAGTGCGACGCGTTCTCCTCCTCGAAGTAGATCAGGAGCGGGAGCTTGGTCGCCGCGCGCACCCGGCTGATGAGGGTGTGAACGTCGGTGCGGTAGGTGTGGCTGGTATCGTAGACCCAGGAGTGGATGCAGCCCAGGTAGATGGGGTTCTTGTTCTCCGGGTGCTTGTCGAGCCAGGTGATGATCTCCTTGGCGGAGGCCTCGGCGCCCGAGAAATCGGCGGTCACGCTCTTGGAGGCATCGTGGGTATTCGACGGCGCGCGGCCGAAGCTCACCTGATCGGAGCGCAGGAAGATCGGCACCGAGATGGCGTCGGCCTCGGCGCCCGACTCCTCGTCTGCGCTCGCGGGGACGTCGTCGATCGGGGCCGCAGCGCAGCCGATCGCGCCGGACGAGGCGGCGCCGGCGAGGGCGAGCAAGAGGGCGAAGCGGAGCGAGGAGCGAGCGAGCATGAGGGCCTCCCGAGCGGTACGAGCCCCGTGTATCAAGGGTCGTGCCCGCGCGGTTATCCCGCGATCTGGCCTGGAAATGACGACGCGCGGCGCTCGGGATCCAGGGCGCATGGATCTTCGCGGATCCATGCGCCGCCCAGCCGGGGCTCAGGCCTTCGGGTGCTGTCGCATCGCGCGCGTACGGGCCTTGATGGCGCGCTTGGCCTCGGCGCGGCCACGGGCGTCTTGCCGCTCTCGGAGGTTTCGCGCCTCCGCTTCGAGCTTGTGAAAGCCCTCGACCCGGGCGTCGTCGAGCGCCCCTTCTTCTAGCGCCTGCTCGACGGCGCACCCCGGCTCACCGGCGTGCGCGCAGTCACGGAATCGGCACGATCCCGCGAGAGCGTGGATATCGTCGAACCCGGCGGGCCCGTCGTCACCCACGCTCCAGAGCTCGAGCTCGCGCAGACCGGGAGTGTCGACGAGCAGCCCTTCGCCGGGGAGCACGAAGAGCTCGCGGTGCGTCGTGGTGTGGCGGCCGCGATCGTCGCGCTCGCGGATCTCCCCTTCGCGCAGCGCCGCGGCGCCGAGCAGTCGATTGGCAATCGTGGATTTGCCAACCCCCGAGGAGCCCACCAGCGCCGCGGTTTCGCCCGCGCCAACGTGGGCGCGGAGCTCGCCCAGCCCACGTCCTTCGAGCGCGCTGACGAGGGCGACCGGCGCGGTCGGCGCGATTGTCCGCACCGCGTCGAGAAACGGAGCGGTGGAGTCGCAGAGATCGGCCTTGTTGAGGACGAAGACCGGCCGGGCCCCGCTCTCCAGGACAGTCGCCAGATACCGTTCGAGGCGACGCGCGTTGAAATCCCCGTTGAGCGAGCTGACGATCAGGACCGCATCGACGTTGGCCGCGAGCACCTGAGCCTCTACCCGCCGGCCAACCTGCCTGCGGACAAGGCACGTTCGCCGGTCGAATCGATGCACGATCCGCCCGCCGTCCCCCGGAAGAAGCCCGACCCAGTCCCCCACGGTCGGGAGCGTCGAGGCCCCCTCGGCGAGGTGAAGAAGGCGGCCACTGACCGTGGCGCGCTGCGGCCCGCGCGCGCCGAGCAGCTGATGGATGCCATTGCCGCCGCCGACGACGCGCGCCGGCTCGACCACCTCGGCGAGCGCAGCGCGTTGCTGTTCGAAGAAAGGGCTCCAGCCGAGCCGAGCGAGCGAGACGAGATCACGAGAATCGAGGACGTGAGTCATGATGAGGTACGAGCTCCAGAGCAATGACGGAACCTCGGCAAGACCGAGGCGGAGCCCGTCCAGAGGCCGCTCGAACGCGAGCGCGCGATCGCCGCAAATGCGGGATCGGCGCGCTGGCCACGCGTCGCGAGCTTTGATCACGCCCCGGGTGGAGCGTGGAAAAGCGTCAGCGGCGCGAGCTTGCGGCGGCGAGGACGGGGAGTGAGCACTGACGGGAGATGGGTTGCACAGTCATGGCGATCCGTCCTTTCTCGCTCGCGCGAGCGAAGCGACAGGGTGTCGTGAGCGCGGCGCGGCGTCAAGACCGTCGCTGCCGAACGAACGATCCCCCGGCCCGCGGTGTCTGATCTACACTGAGCACGTGGCGCGCTCCGCTCGTGAAATCTCGGCTCTGATGGCGCTCGTTGCCACCGCGACGTTCTCCTCGCGCGCGGCGGCTGGCGACCCTCCGCAGCTCCAGGTCGCCGGTCCACCATTGCCGCTCACCGTGCCAGCGCCCGAGCCTCCGTCCGCTCCTCCCGCTCCTCCGGTCGAACGAGGCTTCTCCGACGGCGCCGGCCCTCGCCTCACCTTCGGTCGGACGTTCACGCAGACCTTGAATCCAGGCTTCTACGGCCGCTTCGAGACCGAGTATTTCGAGGTCCGCAACAACACCATCATTGGATTTCTCGCCGGGCTCGAAGGCTGGGGCACCGAGGGCGCGACCGCCGGTGGGGGCGCGATCCCGATCACCTTGTTCGCCGGAGCGCGCGGCGGGCCGTTCAGCGGGCCCAAGGCACCGAAGCTGTTCTTCACGCTGGGCCTGGGTGTCGATTTCGTGGTGTACGATCGAATCGGCGGGAGTGGCGGGTTCGGGCTGTTCTCGCCGTTTGGCGTGGTCACTGCGGGTATCGAGATGGTGCCGGGGTTACGGCTGCTGGCGGACAGCCGGGCGATTTATCGATGGCACTGGACGAGCCGGAGCGAGGGGCAAGTGCAGCTCGGGTTGACGGTGGGGCTCAATTCGTATTTGTGGGATGGGCCCTGATCGAGGGCCCTTAGCATTTATCCGCGTCGCAGCATTTCGAGCACCGGGCCCGCCAAGATCGCCCGGAGCAACTTCTTGTCTTCCTGCCATGCCGTTACAAAGCCAACGAGCATACTCAGCTCTGGCATCCAGGCGTTCGCCTTCAGACCACTCGCGCCGATCCGCCATACCGGACTGCCAGAGAGCCCGTACGGAGCGAATGATTGCACTCCTGCCGCGTCGGCGCTGACCATATTTGCGGGATCAAAGTCCATCGCAAACTCGCACGGCGCCATGTCATTCGGTAGGTCGTCGTCGCGGAGCATCACGCCATAGGGCAACGACCTCTTGAGGAGACTGCCAGCCGGCGCGCTGAATTGCGCCAGGGCGCCTGGGAAGCCGTGAACAAACAGGTAGTCCGACGAGAGCTTCTCCCCCGTCGTGTCGATGCGCTCGGAGGGCCAGAACGAGAGCCCTTCATCGGGATAATTGTCGGGGAGGAAATACGATGCGATGTTCATGACGTCGTCGACGCGGTCCGGCGGACCCTGCAAGGTGTACGGGATCTGGCCCCGGACCGCCGTGACGCCGAAGGGCGCATGCTCACGCGCCGCCTTCATCACGTGAGCAGCCGTGACAAAGCAACGGCGACCCGCGAGCGACAGGCGGAGAGCAGAGCCGACGTGCCAGCCCGTTTGCGCGTCTTGCATGGCGACCACACCGGCGATATGGGGGTGGGTGTGCCATGCCATGGGCTCGATGGTCGACTGGATGAATTCAATTTTATCGGCAATATCCATGGATTCCTCGATGACTTTGCGACGCGCGGCCGGCGGCGTCACTCGCGTCGAAAGAGCACCCCGTTGTACGCACGCGTCCAGCGCTCGACGAACATCTCCTTGTCCATGAGGCCGCACGCGCCAATCCCTGGTCCCCCCGGTGTGCCCCCCGGATCACGGAGGGTGACGTTGCTCGCGGTGATCTGGTCCACGATGACGATGTGCCGCGACGGTGTCCTGAGGAGAGCGATGAACGGGACGACGCGGCCGAGCTGCGGAAGCCCCTCGGGTAACACTGCTCCTGCCTTGTAGAGTGCCCCCGAATGAAGCTCATTGAGGACCTCTTCGAGAGAGTCGAGCAGGATGCCGAGCTCTGGATGGAAACCAGCTCGCTCGCGGATCGTCGCCTCGGGAACGTCGATCCCGGCGTCGAGCAGGAGCTGGCGTGCGCAGGCGGCGCCGCAAGACATCGGCAGCTCCTGCCGGACCATGCTCGAGGATGGCGCAAGATGCAGGTACACAGCTTAATCGAGTCCGCGACTGCTCCGTGGATCGGGCCGCGCCCTCTGCGTGGAACCATTCAACGACGCACCTCCGCCGCGGGGATCGCGCCACGGCTGCGATAGATACGCAGAACCGTGTCTACCGCTTGCGCCAGGGTATCGACCAGAGCCTCCTCATCGTGTGTCCCGCGCGCTCCGGCCACCATCACGATGAACCCGCTCCCGGGCTCGGCAAGGATTGCGAAGGGGCCGCTATAGCCCGGGACGTCGCGCTCGACGAAGCCGCGCGCGCCCCCGAGAATGTGAAGGCGCGGCCCAGTCGCTGCCGCGCAGGCGAGGCCGGCGGCGGTCAGCCGAGCGACCGCCTCCTCGGACGTCAACGCTTCGGCGAAGCTCGTCGGGGCCGCGTCGACCGGGACGATGCGGAGGCGATCGAGGCCCCTCTTCGACGGCACGGGAGTGAGGAAGGGTTTCGCAGCGGATGAATCGGTGTTCAGCATTTTTCCGTCAGTCCAGGCAGTGCGGCGATCGACTCGGCTCGACTCGGAGAATTCTACCATGCGGCCGGGACGCGGGGGAGAGAAGCTGCGAGCGGCAGCATCTCGCTGATCTTCGCGAGCTCGGCCCGATGCCAGCGCCAAACACCGGGATTTTCTGGTGCTCATCGACGCTACTCGTCGAGCTCCGCGCGGATCCAGGCACCGAGCACCGGGATCCGCAGCTGATTGTCCTTGGTGATCAAGCACCGTCGCTCGAGCCAGCGGCGCGTCCTGGTGCCGAGCGCGGGCTCCTTGCCGGCGGCCAGCGCGGAGAGTGCCTTTCGAGCGGCGGCGGGCGCTGATTTGATGGTATCGGCGAAATAGGGCTTCCAGCGGCTGAGCACGGTCTCCTCGACGGCGGCGAGGTCGTCCATCGTGGCCGTGCGGGGCTCGCGCTCGCCTTCGTTGATCCGGGAGATCAAGGCCGATCCATAGGCCTGGAGGAGGAACGGTTGGCCTCCGGTCCGAGCATAGATGGCCTCGGCGATCGCGAGAGGGACGGCGTCCTCGGGGAAGCCGGGGATGGGCCGCATCAGGAGATCCAGCGAGGTCGGCTGATCGAGGAGATCGAGGTGAACCTCTTGAACGTTGATGAAGTGGTCGTTCCAGAGATCGCCCAGCTCGTCGAACGGGGCGGCCCCGGAGACCAGGAGACGGAGCTTTCGGCGGTGCTGGATGGTGGCCCGGAAAAGGCCCATCAGCTTCAGGAGATCGGCCTTATCTCCGGGGAAGAGGGTTTCGAGGCGCTCGAATTCGTCGATGCAGAGGAGGATCCGGCGGTTCTCGGCGAAGGCGTCGAGGGCGCGGAACCAGGCGGCTCCGGCCTCGAAGGGGGTGCCTTCGGGAAAGGGTGGGAGGGTGAGTCGGTGGTCGCGGCGGGCTTGCTCTTTGGCCGTTTTGTAAAGCTCTCGAAAGAAGCCGGCGGGGGAGTCGACGGGATTGTCCTGGAGGTCGAAGAAGATGCAGATCGCGTCGGGGAGGAGGGCCGGGAGCATTTTCAGGAGAGAGCTTTTACCGGCGCGGCGCGGGGCGAGGAGGGCGATTGAGCCGCTTTGCGTCGGATCGGCGAGCAAGAGCTCGATCTGGCTTACGTCCTTGTCTCGGCCTCGGAAGACCTCTTGGCCTATCTCGGGATCGAGGGAGTCGCCGGGGCGAAAAGGGTTGGAGACATAACCGTCCGCGTCTGCCTCGGCCTTCTGGCGCATGTCGAGCGCGACGCTCTTCCATGTGGGTAGGATCGGCAAGAGAGCCCGCCCGAGGACGGACTTATCCGCGAGGAGCTGGTTTCCGAGCGCAACCAGCGCTTGGTCGGCTCCTTCGATATGCTTGATTCGGTGGTGGGGAATAGTTGCTTGGGCGGCTGCGGCCAGATAGCGGGCCACGTCCCGGAAGCCAAGGAGAGCTGGGGCGGCGCCTTCAACTCCGGGGAGCCAGGAATGACCTGAGCTAGCCTGATTGTTGGCTTCGTCAGCTCGAAGTTCCACAACTCGTGTAAATCGGTGAGTTCGAGCTGAATTTGACAGCTCGCGAGCCTGGAGCTGAGCGAGGGCAGCTTGACCTGTCCGGCGCTGGCCAGGAGCAATTGCGCACGCCTCAAGAACACGATTAGTGAGCGCGGGATCCCGCTCGGCGACGAGAAGGACATGTCGCAATAAGAAGGGATGCGGAAGGTAGCTTAGCTCATGGTGAAGAACAGGCACCAAGCGCAGCGTCGAAACCGCAAGGTGACGCTCAGCTATCCACAAGCCGACAGATTCAAATGCTTCCATGAAGCAGATTTGCAACCGGAAGATCGATATTATTGAACCCACGCCGAAAGCAACGCCCGCAGCCACATTGCCGATAATGCCAACAACCACAGCACCACCCAGGCACCCACCAAGGCCAGGTCCCACCCCCGCGGGCCGCCCGCGGGACGCGCGACCGACCACGCCAATGGCTACACCAAGTGCCATGCCGACCGCGACACCACGAGCCACGCCAAAGGTCGAGTCACCGGCAATGCAACCAAACATGCCAGAGGCCATGCCAAAAGCGACGCCAACAGCCGCACCGTCGCCCATCCCAAGCACAGTGCCGACGGCAACGCCGACTGCCGCGATCGAAGCCACGGCGGCAACATCAAATGGTATCCCGACCCGACTTGCTATCGCAGCTGCCATGAGCGCAGTAAGTGGTGTGGCCGTCAAAAGAAGGAGCATCATCCGTATCAAATACGAGCGGTTAGTCGTTCGCTGTGATTCCGGGGCCCACCACAATCGCCAGGCGAAATCGTCAGGCTTTTCAAGCCCACAAGCTTTCAACCGGCGACGCAGCTCCACCGGTTGCATAAACAGCATCCAGAGCAGCTCCCAGTATCCCGGAAGCCCCACCCGTGCTTCGCTCACGCTTCCTCCCGCACCCAGGCCGCCAGCACCTCTCCGAACGGCTTCCCCCCCTCCGTCACCAGCCCTCGCTTCCGCAAGCTCCGCCGGGTCGCCGCAATCCCCCCTTTCACGCTCTCCTTGATCGCCTGCCGATCTCGCTCCTCCAGCGAGCGCCAGAGCGCCTTCACACGAGATTCGGCCTCATCCTGGAAGCGCTCTAGTGCTCCATGGGGGCTGTCTCCCCGCAGGATTGCCTGCGCCAGATACCCTCCGAGGAGCTGGAGATAGAACGGGTGTCGCCCCGCCCATTGCCGCAGCATATCTGCCCCCTTCTCGCCGAAAATCGCGCGCCCCCAGCCGATCATCGCCTCGACTGCCTCGGGCTCCAAGAGACCCACCTGTTGCCGCTCGACGATGTTGAAGAAGGGCGAGGTCTTGCTCACGTCTTTGTAGAGATCATCGAGGTCTTTGCTCGATGCGAGCACCAGGATCAGCCGATGGTGCCCCAGGAGGCCCCGGATCCGCTCGAAGAAGCGCACGTCGAAGCGGGCGATCATGCCGTCGACCTCGTCCACCAGGACCAGGGGTGGCAGGTTCGGGAGGCCCTGGGCTTCGGCCCAGCGGCCCAGGACATCGGCGGCTCCATCGGCGTCGGCCGGCGTGTCCAGGCCGGTGATCGCCTGGACGAAGGCGCCCGGCGATTGCCCGCTCCCCTCCTCTCCACTCACCCAGCGGACGACTCGACCCGACTCCTGCGCCCAGCGCTCACAGCGTCTCAGGAGCGAGGATTTGCCGATCCTCCAGTGGCCCACGAGGGAGACACTTCGCATCTCGCCGAAGGCCACAGTGAGATCGCGGAGGAGCGAAAAACGCCCCGAGAAGAGCGGTGGGACGGCTGGATTCCAGGGATCGTAGGGATTTGACGGGATCCGCAGGGCCGGCGCGCGCTGCTCCTCTTGAAAACGCGCGGAGGCCTGATCCCCCGGGCTCAATGTGGGTGGAGGGCGCTCGTCGTGGGCCTCAAATGGGCTCTTTTCCTGCGTCCACTGCACCTCCTCGATCGCCGCGCGGATCCCCACCACCACATCGACCCAGGCCTCGTCCCGGTCGTCCCAGCTCGTCACGGCCTTACCGCTGCGAGGGAGGGCGCGAAGCTTTGCGAAGGGCGCGCCGACCCAATCGCAAGGGCGAACGAGGACGGGGACGACCCGGGCCTCGCCGCGCTCGTGGCGCTCCATGGCCCGCTTGACCTCGACGTCGTTGCAGTAGTCGGAGGCCATGAAATCAGGGCTGATCAGGAGCAAGATCACCTGGGCTTGCTCGAAGCGCTCGCCGAGCACGGCGTTCACTTCCTGGCCCGCGCCGATCATACGCCGATCGAAGCCGACGATGCGGCCCTGGCGCTTCAGATTGGCGAGCTGCGCTTCGAGCTCGATCCGGAGCGACTCGTCCTCGGCTGCGTAGGAGAAGAACAGATGGATAGGAGTGCTCATGGTCCCCCGGGGCCCGCGAGGGCGAGGTCGCTCAGCCTGGAGTCGTGGCGATTCCCGCCGCCGGGAACACCTTCAAGTAGATCTCGTCGACCGCAATTTCACAGCCGATCGACGCCAGCACCAGCCGCTCGCCGGCGCCGCTCTCGTGCAGGGACCACACGCCGTCGTCTCCGCGGGTGTACCGCTCGATAGACATCATGTCTTGGGCCACGAGCACATACTCGCGGAACGACGCGATCGATCGGTAGTTGCGAAACTTCTTTCCGCGATCGTAGCCCTCGCTCGACTCGGAGAGCACCTCGATGAGCACTGTCGGGTTGAACAGGGTGTCCCGCACGTCGTCCTCGAACACGGGATCGCCGCAGAGCACGGTGACGTCGGGGTACGTGTAAAGCCCTGTCGCGGGCACCTTCACCCGTAAGTCCGAGGGCGTGACGTCGCACGGGCGATGGCGAAGAGCGCTCCGGAGCTCGCCCACGAGGTTGCCGACGATCTTGGTGTGCTCGAAGGTCGCGCCGGCTATCGCGAAGGTGTCGCCGTCGAAGAACTCGTGCCTCTCCGGCGAGGCTCGCTCCCAGGCGAGGTATTCCGCGGGCGTCCAGCCCTTCTTGGTGGCGGTTCCGGCGTTCACGCGCCCATCCTACACTGTGACCACCGCTTCACCACGAAGAAGAAGCAGAAGGCCGCCGAGGCGCCGGAGGGAACAAGCCGGGCTAGCGAGCCCGGCGCCGACATGAACCGCGCCGCATGCGGCGGTACTCACAGCGATCTCGCTGATCGTCTTCGGCACGGGCGGCGCGGCGATCGCGTTGCAGCGCGCACCGCTCGGTCTCGCGACGCCGACGGCTCTGATCGCGGGCAGCGCCGGGAAGGCCCGCGTATCGACGCGAGGTGCCGCGGACAAACTCGGCTCCCCGGGAAGAGCCGCGCGCGGGCGGGACTGGTGTCCATCAGCCGATGCGTCTATGCTCGCGCTCATGGCGACGCGCAGAAAGGGGACTTCAGTGCCCGCGCGTCGTGCAGGGGTGCCCGCCCTACTGCGCGACGCCGTGCAGCTCCGCGACGACTTTGCCTGCGTGTACTGCGGGGCCACCGGCGGTCCGAAGAGGAGCGTCATCATCACGATCGATCACGTCATCCCTGCCCACTTCGGCGGCTCCGACGAAGCATCGAACCTGGTAACAGCATGCAGCCTCTGCAACTGGATGAAAGGCGTCTATCCGCTGGATCTATGGGCGCAGCTCGCGGAGCGCCTGGGCCACGGCGACGCCTCGGCTATTCAAGAACGGGTCCGAGCTGCGCTCGCGCGGAAACTCATCAAAAGAACGTGACCATGGGGCGAAGAGCCCTCGAGAGGTAGATATGTCCGCATTCGTCATTGGCACTCCGGCTCCTGAAGGACTCGATTCGAAGGTCTACCGGGTGCGCGTCATCGTCGACCGCATCGACGGCGGCGAGCTGTCGTCCGAAGATTTGGCGCGGATCGAGGCCGTTTATCCGAGCAAATCGGCCGCAGCAACGAAGCCGCGCGCCAAGACGTCGACCCGGCCGGCCGCCCGAAAGACGAAGACGACACGCAAGGCGGGTCGCGCCGCCTGACGACAGCCTCTCTCCATCAACGAGGCGTGCACCGCCTTCACCGGCTATAGCGATCGTCGAACCACGGATAGGCCGTGTTCGAGTACCCGTTACGCTCCCAGAACCCCCGACTGTCCTCCTTCAGGAAGGTGATCCGCTTGATCCATTTAGCTCCCTTCCAGGCATAGAGCTGCGGCGTGATCATCCGCACCGGGCCGCCGTGGTCGTGCGGGAGCGGCGCGCCTTCCCAGGTGTGAACGAGCATCACGTCGGGCTGGAGCGCCTCGTCGAGCGAGAGATTGGTGGTGTACGGGATCCCCAGGCCCGGCTCGACGTCGTAGGCGGTGATCAGGACATGGCGCGCCTCGGAATGAGGGCGAACCAGCGCGGCGAGATCGGCGAAGCGGACACCGCGCCAGTGGTTGTCCATCCGGCTCCACGAGGTCACGCAGTGGAAATCGGAGACGTCGTCGGTCTGCGGCAGCGCGAGGAAGTCGTCCCAGCCGTAGATCCGTGGCGACTCGACCAGGCCGTCGATTTCGAGCTGCCAGGTGGCCTGATCGACGTCGGGATCGTCGCCGAGATCGAGCACCGGCCACTTGGTCACCTCGTGCTGGCCGACGGGGAGGCGCGGCATCCCGTGCCGGTTCACGGGGCCGGTGCCCCGCGGCTCCTGGCCAGCGAAGAGGCCGAGGCCTCGCGCGATTTGCCGCTCCGCGAAGGCCTGTTTGCGCTCGACGATCGATTTGATTTTCTTGTCGTCCACACGCCGACCATGCCGGCGCCTTCGCGCGAGCGCAATCAGGCAAGCGGGATCGGCGGCCCTTCACGACGTCTCTTTACGCGCGCGGCGAGCCCGGCGACACTGCTCGCACCGCCATGCTTCGACCCACGCTCTCCTGCTCGCTCGTGCTCGCGGCTGCCTGCGCTGGATGCGCCGATGCGCCTGCGCCGACTCCCACGAAGGCCCCCGCGCCGCCCGGCTACCACGTCACCGACGGCTTCCTCCGCGATCCCGAAGGCCGCGCGCTGCTGTTACGCGGGATGAACCTCGGCAGCCAGAAGCAGGCGCCTTATCTGGATTTCGACGGCGTCGCGGACTACCAGCGCGTCAAGGAGGCCTGGGGGATGAACGTCGTCCGCTTCGTGATGACCTGGGCCGCCGTCGAGCCCAAGGAGGGTGTCTACGACGACGCCTATCTCGACGAGGTGGCCAAGCGCATGGACTGGGCGCGAAAGGCGGGGATCTTCGTCGTGCTCGACATGCATCAAGACGTCTATGGCGAGGGCTTCGCGGTCGGCGGCGGCGATGGCGCACCGCTCTGGTCGTGCGACGCGGCCAAGTACAAGACCTTCGTTCCCAACCCCACCAAGTGGTTCCTCAACAGCGTCAGCCCCGAGGTCACGGCCTGCTGGGACCACTTCTGGAGCACCGACGCCCTCCGCGCGCAGTACGTCGAGGGCTGGCGCCGCGTTGCCAAGCGCCTCTCCGGCTACAAGGACGTGATCGTCGGCTTCGATCCCATGAACGAGCCTTACTGGGGCTCCCACTCGCTCTTCTCGTTCGAGACCGATCTGCTCCAGCCGCTCTACAACGACGTCGTCGCGGCGGTGCGCGGCGAGCGGCCCGAGTGGATTGCCTTCCTCGAGCCCGGATCGAACCGCAACATCGGTATCGCCACGAGCCTGACGCCGTTCGCGTACCCGGATGTGGTGTACTCTCCGCACTCGTACGATCGCGACGCCGAGTCGGGCATGGGCTTCGACGCCGCCCACCGCGCCGCGGTGATCTCCAACGCCACCGATCTCGCGGGCGAGGCGCAGATGCTCGGCGCGGGCCTGTGGATCGGCGAATATGGCGGGATGAGCGACTCCCCCGGGATCACCGACTACATGGATGCCGAGTACGCCGCCTTCGCCGCCGTGGCCGCCGGGACGACGTACTGGAGCTACAGCAAGGGTGGGAGCTACAGTGTCCTCGACGCCGACGGCATGGAGAAGACGACCCTGCTCGCCGCGCTGGTGCGCCCCTGGCCGGAGCGCGTCGCGGGATCTCCGGTGTCGTATGGATTCGACTCCACGACGACCACGTTCACCCTGAGCTACAAGCCCGATCCGAAGATTGCCGCGCCCACGGTGATCCGGATCCCGGAGCGAGCCTATCCGAACGGGTACAAGGTGGAGTGCGGCGGCTGCACCACCGAGCGCGCGCCCGGCGAGCTGCACGTCGTGAAGCCGCAGGCCGGCGCGAGCGTCACGGTGACCGTTCACCCGTAGCGGGTATCCCGCCAGGGCGGACCGAGCCGGCTCGCGCGAGGCTGACCATCGGGCCAGTGCCGACGGCGTCGTGCCGCGCCCTGATCGGGGTTGACAGCGGCGAGAGCCAGGTGGTCTCCTGCGAGATGCCCTGCGGTGAGCATCGCGGAATCCTCCGCACTGCGCCATTGCTCGTGCAAGGAGACTCGATCATGGCTTCCAGTTCCGACAAAGAAGAGCTCACGCACAAGATCAAGGGCCTGCTCCTGAGGAAGACGGGCAGCAGCAGCCGCGAATCCATGCAGACGATGTTCAAGAGCTACGACCACGACAAGAACGGTCGGATCGGCGCCAGCGAGCTCAAGGATCTCCTCAACGACGCCAGCGTCGGCAACGGCTTCACCCGCGGCGCGTGGGTCGACGGCATCATCAAGGAGCTCGACACGAACCACGACGGCGAGATCTCCTGGGAAGAGTTCGACGCCTCGATTCGCTGAGCCACCACCGGCTCCGGCTTGCAGCGAGCGCGCCCTCCCTTCCGAGCGCGCTCGCTTGAGCTTCTTTCGAAGGCGACCCGCGCGGGGTGGGCGTCAGGTGATCAGGGGGAGCTGGATCTCGGGCGCTCCGTAGTCCGCGCCGCCGGTGCGAACCTCGATGTTCGCGCGTGGTCGGTAGACGCCGGCGCCGTGCGTGTGGCCGCAGAGCACGAGCAGCTCGCGATCGGCTCGGGCGTCGATCTCGGCGAGCAGCATCTCGCCCATCGAGCGGCTGGAGAAATGCGGTAGCCAGTCCGCGCCGGAGATCTGGCCCTCGTGCCACGCCGCGCCCTCGAACGGCGGGACATGCGTGACGAAGACGATCCGCCGGAACCGGCCCAGAGCGTCGCGGAGCAGGGTCCGAGCGAGCGCGGTCTCGGCGTCCGAGATCCCCTGCAACGTGGTCGCGAGGTGGGCCCGAGTGTGCCCTCGGAGCTCGTCAATCACCACGTAGTCGTTGAGGCTCACCTGCGAGCCGGCCCAGTCGCCAAGGCGGGTATCGGCCCAGCCGTCGACGCCCACGAGGCACGTTTCACCGTCGATCGCGATCACGCCGCTCGTCGGCAGGTAGCGCAGCCAGGGTGACGAAGCGGCCGTGCGCGCCGCGAGGGCTTTGGTGCCCTCGATGCTGCCGCGGTAGGCGTCGTGGTTTCCAATCACGAAGTACACCGGGCGCGCGAGGTGCGCCGCCAGCATCTCGAGGTGATTCGCGAGCTGGTGAGCCTCGGAGATGTCGCCGCTGACAATCACGCCGTCGGCGCCCGTCGCCGCGATCCGCGCGCAGAAGGCGGCGATCGCCGGGGCGTCGAGGAAGTTCAGGTGGATGTCGGTGACCCAGGCGAGGCTCATGGTGGGCTCTCTTCGAGGCGGGCAAGCCACCAGTCCGGCGGCGGCTCGGCCAGCTCGAAATCGCCATACACCCATATCCCGGCGTCGTTGTACATCCGGGTGAGCGGCTGCTTCGCGTTGCCGCGCTTGTCCCAAGGCTGGAGATCGCTGTCGAGCTCGCAGAACGAGATCTCCGTCTCACCGCTGCTCCAGAGCCGCGAGCTGCGAACGAGAACGGCCGCGAGCACCGCCTGATCATACGGTTCGAGCTCCAGCTCGCTCGCTCCGATGTCGATCGCGCGCTCGAGCATCTCGTCGTCCAGGCCGAAGACGTCGACAGCCGGGTTCGATCGCAGCGCGGCAAGGGTGCCAGAGAGCGTGGTGTCCAGGCGATCGAGCTCGGTGCGCACCATGGAGTCGAAGCGGTCGAGGACCCGACGAACCGTGGCGTCTTCCTCGTTGTCAACGCGCCCGTGGAGCTTCGCCCATCCGAGGTACTTCTTGATCGCTTGCGTGTCAGCGCTCTCCGAGCGTTGCTTGAACCGCCGCGGGATTGTCGCCCGCGCCTCGGCCATGCACACGGCCGGGAGATGCAACATCATCTCGCCGGCCTCCGCGCGCTCCAGGAGTCTCACGGCGTCGCGTAGCTTTCGGTGCTCGGGTGCGGCGTACCAGAAGAGCCAGTTGGTCTCGACGAAGACGTGCTTCATCGATCACGTGCCCGTGGGTCGCCAGCGGGGTCGCGCGGCGCGAATTTCGCCGCGCGCCAGAGCGGGAATCACGTGCGCCTGGAGCGCGCTCCGCAGCGGCTCGGGCAGCGCAGACAGCTTCTCTCCATCGGCGAGGCGCTCGAGCCAGCTCTGAACTGCATTCTCCAGATCGAAGCCCTGCCTGGCGGCGACAGCGGTGGCGAACAGGGTTTCGATCGGGAATTCGCCCACGAGCTCCACCGAGTCTTCGCCGTACTCTTTGTACCGATCACGGTAGAGACGGAGCGTCCGCGGGGTGACGAGAATGCCCACCGGACACCCCATCCCGAACATGTAGCGCCGGAGCTGTTGCTCCGCGGCGACGACGTCCGCGAGCTGCGTCTTCACGTCGACGACGAGCGCGAGATCGTGCGCGTCGCGGTTGGTGACGATGATGTCGGGCTCGAACGGCATGCGCGATTCTACCACGAGCATCCTGGAGCGGGAACGATTCCTCTGTCCCTGGCAGGATGGGAATTGTGAAAGACGGGCGGGCGCCGGCGCCCCCACCTGCGCAAAAAAATTCTGCTTCTCTGCCGGCGATTTACCGCTCCGCCATCGCCGTGGCCACCACTTCGCACACCCGATCTCCGCTCAGGGTCGAGCGCGTCTCCTCCACGTGGAAGCGGGCTCCGCTCTTGAACAGGGCGTCGTAAGCACCCTTCGCAATCGGCTCTTCTGCGGCGAAGTCCACGCGGTGCAAGAGCTGCATCAGCGCCAGGGCCAACCCCTGCTGGAAGAAGAGGCGGCTTCGTACGGTGGTGCCGTGACGGACGGCGTAATAGGCGCTCTCGTGGGTGGCTTTGGCCCTGAGGACCAGCGTTCGGCCCGGGGTGAACTCCATGGCCTGGTAGGCGCCCCAGCCGAGGGCGCGGGTGAGGCCGAGCAGGGCTTCGAGGCGCATCTCGGGATCGGGCGGGAGGAGGCCGTGCTCGGTCTTCCACGCGGCCGAGGCGAGGATCCCGCCGAGCAAGTGGAAGGCGCCAGTCTGGGCGGCCTCGCGCGCCAGGGCGCCGACGAGCGGGAAGAGCTCGGGAGAGCGCTTCTCGATGAGGTGGGCGGTATCGTAGGTGATTTGCCCGAGGTAGCTGACGGGCACGAGGGCGAGGCGGACGCCGAAGACGCGGGTGATGCCCTCGTGATCGACAGGCGCGCTGTGGAGGAGGCGCGCGAGATCGATGGAGGCGCGATCGCCTTCGGGGCTGAGCGGCGGGGGGAGGCTCCGGCGGATTGGATCGTTCTCGTCGCCGCTCGTCATGAGGAGCTGCTCGACGAGGCTGCGGGTGACGACGGCGCCGAAGCGCGGGCGCTCGGGGCGGCGGGTGAGCGTGAAGATGCACGCGGGCGGACGCGCCGCGAGCTGCGCGACGCAGGTGGTCTCGTCGGCCTCGAGCGTGCCCCAGTCGGAGGGGTACGCGAGGCTCGCGGCAGCCGAAATGAAGCCTGCGGTGAACGCGTCGACCGGGCGGCGGTTCTTCAGGAGCAGGCCGTATTTTTCGACGAAGCTCGCGCCGTGGTGGAGGCCGTGGCCGTGAACGGTGCCGCCCTCGGCCGTGATTTCGAAGGTGAGGCGACCGTGGCCCATCGCGGTGAAGAGCTCGGACGCGAGCTCGAGGCGCTCGACCGGATCGGTGACGCCGAAATCGCTGCAAAACGAGGCGATCAGCGCGTGCGCGGACTCGAATGCGGCCTGGCGGCGGACGGCCCAGCCCTCGCCGCCGAGGGCGTCGGACACCGTCTGATCGAGGAAGAGCGCGTGGTGATGGCAGGCGTGCGCGACCAGCTGATCGC
>JBDTXR010000078.1:0-26181 GCA_040006075.1 Byssovorax sp. | reverse complement strand
GTCGAGCACCAGGGCTTCCGAAACACTTCGGAGGCCCTTTTCGTTTTTCCCGCGAGGTCCTCATGAACGCAGAGTACGCGCCTCTTCACCGATCGACGCCCGACGACGCCTCCCGCCATCGCCTCGCCTGGGCGACGTTCACCGCCGATCTCGCGACGCCGGTGGGCCTCTTTCTCGCCCTCCGCGGTCGGGGCCGCCGGGTGTGCCTGCTCGAGTCCGCTCCGGGCGAGGCCCGCCTGGCGCGGTATTCGTTCCTGGGCGTCGACCCCAGCGCTTCATTTCGCGGCAAAGGGCGACAACATCGACTCTCGGTGAAGGGGTCCGGGGGAGAAGAGCGGGTGATCGAAGGGGCCTTGATCGACGCCCTCCGGCAGGCGCTGGCCCTCGCGCCGGCGCCGCGTCCGCCCCGCGATTTGCCGCCGTTCTGCGGTGGGTGGGTCGGCTTCTTCGCCTACGAGTGGTCGAGCGAGCTCGAGCCGCGGGTGCCGCGCGCGAAGCTCGATCCGTGGAACGTGCCTGACGCCACGCTCGATCGCTACGACGACGTGCTGGCCATCGATCACGCCTCGCAGAAGCTCTACATCATGGCGGCGGCGCCGGGGGGAGCCGCCGATTTCGAGGCCGCGCAGGCGCGGATCGACGCCATCGCGCGCGACGCGTTCGCCGGCCACGAGGGCTCCGGCGATCTGATCCTCGAAGGCGAGCCCGAGGGCCGCACCGAGCCCGCCGCGTACCGCGGGTGGGTCGACGCGATGCGCGCGGCGGTAGCGCAGGGCGAGATCTTCCAGGGCGTCCCCTCGCAGCGCTTCGAGCAGAAATTCACGGGCGATGTCTTCACGCTCTACCGCGTGCTCCGGCTCGCCAACCCCTCGCCGCACATGTTCTTCTTCGAGGCCGACGGCCTGACGCTGGTGGGCTCGTCGCCCGAGCGCCTCGTCGCCGTGCGCGGGGGCAAGGTCGAGAATCGACCCATCGCCGGGACGCGCCCGCGCGGCGCCACGCCCGACGAGGACGAGCGCCTCGCCGAGGAGCTGATCGGCGACGCCAAGGAGTGCGCCGAGCACGACATGCTCGTGGATCTCGCGCGCAACGATCTCGGGCGCGTGGCGCGCATCGGTACCGTGCGCGTGCGCGAGCACCGCGCCCTCGAGCGCTTCGCCCGCGTGCAGCACCTGGTCTCGCGCGTGGAGTGCGATCTCGCGGCCGGGAAAGACGCGCTCGACGCGCTCGTGGCCTCGTTCCCCGCGGGCACCGTGACCGGCGCGCCGAAGGTCCGCGCCCAGGAGATCATCGCCTCGCTCGAGCGCGAGACGCGCGGCCCGTACTCCGGCGCGTTCGGCTACCTCGACGGCGCGGGCAACCTCGACGTCGCGCTGATCATCCGCAGCTTCGCCGTGCGCGACGGCGTCGTCAGCGTGCAGGCCGGCGCGGGCGTGGTCTTCGGCTCCGACGCCGAGGCCGAGCGCCAGGAGACGCTGCACAAAGTGCAGGCGCTGTTCGAGGCCGCCAAGCTCACCGGAACGCCCGCATTTCGCAGCGCCCAGGGCGCGAAGGGAGACGCGCGATGATCCTCCTCATCGACAACTACGACTCGTTCACCTGGAACCTCTACCAGGCCATGGCCGGCCTCGGCGCCGAGGTCGAGGTGGTGCGCAACGACGCGATCACCGTCGAGCAAGCGATCGGGAAGCAGCCCTCGGCCATCGTGCTCAGCCCCGGCCCGGGACGCCCGGAAAACGCGGGAATTTGCCCGGATTTGTTGAAACGACTGCCCGACGCGATGCCGCTCCTCGGCGTGTGCCTCGGCCACCAGGGCCTGGTCGAGAGCTACGGCGGCGAGCTGGAGATCGATCCCATCCCGACCCACGGCAAGCCGTCGCTGGTGCACCACGACAAGTCGGATCTCTTCGCCGATCTCCCGAACCCCTTTCCCGCGGGGCGTTATCACTCGCTCCGGGCGAAGCGGACCGCGCTCCCGGCCGAGCTCGCGCTCACGGCGTGGACCGGCGACGGCCTGGTGATGGCGGTGAAGCACGTGAAATTGCCGCGCTACGGCGTGCAATTTCACCCGGAGTCGATCCTCACGCCGCAGGGCGAGCGGCTGCTCGCGCGCTTCCTCGAGCGCGCGGGCGAGGCCGTGGTGCGGCGATGAACGTCGCCGAGGCCTTGCAGGCGAGCGCCCGCGGCGCGCGGCTCTCGCGTGACGAGGCGCGGTCGGTCTTCGGCGAGGCCCTCTCGGCGGGCGCCGATCCGATCCAGCTCGGCGCGCTGCTCGCCTCGATGGCGACGCGCGGCGAGGACGTGGCCGAGATCGCCGGCGCGGCCGACGCGCTCCGCGCCGCGATGATCCCCTTCGATCACCCGTTCACCGACGCCATCGACACGTGTGGGACCGGCGGCGATGGACTCGCCACCTTCAACCTCTCGACGGCCGCGGCGATCGTCGCGGCGGCGGCCGGCGCGCGGGTGATCAAGCACGGCAACCGCGCGATCTCGTCGCGCTCGGGCAGCGCCGATCTGCTCGAAATCGCGGGCCTCCCGCTCGAGCTCTCGCCGCGCGCGGCGCTCTCGGTCCTCGAGCAGGTCGGGATCACGTTCCTCTTTGCGCCCGCGTACCACCCGTCGCTGCGCGCGGCGGCGCCGGTGCGAAGAGCGCTCGGGATCAGGACGATTTTCAACTTCCTCGGCCCGCTCTGCAACCCGGGCCGGGTCCGCGCGCAGCTCGTCGGAGTCGGCGACGCGCGCCGCGGCGGGGACATCGCCGCGGTGCTCGCGGCGCTCGGCCACGATCGCGCGTTCGTGGTGCACGGCGCGGGCGGCGCGGACGAGCTGACCCTGGCCGGCGAGAATCAGGTGTGGAGCTCGGGAGCCGGCGCTTCGGAGGGCTTCCACGCGGCGGCGCTCGGGCTCTCGAGCGCGCCCACGTCGGCGCTCGCGGGCGGCGACGCCGAGCACAATTTGGCGCTGCTCCATCGCGTCCTCGGCGGCGAGGCCGGGCCGCTGTTCGACGCCGTGGTGCTCAACGCGGGCGCCGCGCTGGTGGTCGCGTCGCGCGCGACCACGGCGCGCGAGGGCTGCGCGCTGGCCCGCGAGGCGCTCGACTCGGGGCGCGCGCGGGACACGTTCGCGCGGTGGATCGCCACCGCCCGCACCGCGGCGGAGATCTCGTGAAAGCCCGAGGAACCAGGCTCGAACCGATCCTCGCCAGCGTGCAGGCGCGCCTCGACGCGCGCCGCCGCGAGCGGCCTCTCGCCGAGCTCCGGCGCGACGCGGTGCCCGATCCCGCGCGCCGCGCGCGCTTCACCGGCGCGCTGAAGACCGGCGCTCTCGAGGTGATCGCCGAGATCAAGCGCCGCTCCCCTGCGAAGGGCGATCTCGCCCTCGCGGCCGATCCGCTGGAGCAAGCGCGGCGCTACGCACGCGGCGGCGCGGCGGCCCTCTCGGTCCTCACCGAAGAGGATCATTTTCGCGGCGCGCCGGCCGATCTCGAGCGGGTCGCGCCGGCCGGATTACCGCGGCTCCGCAAGGATTTCCTGCTCGACGAGAGCATGGTGATCGAGGGCCTGCTCTGGGGCGCCGACGCCGTGCTGCTCCTCGCGTGCGTCCTCGAAGGCCCGCGCCTCGGCGAGCTCCGCGCCGTCGCGAAAGAGCTTGGAATCGCGGCCCTGATCGAGGTTCACGACGACGAAGAGCTCTCTCGCGCGCTCGCGGTCGAGCCGGATCTGATCGGGATCAACGCCCGCGATCTCACCACGTTCGTCATCGATCTCGCCACGGTCGAGCGGCTGATGCCGCAGGTGCCGGCGCGCTTCGTCCGCGTCGCCGAGAGCGGGATCGGCACCGTGAGCGATCTCCGCCGCGTCCGCGCCGCGGGCGCCGACGCCGCGCTCGTCGGCGAGGCCTTGATGCGCTCGGGCGACCCCGAGGCGACGCTGCGCGAATGGAAGAAGGCGCTGCGTGAAGGCTGAATTTGCCGTGCCGCGGGTGAAGGTCTGCGGGATCACCCGCGCGGAAGATCTCCTCGCCGCGATCGCCGCGGGCGCCACGGCGATCGGGTTCGTCGAGTACCCGGCGTCGCCGCGCGCGGTGACGCGGGAGCGCGCGAGAGAGCTGATCGAGGTCATCGCGGGCCGCGTTCCTGCGGTCGCGGTGCTGGTCGATCGCGATCCGGATTTCGCCGCGGCGTGGATGCGCGCGAGCGGCGCGACGGTGGTCCAGCTCTGCGGGAGCGAGCGCCCCGAAGCGTGGCGAGGCTTTGATTTCCCTGTGCTCCGTCGCGTGGGCGCCGACGCGAGCGCCGAGGCGGAGATGGCCGCGTGGAAGGGGATCGCGGCGGCGTTCGTGCTCGATCACCCCTCGGCGCCGGGCGGGACGGGCCTCGGCGTCGACGTCGCGCGCGCGGCCCACCTCGCTCGCCTCGCGCCCTGCTTGCTCGCGGGGGGCCTCGACGAGAACAACGTTGACGATCGGGTACGCGCGGTCCGGCCGCAGGGCGTCGACGCGTCGTCGCGCCTCGAAATCAGCCCTGGAATCAAGGATCCCATGCGCGTCGCCGCCTTCGTGCGCGCCGCCCTGGGCGCGCTGCAGGAGATCGGATCATGAGCCTTTCCGCACCGACCCGCTTCGGCGCCTTCGGCGGCGTGTTCGCCCCCGAGACGCTGATGGCTCCCCTCGAAGCGCTCGAGCGCGCGTGGCTCGCCTTCCGCGCGGACCCCGAGTTCACGAGCGAGCTCACCGCGCTGCTCCGCGACTACGCGGGGCGCCCGACGCCGCTCACGCCGGCGCGGAGGCTCTCGGCGGAGCTCGGCGCCGAGATCTGGTTGAAGCGTGAAGACCTGCTCCACACCGGCGCGCACAAGCTCAACAACACGCTCGGGCAGGCGCTGCTCGCGAAGCGGATGGGCAAGACCAGGATCCTCGCCGAGACCGGCGCGGGGCAGCACGGCGTGGCCACGGCCACCGCCTGCGCGCTGCTCGGCCTCGAGTGCACGATCTACATGGGCGCCGTCGATGCGGCGCGACAGCGACCGAATTTGCTCCGCATGGAGCTGCTCGGCGCCCGGGTGATCGAGGTCCATCACGGGCAAAAGACGCTGAAAGACGCGATCAACGAGGCCATGCGCGCCTGGGTCGCCGATCCGGTCGAGAGCCACTATCTCCTCGGGAGCGCGCTCGGGCCGCACCCGTTCCCGTCGATCGTCGCCGAGTTTCAGCAGGTGATCGGGCACGAGGCGCGCGCGCAGATCCTGGCGCAGGGCGGCGCGCTCCCCGACGTCGCCGTGGCCTGCGTCGGCGGCGGGAGCAACGCGATCGGCTTGTTTCGCGGCTTCGCGACCGATGTCGACGTGGAGCTGGTCGGCGTCGAGGCCGGCGGCGAGGGCATCGAGGGCGGCCGCCACGCGGCGCGCTTCGCCGGCGGATCGCCCGGCGTGCTCCACGGCGCGTACACGTACCTGCTTCAAAATGCGGACGGTCAGGTGCGCGAGACCCACAGCGTCTCGGCCGGCCTCGACTACCCCGCGGTCGGCCCCGAGCACGCCGAGCTCCACGATCGCGGGCGCGCGACCTACCCCTACGCGACCGACGTCGAGGCGCTCCGCGGCTTCCAGGCGCTGGCGAAATTCGAGGGGATCTTGCCGGCGCTCGAGAGCGCGCACGCCGTCGGGTGGGTGCTGAAAGAGCGGCAGACGCTCCGCGGAAAGCGCGTGCTCATCAACATCTCGGGCCGCGGCGACAAGGATCTCGACACCCTGCGCGCGGCGCTCGGCCTGCTCGGGACCGGAGGTGAGGAGTGATCACGCGCTTGCAAACCAGGCTCTCCGCGCTCCGGGAGCAGAAGCGCTGCGGCCTCGCGCCGTACGTCACCGCGGGCGACGGCGGGATGGAGACCACGCTCGCCGTGCTCCGCGCGCTCGATCGCGTGGGTGTCGCGTGCGTCGAGCTCGGGCTCCCGTTCAGCGATCCGGTCGCCGACGGGCCGGTGCTCCAGGCCGCGGCCGAGCGCGCCCTCGCGGCCGGCGCGAGCTTCGATCGCACGCTCGAGCTGATCACCCGCTTCCGTCGCGAGACGCCCGCGGGCGAGGTCCCGATCGTGCTCATGGGCTACGCCAACCCGCTGCTCCGTCGCGGCTGGGAAGCCTCGTGCGCGGCCCTCGCCGTCGCCGGCGCCGACGGCGTGCTCGTCGCCGATCTCCCGATCGAGGAGGGCGCGCCGCTGGCCCTTGCCGCGAAAAAGGCTGGAATCGCCGCGATTTTCTTCGCTGCGCCCACCACCGCAGACGAGCGCCTCGCCGCCGCGGTGAAGCTGAGCCGGGGGTTCCTCTACGCCATCGGCCGCCTCGGCGTCACCGGCGCGCGCGTCGACATCGATCCCACGCAGCGCGGCTTCCTCGATCGCGTGCGCGCCGCGGCGGGCGATCTCCCGGTCGCGGTCGGCTTCGGCCTCTCGACGGCCGAGCAGGTGCGCGCCGTCGCGAGCCACGCCGATCTCGCCATCGTCGGCAGCGCCATGGTCTCACGCATTCACCGCGCCTTCACCGCGTCGGGCGGCGACGCGCTGGCCGCCGCGCGCGCGGCCGAAGACTTCGCCCGCGAGCTCACGAAAGGATTGGAGACGTCATGACGCCGGCCCTGAAAAACCAGCTCCGCCACCTCGACTGGGCCATCTTGCAGCTCCTCGACGAGCGCGCTCGCCTGCTCGCCTGCACCGCTGTCGGCGATCCGGCGCGCGCCGCGTCGATTGACGATCTCCTCCGTCGCCACGACGGCCCGTGCGCGCCCGAGCTGCTGCGCGAGGTCTTCGCGGTGATCGATCGCGCGACGGCGAACGCGGCCACGACCGGAGAGCAGTCATGATCCTCCGCTTCGTCCGCGGGACGCCCGAAGACGTGGTGCAGGGAGTGCGCGCGCGCCTCGAGCGCGAGGGCCACCGCACCGTCCGATCCCCCGAGCGCGAGCGCCCGATCCTGGCGGTGATCGGCAAGATCAAATCGGCCATTTTTACCGAGCTGGAGCGCGATCCGGCGATTGAAGAGCGGGTCAAATCCGAGATCCCCGATCTGGTCCTCGTCAACCGCGCGTTCCGCGAGCGGCCCACCATCGCGCGCGTCGGCAGCGTGCGGGTCGGCGGCGACGACGTGGTGGTGATCGCCGGCCCGTGCAGCGTCGAGGGCCGCGAGGCGGTGCTCGAGGTCGCTCACGCGGTGCGCGACGCGGGGGCCCACATTCTCCGGGGCGGCGCTTACAAGCCGCGCACCAGCCCCTATGCCTTCCAGGGCTTCGGCGTCGAGGGCCTGAGTCAGCTCAAGGACGCCGGCGAGGCGGTGGGGCTGCCCGTGGTGAGCGAGATCATGGACGCCGCCGATCTCCCGGCCTTCCTCGATCACGACATTGACTGTCTCCAGATCGGCGCGCGCAACATGCAGAATTTCTCGCTGCTCAAGGCCGTAGCCGCCTCGGGGCGCCCGGTGCTGCTCAAGCGCGGCCTGGCCGCCACGGTGGAAGAGTGGCTGTTTGCCGCGGAGTACCTCGCGGCCTTCGGCGCCCGCGAGATCATGCTCTGCGAGCGCGGGATCCGGACCTACGAGAAGGCCACGCGCAACACCCTGGATCTGACGGTGCTCCCGCTGATGCGCGAGTGGACCCACCTTCCGCTCCTGGTCGATCCGGCGCACGCGGCGGGGATCGCGCGGATCATCCCGCCGCTCTCGCGCGCCTCGATCGCCGCGGGCGCCGACGGGGTCGCCGTCGAGGTCCACCCCGATCCGAGCGTGGCCCGGAGCGACGCGCTGCAAGCGCTGTTGCCGGGCGAGTTCGCTCGCCTGGTGGCCGAAGCGCGGGTGATGGCGGCGGTGACGGGCAGGCGGCTCCACCCGCCGCCCGGGCCGAACACCCGCTCTCCCGCCCACGTCCCCGACTGACGCTGTCCGAATCCCTGTAGCAGGAGCTGTCCATGACCACCGTTCAAGAAGCCACGTCCCTTCAGCTACGCTCCCTCGTCAAGCCGGACGGCGCGCTCGAGCTCTCGCTCGTCAGCGTCGAGGTCCCC
This sequence comes from Byssovorax sp., assembly GCA_040006075.1. Lineage (GTDB taxonomy): Bacteria > Myxococcota_A > Polyangia > Polyangiales > Polyangiaceae > JANYGI01. The sequence goes on along the minus strand of JBDTXR010000078.1, from coordinate 18,134 downwards.
CCGCTCAAGCCCGGCGAGGTGCTCGTGCGCGTCGAGGCCGCGCCGATCAACCCTTCTGACCTCGGCCTCCTGCTCGGGCCGGCCGATCCCGGCAGCGCGGTGCGCTCGGGGACGACCGAGCATCCCGTCCTCACCGCGCGGATCCCCGAAGCGGCGATGAAGGGGCTCGCCGCTCGTGTGGGCCAGTCGATGCCGGTCGGCAACGAGGGCGCGGGCGTGGTGGTCGAGGCGGGCTCGTCCGACGCGGCGCAGGCCCTGCTGGGCAAGACGGTGGCTGTCCTGGGAGGGGCGATGTACTCGCAGTACCGCGCTGTCGCGGTCGAGCAGTGCCTGCTCCTCCCGGCGGGGACCACGCCGATCGACGGCGCCTCGGCGTTCATCAACCCGCTCACGGCGCTCGGGATGGTCGAGACGATGCGCGCCGAGGGGCACACCGCGCTGGTGCACACCGCAGCAGCCTCCAGCCTCGGCCAGATGCTCAACCGCATCTGCCGGGAGGATGGGATCGAGCTGGTCAACATCGTCCGCAAAGACGAGCAGGTGACGCTCCTCCGCGAGCAGGGCGCGAAGCACGTTTGCAACTCCGAATCGCCTGGTTTCCTCGACGATCTCACCGAGGCGCTGGTGGCGACGGGCGCGACCATCGGCTTCGACGCGACCGGCGGAGGCAAGCTCTGCGGGCAGATCCTGGCGTCCATGGAAGCGGCGTTGAACCGCAAGGCGAAGGCCTACAGCCGCTATGGCTCCAGCACGCACAAGCAGGTCTATATCTACGGCGGCCTCGATCCCAGCCCGATCGTGCTGGGCAAGGGCCTCGGCCTGGCCTGGGGCCTGGGCGGCTGGCTCCTGACTCCGTTCCTCCAGAAGAGCAGCCCGGCGCTGGTGCAGGCGTTGAAGCAACGGGTGGCGGCCGAGCTCAAGACCACCTTCGCGACCCGGTACTCGAAGGAGATCTCGCTGATCGAGGCCCTCGATCCCGGCAACGTCGCGGTGTACGGTCGGCCCAGCACGGGCGGGAAATTCGTGATCAACCCCGCCAAGGGGGCCTGATTCGATCTCCTGCCGGATCACGCGATCCCGGGGTCGGAGGGTACGAGAAAGTTTCACTTGTGGCGGGCGGAGCCCCTGACTATCGCTGAAGGATGGATCTTCGCCGCCCGCTGTCCCTCCTCGCCCTCGCCCCGTTCGCGCTCCTCGTCGCCGGCTGCGGGGACGAGACGGCAATCGGAGCCGAGCAAGACGCCACGGCGACGAGCTATCTCGACGCGACCGCGTTCCTGACGACGCAGGCCGACAAGGACGCCTGGTCGAACATGATCACGGTCCTCGAGGGCGAGTTCAACAACGTCTGTGGTGACACGTTCTGCGGCGGCGACTACTCGAACCTCACCTCGCTCGGCCTCACCTGCGCGGTGTCGAGCAAGGTCGGTCAGATCCACGACTGCTTGTGGACGTTCGCCGGCTCGTCCGAGATCGTGACCGCGACGACGGGCGCGCTCCTGATCAGCAAGCCCAGCTTCCAGTGCCATTTCAAGACGACGGCGCGGGCCACGAGCCTCCCCGCCACGCTCACGGCGAGCATCACGGGCGAGAACGACGCTCTCCAGCGGGCGCTCCCCGGCGGGACGACGTCAATCTACGACGCGCTCGGCGACTGCTTCCAGCACCCGATCGGCACCACGCCCACGCCGAATCCCTTCACCAAGACCCCGAGCTACGTGACGGCGGGCGACGCCCCGCAGATCAACGGCGACTGGTGGACTGCCGGCACGGCCCTCGAAGCGGGCTTTGCGGCGGACTGCCCCGGGACGTTCTGCAAAGGCACCTACAAGGACCTCAGCGCGATCCGCCTCGTGTGCGCGGTGTCGGTCACGACGGGCAACGCGAAGAGCTGCGCGTTCGTCGTCGCCGGCAACAACGCCAAGGTCAGCGCGACCAAGGGGACCGTGACGGACGACTTCGCCAGCTACCGTTGCTCGCTCCCCATGAAGGGCAGCCCCAACGATCTCTCGGCGGTCATCCTCGGCGCGGGGCCGACTCCGATGCTCGATCGGGCGCTGCCCGGCGGGACGAAGACGTTCCGGCAAGCGCTCGATAGCTGTCTTTGAGCGAGCCCGCGCCCTCCGGATCAGCTAGCCTCCCGGGCATGAGCTTATCCAAATTTATTTTCTCCAGCTTGCTCGTCACGTCGAGCGTACTTTTCATGGCCTGCGGCGGCGGCGTCGAGCCCGGCGGGACCAGCACCTCGAGCACGGGCGAGACGACCGGCTCCGGCGGCGCCGCCACGAGCGCCGGCAGCACGTCGACCGGCATGGGTGGCAGCGGCGGTGGTAGCAGCGCGACCACGACGACCAGCACCAGCGGCAGCACCAGCGGTACGGGCGCCGGCGGCGGGAGCCCGTGCGGTGGAGTCGCGGTGGCGCCGGACTACATGGCGTGCGGCGGGACCACGTTCTTCGCCGACGGCTCGTGCGTCGACGGGAGCTGCGCCGCCGTCGATCCGCTCGCCGATCGCACGTTCAAGGAATGGCGAAAGCAGACCGCGGCGCTCTCGGGTCTCTCGGCGTCGTTGCTCTTGACGCGGACGCCGATCTCCACGGTGATCTTCGAGAACGGCCCGGGCTCCGTCACCGTGCGGATCGAGTACGTGATCGCGGTGGACTGGGTGCGCTCGCGTCAGGCCGACACCGCCGATTTCGGGGCGTTTCCCCTGGCGACGACGCCGACCGACGCCGAGGTGACCCAGGCCGTGAAGCTCTCGATCCGGAACGTGGTCTGGACCGGTCTCGGAGCGATTGCCACGGTGGCCGATCAAACCCAGGTGAAGGACGCGCTCGACTCCTGCTCGTGCGGGCTCCAGACCGACTCGTGCCATTTCGATTTCCAGAACGTGACTGGCATTCTTCTGGGGAAGGCCGGCAAGGTGGTCGACCAGGCGAACAACATGTGCCTGCAGGCGAAGGTGAATATCGGGAAGGGGACGCTGGTGTCGTGTATGCCGGTGCCCTGCGCCATCAACTGAGGGCGGCGGTCCGGGCGCGGGGGAGTCGACGCCTCGCACCCGGATGGGCATGGCGCGGACCTCCCGCCTCGCTTGCTCCACACGGCCACACGATCGGCGCAACGCTCCGAAACTGTTGGCGCTGGACCCCGTAGGGGTGGTCGAATCGTGGGAGGGCACATGGCGGAGAGCAAGAAGAGCGCTTTTGCGGCGACGATCAACCCCTTGCAAGCGCTGGCCCTGGCCGACGCGAGGCGGGGCGCGGGGCGCGCCCCGGGAGCGCCGACGCGCGTGGTCATCCTCGGCGGCGGCTTCGCCGGCGTCTACACCGCCAAGCACCTCACGGAGATGCTCGGCCGGCGCAAGGACGTCGAGGTCGAGCTCCTCAGCGAGGAGAACTACTTCGTCTTCCAACCGCTCCTGCCCGAGGTCGCCGCGGGCGGCATCGCCGCCACGCACGTCGTCAATCCGATCCGCGAGATGGTCCCCAGGGCCCGGTTCCGCTGCTGCAAGGTGCTCAACGTCGATGTCGCGGGCCAGCGGGTCATCGTCTCGCAAGGCGACGGGCTGGAGCTCGTCGACGTCGAGTACGATCATCTCGTGTTCTGCCTCGGCAAGGTGTCGAACTTCTCCAGCATGCCCGGCGCGGCCGAGCACGCGCTGGCCATGAAGGATCTCGGCGACGCCTTCAAGCTCCGCAATCACGTCCTCCAGTGCCTCGAGCACGCCGACATCGAGCCGGATCCGGCGAAGAAGGCGGCGTTGCTCACCTTCGTCGTCGCCGGCGGCGGCTTCAGCGGCGTCGAGACCGCCGGCGAGCTGCACGAGCTCGTCACCCGCTCGCTCGCGTACTTCACCCACATCGACGCCTCCGAGGTGAAGTTCAAGCTCATCCACTCTCAGGCGGTGATCCTCCCCGAGATGCCGAAGAAGCTCGGTCTCGCGGCGCAGCGCATCCTCGAGAAGCGCGGGATCGAGATGGTCCTCGAAGCCCGGGTCAAGGCCGCCTCTCCCGATCGCGTCTATCTCGCCGACGGACGATCGTTCCCCACGAAGACGTTCGTGTGCACCGTGGGCAACTCCCCCAACCCGATCGCCGCGCACCTGCTCGCCACGGCCGGCTTCGAAGAGGGGCAGAGCAACGGCAAGCGCATCGGGGTCTTCGCCGTCGACCGAACGCTCCAGTGCGTCGGCAAAGTGGGTTACTGGGCGGTGGGCGACTGCGCGGCCGTCCCCAGCCCGACCGGAGAGGGGTTGAGCCCGCCCACGGCGCAGTTCGCCATCCGCGAGGCCCGCGCGTGCGCGCGCAACATCCTCGCGAAGATCGATGGGAAGGCGACTCGACCCTTCGACTTCAAGGTGCTGGGAATGCTGGCCTCGCTCGGCCAGCGCAGCGCCGTCGCGGAGCTCTTCGGGATCAAGATCACCGGCTTCATCGCCTGGTTCATGTGGCGGACGATCTACCTCAGCAAGCTCCCCGGGATCGTCCGCCGCCTCCGCGTCACGCTCGACTGGACGCTCGATCTCTTCTTCCCGCGCGATATCACCCAGCTCCAGGTCTTTCGCAAGGACCGCCTCCGCGTGCACCACTACGAGCCTGGAGAGCTGATCATGAAGAAGGGCGAGATCGGGCGCGAGCTCTACATGATCACGGCAGGCGAGGTCGAGGTGGTCAGTCCGGGGGAGGGCGGCGCCGAAGGTCGGGTGCTCGACAAGCTCGGACCGAGAGACGTGTTCGGGGAGCGCGCGCTGCTCGAGGACACGCGACGGACGGCCTCGGTACGCGCCGTTGGCCCGGTCGATGTGCTGGTGATGTCGAGGCGCGACTTTCGCTCGGTGGTCGCGCAATTCCCGGTGCTCGAAGAGCACTTCGCCAGGCTCCTTCGCGAGCGCCATCCTCACTTGATCGCCGGCCGGACACTGATGAGCAGCATCCCGATCGACACCGACCAGCGGCGCGCCGCGCCGCCCTCGCCCGGCGGCGGCGAGTGAGCTGCCCTCACCACGTGGCGGCCAGGACACCCCGGGGATCTGGCTGCGGCTATCCCCCCGTGGGGTCGTCAGTCGGGCTCGACGCTCGACACCAGCGCTCGCGCGACGCTCGGTCGCCGGGGAGCGCAATTGAAACCATCTCTGCAAGGCGCCGTAATCGACAGCATGAGTGCCCTTCTCCGGTTGCGCAATGTCTGGAACTTGCTTCCAGTGTTCCAGGTGGTGGCCGAGACAGACCAGCTCTCCACTGCAGCCCGCTGTCTGGACGTCGCGCCGTCGACGCTCCCGGGCACCATTCGCCTGCTCGAGGACGCCCTCGGGCACGCTTTGTTTGATGGCGCCGCGGGGACCATTCGGCTCAACGCGAACGGCCAACGACTCCTCACCTGTATCCAGCGCGCGACAGAGGCGCTCGACGCCGGGCTCACCGCGCTCCCGGCGAGCGGACTGGCCCGGCCTACCCACCTCAGCGCGTCTGGCATACTGGCTCAAGCGCTGACTGTCCCTGCGCTGCGCGAGCTGCGGGAGCAGAACGCGGCGATCTTGCCGCGCGTCTACGCCGAGGGCTTGGCCGATGTCGCGGAGCTGCTCCGCTCCGGGAGGCTCGATGTGAGCCTCTCCGAGAACCCGGTTGAAGCCGCCGGGCTCGAGTCGACGCGTCTCGGAGAGGGGAGCGTGGGAGTGTACTGCGGCCGAGCTCATCCGCTCTTCAATCGAGGCGCGCCCTCGTCCGCGGAGGTCATCGCTCATCCCTTCGTGTGCTGCTCTCCACGAGCGGGGGTGCCGCCCGAGAGCGTCCCCGGCGACGAGGAGCGACACGACGCGATCCTCGTTGGCCAGCTCGAGGTCGCGATCGACATTTGCATCGAGGGACGGTTGCTGGCCATCCTGCCGGACTGCGCGGTCCGCGCCGAGGTCAGCTACGGGGTGCTCCGGCGATTGGCTGTCCCCGGACTGCCGTCCGTGCCGCTCTACGCGACGTTCGCTCGGACAGAGGGCGCCACGCGGCGAGCCGCTCCCGTTGTCGCAGCGGTCCGCGCCGCCCTGGCGCGCGCTCTCGCCCGCGGACTTGACGCGGAGTCGCCGCGCAGCGCGCGATGCCTGCTCGGCCCGCCGCCGCCTCCGGAGGCGTGGCTCGCGCCGGCCGAAGCGCTCTTCTTGCGCGCGGAGTACGACGCTGCGCGCTTGGCTTACGAGCAAGCCCGCGCGCAGCGGGGCGCGGAAGGCAGGCTCTCACCGCTCGATAACACGCTCTACGCACAGCGCATGGCGCAGATGGCGATTGTCCGCGGCCAGTACGCGGAGGCGGAGGACGGCTGCGTGGGCGCGCTCCGAGGCCTGGGTGCCTCGGAGCCGATCTTGCGCGCCATGCTCGCGGCGACGGCCTCGCTGGCGTGCGGCTTCCAGGGAAACGACGCGCGAGCCGAAGAGTGGCTCGAAGACGCGCGCGCTCACGCGTCGGCATGGGAAGCGCGCGCGGCCGACCTCGACGGGGTGTGGGCGCGGGGGCGAATGCTCGTGTTCCGCGCCGAGGGGAACCACTTTCTTGCCAGGGGTCGAGCCCGAGCGGCGGCGGCGGCCTACGAGCGCGGCTATCGCGTGTGCGCCGCGACCGGGGACGCGTGGGAGCGATCGATTGCGCTCTTCAACATGGCCGAGGCGTGGGGCCGGGCCGGGGATCTCGAGCGCGCCGAGGCGCTGCTGGACGAGGCTGCACGAGAGAAAAGTGATATCGGCGATCGATGGGGAAGCGCGTATGTGCACGGCGTGCGCGCCGGCATTCTGATGCTTCGGCAAGACCGTTCGTCCGCCGCGCGTGATCTCGACCTCGGTCGAAAGCTCGCGAGCACGCTCGACGATCCGCGGCTGAGATCCTTGCTCGATGTGACTGGCCTCCGCCTCGGTGCCTCCGGCGCGCCAGGCGACGTCGTCGCGCCGGGGAGTGCGGCCGGGGGGAACGAGGGTGGCGCGACCTTCCCGCGCGCGACCTCGTCGGCGCGGGCGATGGTGGCGCCGACGTTCGCCCTACGCCGCGAGGGGGAGTACTTCACCATCGAGCACGCTGGCAAGACAACGTGTCTCAAGGTGTCGATCGGGCTCGAGCTGCTCGCTCGCCTCATCGAGAGCGCCGGGCGCGAGCTACCGGCGATCGCGCTCGCGGCGTCCGGGAGCGATTTGCCGCTGGGCAACGCCGGCGAAATGCTCGATGCCCGGGCCATCGCGGCCTACAAACGTCGCCTCGAAGACGTCCAGGACCAGCTCACGGAGGCCGAGGAGATGGGCGACCCTGGCCGGGCGACCCGGGCGCGGCAGGAGATTGACGCGCTCGCGACCGAGCTCGCTCGCGGGATCGGGCTCGGCGGAAGAGCGCGCGTCGCGGGATCCGCCTCCGAGCGAGCGCGGGTCAACGTGCAACGCCACCTCCGGAAGGCCATCCGCAAGATCGCCCAGGATCTCCCCGAGCTGGGCCGGTACCTGGAGTGGACCGTGAAGACGGGCACGTTCTGCGTTTATCAGCCTCCTGACTGAACAATGTTCACGCGGAAGGAACGCCTTGGTCCCGGAGGAAGGGGGCGTCGTGAACAACCCCACACAGCGCGCAAGATCGAGGTCGCGCCGGCCACCGCGCGGGTGAAGCCCGCAGCAGGCGAGGAGCACTTCATGAGAAAAAACCAAGCCGGTCGTTCCCACGGCCCGCGTTTCAACAAGGAAGCCTGGTAATGTTCAACTATCAAGTAGACCGGCGTCTGCGCTTGACGGGCGCCCTGGCGATCTCGCTGGTGTGCGGCGGTATCGCTGCCTGCGGCGCGGGCGGTGGAAGCACCGAGAGCACCGGGACCACCGGGAGCACCGGAAACATGGGAGGAGCCGGGAGCACCGGAACCGCCGGAACCGCCGGAAGCACTGGAGGCGCTGCAGCGACCGGGAGCACCGCCACCACCGGAACCGGAGGCGGCCCGACGGGCGCAGAGGCCGTGCGAACCTTCATTGGCACGCAGGTCGGTGGCCTCGCCAAGCTCATGGTCCCGGCGGACGCCGCGATCCCGCTGCCGCCGGACGATCCGGCGCGCCCTGGCCGGTACAAGACGACGCCCGCCAAGGCGTATCTCGGAAAGCTGCTGTTCCACGATCCGGTCCGGACCGCGCGCGTGAACAAGAACGCAGGGCAGCCCCTCGACTTTCCTGCGGCGACCGCGTTCGGCGGGACCTTGAGCGCCTCGGATCCCAGTATCAACGCGATCGAGGCCGCGACGAAGCAGACCGGCTCTTGCGGGAGCTGCCATATCGGCGAGGCGGCGGGCAAGGCCGGCCAGCTGCTCAACTTCAACACCGGCGGCGAAGGCCGCGGGTACACGGACGCGAATGGGACCTTCGTCCCCCGCCGTCGGCCCCAGGCGATCCTCGCGAAGGTGCGTAACCAGCCCCTCTTCCCCGGCGACGTCGGGGTCGATGTGCTGCCGACCCTGACTGACATCTTCGTGCTGAACGGCCAGACGACCGTCACGACGCCCGCTCTCTTTTACCACAACAACCCGCTGCCCCCGAACACCACGCTCGACATCACCGCGAGCGGCCGGCTCGATCAGATCGACAGCGTCGCGCGCCTGTCGCCGTCGGTGATCGGCTTCGCATTCAACAATCGTCTCCTCTTTGGTGGCTTCGGCGGGGAGCCGCAGGCCACGATCGGCGGCCTCAACCCGCTGGGCGATCCGGCGCAAGAGAACTTGACTCTGCTGCTCCTCGACGCGCACCGCATGCTCAACTTTCAGTCGGCGGAGCTCCTGAAGATTCCAGCGTTCGTGAAGCTCTTCCGCGATGCGTTCCCGGAGGAGGCCGCGGACGCCGACATGAAGGGTGACCTGGCGGTCCTGGTGAACGATCAGACCGTGCTCCGCGCGACAGCGACGTTCCTCCGGACGGCGGTCACCCGGGCGACTCCGTTCGACAAGTTCCTCTCCGGGGACAACGTCGCCATGACCGCGGGCCAGCTCCGCGGCGCCCAGCTCTTCTTCACCAAGGCCCAGGACGGCGGCGCGGGCTGCGTCGGTTGCCACAGCGGACCGATGCTCAACAAGCAGACGAACGATCCCGACGTTGCGGGGATCGGACAGCTCGTCGAGGAGAACTTCTTCAACGTCGGTATCGGCGATCACCCGGTTCAGGCGCTGAACGCGGAGGCGAGGGGCCACGCCACCGCGTATCACGCGGAAGACACCGGCCGGGAGGAGGTCACCCACAAACCCACCGATCTCTTCAAGTTCCGGAGCTTGACGCTGCGCCAGCTCAAGGACGCGAGGGGATTCTTCCACAGCGGCGCGTTCACCAAGGTCCGCGACGTGGTCAGCTATTTCAACGCCGGTGTGCCGGCGGATCCGACGGCAGCCGCGGCAGCGACGCTCGAGCCCCGGTTCACGTACCCGCGCGGGAGCGGCACCGAGCGCGGCCTGGGCCTGTCCGAAAGCCAGATCGACGACGTGACCGACTTCCTCGAGAACGGGCTCTATGACCCGTCGTTCTCCGACACCTTCCAGCCGAACGTGGCCGACCTCGCGTTCTCGCAGAATCGGCCCGATCTCGCCGCGCTCGGCGCCAAGGATGGCATGATGCTCAGCGGGCTGGCGATCGATGACAACGATCCCCTTTCGCGGCGCGACCAGGGCCTCGAATTCCTCGACGTGTCGGCACAAGCGAACGTGGTGCTCAGCTCGTCATTCGGGGGACAGGACGCGTGGGTCATCACCAACACCAGCAGCTCCGTCATCGACACCCATCTTCTGGTGATCGTCACCGGCCTGCCTGCGGGCGTCACCATCGGCAACACCTCCTCGAAGACGAAGACCGGAGAGCCGTACTTCCGACTCTTCTTGCCGGATGGGGTGATCAGTCCGGGCCAGTCGATCGGGGTGACCGTGGTCAGGTCGGGCGGGTCGAGCGGCTCGTACACGCTCAAGCTGCTGTCTGGACAGGGCCAGCCGTAACGACCTGCTCCGGGAAGAACGACGCGCGGAGCCGCGGGGCTCCGCGCATGACGGAGCGAGACGAGAGAGTCTCGCGCCGCGTTGACGCGGATCAAGACTCTCAGGGGCTCATCTCGTAGACGCCGTTCAGCGCGTGGACGTGGTCCTGCCAGATGTGCTGATAGCGTCGCTCGTCGAAGACGGGCTTGCGGATGAGGCGGATGCAGCAGGCCATCTGCGCCTCGGTGCTGCTCGGCTTCGCGTGGAGCCGCTGGGCGAAGCCGGCGAAGTCGCGCACGAAGCAGTCGAACATCTGGTCGACGAGGTCGTCCTCGACGCCGTAGATCTTCGCGTTCTCCGCGACGAGCTGCGCGTAAACGACCAGGGTGAACATCTCGCCGAGCGTCATCAGGAAGTCGAGGTCCTTGCGCTGCGCCTCGTCGGGGGTGGCGGTCGCGAGCAGCTCTTTCAGCACCGCGATCTGCTCCTGGAAGAGCGAGACGTTGGGCAGGCGATAGGCGTCGAACGCGGGCGCGTAGTCGTGGAAGCGGATCTTTCCGAGCCCGCTCGTGGCGCCTTGCGCGAAGAGGAAGTCGTCGTTCTTCGCCTGATCCATCCGGGGCATCGTCGGGTAGTCGGCGGGCGCGAAGAAGTAATTCGGCATGAACTTCACGATCAGCGCAATGTTCACGTGGACCGTCCCCTCGAGCTTCGGCAAAGCGCGGATGTCGCGCGCGGCGGCGTCGAAGAAGGTGTCTTTCTCGAAGCCCTTCGCCGCGATCACGTCCCACAGGAGATCGATGACCTCCTCGCCCTGGGTGGTGACCTTCATCTTCATGACCGGGTTGTAGAGCAGGTACCGCCGATCGTCGGCCGAGGCGCCGCGCAGGTAGTCCGCCGCGCGCAGCGCGAACAGCTTCATGGCAACGAGCCGCGCGTAGGCCTCGGTGAACATCTGCTTCACGTGCGGGAAATCCGTCACGTACATGTTGTAGAGGCGGCGGTTCGCGGCGTGATTGATGGCCTCGTAGAGCGCGTGCGTGCACATGCCGATCGACGCCCAGCCGAGGTTGTACTTGCCGATGTTCACGGTGTTGAGCGCGGCGTTCCAGGCCTCTTTCCCGCGCGAGAGCACGTCCGCCTCGGTGACCGGATACTCCGACAGCGCGTACTCCGAGACATAGGACTGACTGGCCACGACGTTCTTCACGAGTCGGTACTTCGGGTGCTGCGTGTCGACCGCGAAGAACACGTACTCTTCGGTGCCGGCGATCTTGCCGAAGGTCGACAGGATCGCGGCCTTGTTGCCATTGCCGATGTAGTACTTCTCGCCGCTCGCGAGGTAGCCGCCGTCCGGCTGCGGCGTGAGGATCATGTCGGTCGAGTAGATGTCGGCGCCGTGGTGCTTCTCGGAGAGGCCGAAGCCGAAGATGCCGCCGTCGGCGAGCGCCGCCTTGGCCCTGGCGCGGACGGCCGCGTTCGGGCTCATCCACAGCGGCCCGAGGCCGAGGATCGAGACTTGCCATGTGTACCAGTAGCAGAGCCCGTAGAAGCCCAGGATCTCGTTGAATTCGCAGTTTCGCCAGGTGTCCCAGCGAAAGGCAGCCTCGGCCGCGTTCGACGCGTCGGCCTCGCTCGACGGCGTGAGCAGCGTGGCGAAGATGCGCTCTTGCTTCACGAACGTGAGGAAGTCGTCGTACCAGGTGCGAGCGAGGTCGTCCGCGCGGAGCCGTTGCTTGCCCTTCGCCTCGAAGAACGCGATCGTACTCTGCATGATCGCGCGCGAGCGTTCGTCGGGATAGGGGCGCACATGGCGCTTCGGATCGAGGAGCAGGCGCTGGGTCGTCATGCGCGGCATCTTCGCTCCGATCCGGCGGGCTGGAAAGGGGAGAGTCAGGGGGAGCGCGGCCCTGGTCGTCGATCCGGAGCCGTCGCTGATTTAGATCACCGACCGCGATCCTCGAACAACTCTGCCCTCCGTTCCCGTTCCCGGATCGAGCCGCGGGAACGGGAACGGGAACGGGTGCGAAACCCGGGAAACACTATGTTGACCCGGGATCGCGGTCGGTGATTTAGATCGGGAGGTTGGGGGTGAGTCGGGGCGAATCACTCTGGACGTGGAGGCACGTGCAAGAAGCTGGGTTGGGCTCGCACTCGGGCGCCGAGAGGGCGGCGGACGCGGGTGCCGGAGGGTTTGTGGTTGCGAGATCCGTTAGTTCGGCCTACCGTCCACGCATGTGCCGACGAAGCTCGCTCGTGCTCACCATGGCTCTGTTCGCGTTCGGCCTCGCCGGCTGCAGCCCGCCGTGGGTCGTCGTCATGCAGACCACGCCGGATCCGTTCGTCAACGCGCCGCGCTTCTCCGTCCTGCCGACCGACTTTACCGGCCTTCAGATCACCACCGAGATGTTCGCTAACCTCAACGACGAGAGCGAGCCGGAGGCGGTGTTCCTCTCCAAGAAGACCGTCGAGGAGCAGCACTACTTCGCTGCCAATAAAGCGGCGATCAACGAAGAGTTCGTCAAGCAACTTGTCATGCTAACGCACAACGCTGACATCGACGTCGTGCTGGGCACGGGCCCAGCGGATGCGCCGTTCCAGATCCATCCGTCCATCAAGCGGATCAGGCACGGCATAGATGGGATGCTCGGCTACCAAACCGAGGTCCGGATGACGCTGCGGATCACCACGCCCGACGGGCGGGTCCTCGACGAGATAGCCATGACACACGGCTCGCTGTACTCGGGAGACGGCCACGCGATGGCGTTCGTGCGGGGAGCCAACCCGAGCGAAAGCCGCTTACGCGGAGACGGCAAGTGGCTCGCCAACTACGCCACCCGCTACCTGAAGACCCGCGTCCACCCCGACAAATGAAGCGGCGCCGGGCGGGTCGACGATCCGCTCGTGCGAACGATGCGAGAGAGTGGGTGAACCGCATTGTCCGCGCTGCCCGTCGCATTGACCAAAGCTTCGCAGACACACCCTGGAGACTGCGGGCCCGACCATGACCCCACGCGCCCGCAGAAACACATGTATGGTGAGCGCAATGCTTCGCACCTCTCCGCTCTCGTGCCTCGCCTGGATCTCGCGGTCGGGATCGCGCCGTCAGGCCATCAACGTCGAGGCGTGCTCGCCGAGCAGGGCTGAGCCTTGCTGAAGACCCTCATTCGGGTTCCTCCTGGGCAAGGAGCAAGTCCGGGAGAGACACGGTTTCTCCGGCTCACTTGCGACCCTGGCGCTCTTGCGGTTAAATCCCTCCGCTCCACAACCGCAGGATGGAGATCGAGATCCAGGAGCGAGCGCCGAGGCCGTGACGCGCGCCATCCCCTCTGGCACTCGAGCGCCTGGAGCTACGTAGTAAACTGGGATCTTCACCCAGAGGGTCGATGATCGGACGGGAACGGCCGAGACCGCCGAGGCGCTGGCACAAGGCCTCGAAGCCCAGGTTTTGCTGATGCGCGAGTTTCTCGGCCACAAGAAGGACAGCATCGCCACCCGGGCGAAGCTCTATCGCATGACCGAGGCTCGCGCCGTGATGCTCGACGACGCGGCAAAGAGCGTTCGAGAGACGGCGATGGCCGCGGACGCGCGGTCGGTGGCCAGGGTGCGTCAGCTCGAGATCGACTTCCTGGACGGGGTGAACCTCCATGTGCTCGGCGAGGTGACCCACGCGTTCGAGGGAGCGCACGATATGGACGCGAGCATCCCGCGGCTGGTGCCAATCGCGTCGCGGCGGCTGCTCGGGAAGCACGGGGCGCGGAAGGCAGCACCGGATGCGGGGTCCGAAGCGGCGGCGCCGGCTCCGCCGAAAGCGAGCGGCGGCTGATCGGGGAGGGCTCACGGCGCGGCGGGCGAGCGGCCGTGGTTTGACGGCGGGGAGGCGGTGGCCGGGCGGGCCTCCGCAGTGGCGGGGCGGGCCTCCGCGGTGGCCCGGCGGGGCAGCGGGCCGGCCTCGTCGGTGCGAACCGGCGCGTTGCGGATCGGCGGCCCCGGTTCCGTGGTAGGACCGGAGCATGCGCATCTCCCGGCTGGAGCTGGACGGCATCGGGCCCTTCGAGCAGGCGGTGTTCGAGATCCCGGCGCCGCCGGCCGGGACGACGGGCGAGCTGGTGCTGTTCGAGGGGCCGAACGGGTGCGGGAAGACGACGATCCTGGAGGGAATCGCCGTGTTGATCGGGGCCCTTGGTCAGCAGTTCCACGCAGAAGCCACGTGGGTCACTCTGTCACCCGAACAAATCCGGGCCCGTCTGATAACGCAGCTCGGTCAATCTGGCCCCTCGGGCGTAATTCCCACGGCACCACCCGTAACCTCGCTTCTCCGCAGGATCCGGAGTGAACCGCCACGCCTCCTCCTCGATTTCGCCGAGGGGGGCCGCGCGCTGCTTCTGCTCGATCAACAACGGGTAAAATGGGAGGGAACACATGACTTGGCCGTGCGAATCATGGGCCTTACGATTGCTGCAAATACCAACGAAGCGACCGATTGGGCAGCGTTTGCGTTCCGGGGCGCTCAACCGACGGCGAACCTTGCGACCGAAGGGCCGAAGCGTATCGAGCGGTCAACTCTGCTTGGAGCTCTTTCGTTCACGGAGCTGTTTCCAGCGTCGGCCGAGCTTGGCCAGATTCTGATCAATATTTACTTCGACTATCTCCAGTCTTGGAGTGCCGCCGAACGGGCAAAAGGAACTCCAGAGGAGCTGGCACTCCGCGGCCAGTCCGACGCACAACAAGCGTCCCTCAAGCGCTTCGAGCGCGCGTTGACGGAAGTCCTCGGGCGCAAGGTGACCATCGAGTTCTTGCCTCGCCAGCGGCCGCCGGTCATTCGTCTCGATGGCGAAGAGATCCCCCTCGATCTGCTTGGTGAAGGCTTCCGTCGTACGGTTGCGTGGCTCTCCGATCTCGTCGCTCGACTCGAGCTCACGCCATGGAAGGACACCTCGCGCTCGCCGTTCGATCAGGACTTCTGGCTTCTCCTCGACGAGGTCGATCAGAGCCTTCACCCGGCGCTGCAGCGGCGCATCCTCCCCGCGCTGCGCAGGCTCTTCCCCAACGCGCGCATCTACGCGACCACGCACTCGCCTTTCGTCGTGGCCTCCGTCGGCGAGGGGTATGTTTTTCCGATTCGCCCCGAAAAGAAGACGCACCTCATCAACGGCGAGACGAAACCCGAGAAGCTCGCGCCGGGGCAATCCTTGTCGTGGATCGTCGATGAGATCTTCGACACGCCGTCCATGTTCCTGGACGAAGGCACGCTAACGGGCCTCTCCGCGCATGAGCGGGATGTCAAAGCCCTTCGCACCAAGAAGCAGATCGACTGGGAGCCTTTTCTCGCGAATCGCCGCTGGCTCATGGGCCTCAACGATGAGGTCGCGACCATCGTCGGTATGCGCGAGGTCCCCATCCAGGAGTTGATCCGACGCGAGCAGGAGCAGCGCCAGTCATGATGCCTATGGCACGCCATCCGGCGCCGGCTGGGTGGGCGGACAAGGAGCGTAGTTACCTGGCGAAGGTTCCGAAGCTCTCGGGCAAGGCCGCCTTGCATGGCTGGCAGCACGAGAGTCAGAAGCTGGCGCACTGGTTCCACGCTGAGGTGAGGTCGCGCGGCGAGCCGAGCTTGTGCGCTTACTGCGACGGGCAGCTCGGCGAGACCTCTCCGAGGACCATCGATCACTTCCTGCCCGAGGAGTCCTTTCCGGAGCTCGGGTTGAGCTGGCATAATCTTTATCCCGCCTGCTATTCTTGCAACACACTCCACAAGCGGACGCAGTGGTCTTGCTCTTTGCTACGGCCTGACTCCGATCTTGTCTCGCCCGAGGAGGATCCATCGGTCCTCGCCGTGTTCAAGAAATGGTTCGATTTCGAGCCGATGACAGGGGCGCTCAGCGCCGCGCCGGACGCTCCTCGGGCGATGCGGGCCCGAGTTCGACTTACAATCCGCGTTCTTGGTCTCAACGAGCGTTCTCGCTGCAATGCTCGCAAGAATCGCTGGCAAGATCTGCGCAACGCAGTGAAGCACCCGTTGGACGAGCCCCGCCTCGACGAGATGACGCGGCTCGGGCCGTATCGGTTCGTGGCGATCTACTTCGTCGCCTTCCATGAGGGCCAGAAGGCGCTCCCGCGTTGATTTCGCGCGTCCAGATGAGGCGTCGTTTCGAGGTCAGATGGAACCAAGCAAGATGACGACGACCGCTCAATCGTGGGGTATTGGCGGGCTGGGGTGGGCGATCTTGCTGGTTGGCTGTGGGCCGACGCGGAATCCCACCGCCCTTTCCCCGAGTCTCGACGATGCCTGCATCGCGGTGAATGCTCACGCGTGCGTTCAACTGGGCTACCTCTTCGCGGAAGGTGGCGACTCTGGCAAGGATACCGCGCTCGCTGCCGCGCTGGACACCCGGGCCTGCAATGGCGGAGCTATCGACGGTTGCGTGAACCTCGGGGTATTGCTGGTGAACGGCGCCGGCGTGGGCAAGGACGAAGCGCGCGCCGTCGCGCTGTTCTCCACAGCGTGCGAGCGTGGAGCGGCCTTGGGCTGCTCCAACCTCGCCGTGCTGCTCGTGGACGGCCGCGGCGTCGGCAAGGACGAAGCGCGCGGCGCGGCCGCCTACGCCAAGGCCTGCGACGGTGGCATCGCAAAGGCTTGCTCAAATCTCGGCGTTCTGTTCGAACAAGGGCGTGGTGTGGTCAAGGATGAAGCGCGTGCCCTGACTCTGTACACCAGGGCTTGCGATGGTGGCTATCCCCCGGGCTGCTACAACGAGGGCGTTTGCTTCGAGCATGCTGAAGGGTTGATCAAGGACGAAGGGCGCGCAGCGACGCTGTACAAGAGAGCGTGCGACGGGGGCGACGCTCTCGGCTGCTCCAACCTCGGCGCTCTGTTCGCCGGAGGTCGAGGCGTGGGCAAGAACGAAGCGTTGGCTGCGGCGCTGTACCAGAAAGCGTGTGATGGAGGCGCACCTGTCGGCTGCTCCAACCTCGGTATTCTGTTCGAGCACGGCCTCGGCGTTGGCAAGGATGAAGCGCGGGCCGCGGCGCTCTACACCGTGGCCTGTGATGGGAGTATCGTCAACGCCTGCGTGAATCTCGGCGTTCTGTTCCAGCAAGGCCGTGGAGTCAGCAAGGACCCGGCGCGCGCCTCGGCGGCCTTCGCGCGCGGCTGCGCGCTGGGCGACCAGGACTGCTGCGCCTGGATGCAGAGGTAGCGCCGAGGCTATCGAGCGTGGTTTCCGTGAGCCCGAGAAGGTCTCGTCATCAACCCGCAGCGCCGGCGTGCTATCGACCGGTCGTCGCCCTCTCGCGCTTGATTCAAGGGGGGCCCGCTTCAATCGCCTTGCGATAGCGCTCCCGCCGATTCGGCTCTCTCAAGATCTCGTACGCCTCGTCGAGCACCTCGATGATCGTCCTCACCTCGTTGACCAGATCGGCAGTCTGCGCCGTGAGCACCCGGGCGGGCTCGAAGGCTCTCCGCAGCTCCAGATAGGCACGCTTCACCTCGTACCCGGTCGCCCCGCGCGCCACGCCGAGCAGAGCGAAGTAGTCGCCGTCTTCCACCAGGGCCATTCTGGCCTTCACCCGCAGGCGAATGGCCTCTTGATCGAGCGGATCGACCGCGCCGCGGACGCTCGCGGCCGCCGGGGAAACGACCGGGGTCAGGACATCCAGGACGCCGAGAGAGACCAGCGCATAGAGCACGTCGGCCAGCTCGGGTGGGGCGCCGTCGAGGATCTCGGCCAGGGTGCGGCCAGGGGCCAATCGGACGGACTCTTCCTCTTCGCGGCGCAAAGCACACTCGGCGAGGAGCGCTCGGCGCGAGCCCTCGTCGATGCGGGCCATCGGCCCTCCGAGGCGCGCCAGGGCGATTTCGGGCGGGATGGCGCGGCGGATGGCCTCGACCAGGACCTCGGCGCCGGTGGCTCCGCCGAAGACGCCGGGCTCGGCCTTGAGGCGGCCCGGGGGCTCTTCCTCGACCTCGAACGTGCCAGTCGTCTCTTGCAGCGTGCGGCCGATGATCCACTCGGCGTGGGCGCGGAGCACGGGCCAGAGATCGTCTTGCCCGAGGTAGCCATGCGCGATCAGGGCCGCGCCGGCGTGGCGGCCGAAGGGCGGGAGCTTGGCGCCGAGGCGCATCGCGGCGTCGCGATCGAGATCGCCGCGGGCCGCGAGGAAGGCCACCAGCGTCTCGTCGT
>JBDTXR010000077.1:0-26192 GCA_040006075.1 Byssovorax sp. | reverse complement strand
ATGTCGAACGCCGAGCCGTCGACAGGAGGAGTTTTGACGATCACCTCCCTGCCGATGGAGGGACCAGACCGAACATTTCGCTAAATGTTCGATCTTCTTCGCAAATCATCGATTGGCAGTGTCAGCTTATCACAAACCTGGGCTTCGCGTCGCGAACCGAGCAGCCGCCTTCGCGCTCCGCTGGTGTCCGACTCGCCCATGGCGACGTGCGCACTTCCGCGTCGGTGGACTCGTCGAACTGGTGCCCGCCGGTGACGGCGCCAAGCGACCGTCCATCGGCGTCCCGGCTTTCGCGAAAGTGCGCTGAAGCGGGGCGCCGCCATCTGCGATGCTGACGAGCCGCGCGCGAGTGATTGACGCCCGGCTCAAAGTGCACGGGCTCCCGAACGCCATCGCCATCGCCATCGCCCTCACCGTCGAGGGCACGGGCTCGTCGCCGCCGCACGACGCGGAAGGTGGACGTGCGCGGCACGGGCATTTCGAGCCCGTCATGGTCCCGAGCGCCGACACGCTCCCCGACGATGAAGTTGCTGCTTCGTCAACGTATCGGAGAGCACAGAAGTCTCGCTTCCGCAGCCACCGCAACCTGAGAGAGCGTGCCTCGGGACGACGACTCGCTCACAGGCGCGCTATATGCCCCGGTGCTGGTTGGCGTGCTCGGGTGGGATGCTCTCCTGCCTCTGCCCGCGCGCGGCATTACGATAGCGATCACCTGTCGGATATCCGACAGAGAAAATGTATGATATCATTTGTTTTTGCGAACGCGATATCGTCCCATACCGTACTGAGCCGCGGTCCGATATCGGGCACAGGTCCGTGGTCCGATACCGCGAGTTGGGTCTATTTGGATCGAGCGGCGTCGCGCCTGGGCCTGTTTGCTCGAATTACAACCGGGGCGGCCAAACGGACCCACTACCGACTATTCGGCAGGCACCTCCGCGGCCTCCGCCGAGGAGTAGAGATCTAGAGTGATCGGATCCGTCCCGCCACCCAGGGCCTGATCCTTGGTGGGCACCGCCGAGGCCGACGAGCCGCAACACGACGTCTTCGCCCCCTTGACCGCAGCCTTCACGGCCTGGCCATAACGCGCTTGCACAACCTCACGAATGCTCTCCTCCGCGATGATTCGCCTCCTAATTTGAAAAACTTCGATATTGCCGAGAAAAAAAGTCAGCCGCACACGAGCTTCTGGAACTCGGCCAGACGCGCGACCACCGCGCGATCGATGGCGTAGTAAACCCACGTCCCGCGGCGCTCGCCTGTGATCAACCCGTCCTGGCGCAGGATCTCCAGATGATGCGAGATGGTGGGCTGCGAGAGATCGAAATGGCTCTCGATGTCACACGCGCAGAGCTCGGCTCCCGCCGCAGCGAGGAGGCCCATGATTTCGAGCCGGGTCTCGTCACCGAGGGACTTGAAGAGCTTGACGTAGGGTGTTGTCGGCGCTGGACGCAGTTTCGGTTGGGAGGGGCAACACGCCTCCACCGCAACGTCTGTCAGGACTGCGAGCGTTCGCTTCACCATTCGGGAGCGGATGATGGACGCTGTATCGATATTTGCCAATGCCTTCGCCGAAGCCGTCGACGTCGGTGTCATCACCGAGCCCCTCCGTTCCTGCCGCGCGGTCGTCCGTTGGAGCCGAGGCAGATGGAGCGGCGGCACGGGAGGCGGCGACGCTGGTGATGCGGGAGCGAACGATTGAGAGGGGGCTCTTCGCGATCGACTGCTCTCGGGGCCGACGGCTTGCGTCGCGAAGGTCCAGCCGGTAGTCAAAGCCATGACCTTCGACGTTGAACAGGTTGATCTCGCCGCGCTGGCTGCGGGGCTCTCGCGAACGTTCCAGGATTCCTCGCCCGCCGGCTACATTCGGGGCCGCACTGTGATTCGAGACGCCGTGGGCGCACAGCTCGGCTGCTCCGAAGTGGAAGCGGAGCGTCTCGTCGAGACGATGATTGGTCGAGGCTTCCTCCGATTTACCGGCGATCCAGCGGCTGCGACCGCAGGCGACGCAATCTGGAGCATCGGCGGCGTTGGCTAGCTGGGCTGACCCGTGACGATCGGAGCGGATAGGCGCGGCCGAGCGCCCTCGCGCGACGTGGCGTCTGTCGGCCCCCGCGGCGCTACGTTCTGCGAAGGGGGAGGCCGAATCTCCGCAACCTGCTCGCGTCGACGTCGATGGCGGCGTCGATGCTCCCGCGGTACGCCGAGGCGCCCGACTGCGTGCGCGCCCTCGCCGACAAGATCCAGCGGAGCGTCGAGACCCACCTCGAAGAGGCCGACGTCGCCTGCTCGCGCGCTCCTCAGCGTGGTCGTCCTGAATCTGCTCGGCAATGCGCTCAATTCATCGACGGGCGCGAGCGCCGCGTGGTCGCGATCTCGTCGAGTTGCGCCGGCGCCTCGTGCGCGATCACCATCACCGACACGGGCCCGGGCATCCCGGAGCGCGATCACGCGCGCATCTTTGAGCCGCTCTATCGCGTGCCCGGCGTGAGGGCGCACGGCCACGGGATCGGCCTCGCGACGGTGGCCCGCATCGTCCACGCCCACGGAGGCACAATCGAGGTCGAGTCAGAGCTCGGCGTCGGGACGACGTTTCAGGTCAGGTTACCCGCGGTCACCTTGGACACCGCGAGCCCGGCTGCTCCACCGCACGATGCCGCGAACCGATAGAGCATGTAATCTTCCGCAGCGGTGAGTCCCGGAGCAGAAGCCATGACTCTCGAACCTTGCTCCGACAGACCGGTAATTCGAGACAAGGACCTTCCGCGGCGTGCAAGATAGCGAGCGTCAGCGGCTGACCAGGAAGATCAACGGCCGAACATCATCCTCCGGCGTCGAGTGCCAGTAGCGCACCAGGATCTCGTAGACCAGGACGCCAATCTCACCCTCGCCCCAGAGCAGGTATTTCAGCGCCTGGCTCACCGGGTTCTCGAGCGAAAGATCGAGGTAGATGCCGATGGGATCGATCTGCTCCGACACCCAGGCCAGGGTGTTGGCGATGCTCACGGCGCCGTCGATCGCCAGGAGGTAGGCATCGTCTTCGCGGGTGATCCGCACCCGCAGGCGGCTCGCGAACTCGCTGGTATCATCGGCGAGATCGACGTGGACGAAGGCGATCGGCGCCTCGGCACGGTAGTCGCGCCGGAGACGGTCCGCCTTGACGGCGCGGCCCTCCGCGGTGCTCGCCCCGATAGGCACCAGGTTGACCTTCTTGCCCCGGAGCGAGCGCCAGAGGTCCTCCGAGGCCTGGTCGACGAAGCCGAGGGTCTCCACCCGGAGCTCGGTCGCGCGACGATACCGGCTGAGCGCGCTGATGAGCAGGATCGCCAGGGTGAAAAGGCCGGCGATGATCACCCCGTCGTGACGGAAGATGATGTTGTCGATGAGCGTGAAGGCGAGCACGAGCGAAATCACCGAGAAGTAGGCTCCGCGAGCCCAGGCGCGGCCTGCGCGCCCCCTCTCCGCGGAGCGCGCCTCCTGGAACGCGGCGAGCGTGACCGCGACCGCCGCAGAGAGCATGAGGACCAGCACGCCGGTGGCGTAGGCGCCTCCCTGAGCCTCCACGTCGGCCTGGAATGCCCACGTGACCGCGATGTTGACGACGAAAAGCACGAGCACCAGGGGACGTGGGTGCGCGACCCAGCGGGGCGCCATGCCGAAGCGCGGCAGGTACCGTGGGATAAGGTTGAGCATCGCCGCCATCGCCGAGGCGCCCGCGAACCAGAGGATGACGATGGTGGCTGCGTCGTACACGGTACCGAAGCCATCGCCGAGCAGCGCGTGCGCGAGGTACGCCAGGGCGCGGCCGTCGGCCTTGCCCCCTCGCGCGAATTCGTGCGCGGGGATCAGCGCGCTGGTCACGAGGCTCGAGGTCGCGAGCATGACGCACATGATCGCGGCCGCCGCCGCGAGGAGGAACCGCGTGTTGCGCACGCGGGCCGCGGGAGGCGCGCCGTCGTCGGGTGCGCCACGGACGAGAGGCATCAGGGAAACACCGGTCTCGAACCCGCTCATGCCGAGCGCCAGGCGTGGGAACACCAGCGCGCTGGCGAGCAGGATGCTGGTGACATCGCCGTGAGCCGCGAGCGCGGCGCGGTACGATCGGATGAGCTCCGGGTGGACCGCGAGCTCGTGGAAGCCCCGTACGATGACCACGACGTTGAGCGCCAGGTAGGGGACGCAAATCAGCGCGGCGACGCCGAGCGCCTCTTTGAAGCCGACGAGGAAGACCGCGGCGAGCAAGGCCAGGAGAGCGCAGGTGATCGCCAGTCGGTGATCGCCGAGCGCGCCGTGGAGGAGCGGGTTCTCCGCCGCGTGCTGTGCCGCGTCCGCGGCGGAGAGCGTCATGGTGATCACGAAGTCCGTCGCGGCGAACCCGAGCAGCGCGAGGACGAAGATTTTCCCCATCCAGCCGGGCACCAGGCGCTCCAGCATGGCGATCGATCCCTGCCCAGCATAGGAGCGCCGGGCGACGGCCGCGTAGACGGGGAGCGCGCCGAAGAGCGTGACCACGAGCAGGATCAGCGTCGCCACCGGCGCGAGCGCGCCCGCCGCGACGAAGGCGATCGCGGGCTGGTAGCCGAGCGTCGAGAAGTAATCGACGCCGGTGAGCCAGAGAACGCGATACCAGGCGTACGTCGGGTGCTGGTGATCCGCAGTCGTCTCGGGAAAAAGGAACCGCGCTACCGTTCCCGGGGCATCGGCGCGCGCCTGCGGTGACGGTGAGCGCGTGGAGGAGGACGCCGTCGGGCGCGGAGGCTGGTCCATGTCGATCGGCATCGTAGACCGCGTTGCTCGCCGCGGACTGCCCTCATCGCAGCGTTGAGTGATGCGTGATCAGAGCTCCGTGGAGGCCTCGGCCTCGGCGGCGGTCGTCGCGGCGAGCGAATCGAGGGGCCCCTTTGGCAGCAGGAAGCGACCGGCGAGGAGCGCGCTCACGCCGGAAATTCCCGAGGCGATCAGCACCCCGATCTTGGCGGCTCCAAGCATCGCGCCCGGGGGGAACGCGAGATTGGCGATGAAGATCGCCATCGTGAACCCGATCCCCGCGACCACGCCGACCAGCGCAATCCCACGCCAGGTGACCCCGCGGGGCCGCGCGGCCAGCCCGAGGCGCACGGTGATCGCGCTGGCGGCGAGCACGCCGACCAGCTTGCCGACGACGAGACCGAGGACGACGCCGAGGATCACGCCCGTCGACGCCGAGTCAGCGAGGTTCACGCCGCGAAGATCGACCCCGGCGTTGGCGAGGGCGAAGATGGGCATGATGCCGTAGGCGACCCAGGGGTGAAGGGCGGCCTCGAGTCGGACGACCGGCGGCACCGCTTCGCGCTGAGCCTCGGCGATGCGCGCGAGCGGCTCGAGGAGATCGCGCGCATCGTGGTCCTGACCGGAGCGACGCCGGAACTGGTCGATCGCTTCCTCGGTGGTCGAGAGAAAGCCTCGCGCGCCGTACCAGGAGCGAGCGGGCGTGAGCAGCCCGAGGATCACGCCCGCGATCGTCGGGTGCACACCGGCGATGAGGATGCCCGCCCAGACGACGACGCCCGGGATCACGTAGGCCGCTGTGCTCCGCACGCCGACGCTGCGAAGGAGCCCCACCCCTCCAAGGCCGAGCCCAGCGATGCCGAAGCCCGCCCACGAAAAACCGGACGAGTAGAAGACGGCGATCACGATGATCGCGCCGATGTCGTCGATGATCGCCAGCGCGAGCAAGAGCACGCGCACGGCCGCGGGCACGCGCTTGCCGAGGAGCGCGAGGACGCCGACAGCGAAAGCGATGTCCGTCGCCATCGGCACGCCCCAGCCGCCCTTCGCGGGCGAGCCATGGTTCACCGCGAAGTAGATCGCCGCCGGCACCAGCATGCCGCCGAGGGCCGCGGCGATCGGGAGCGCGGCGCGCTTCATATCCGACAGCTCGCCTTCGTGGATCTCGCGTCGGATCTCGAGGCCGACGACGAAGAAGAACACCACCATGAGGGCGTCGTTGATCCAGAAATGGAGAGGCTTGCTCGCACTCCATCCGCCGATCCCCATCGAAACCTGGGTGTGCCACAGGTGCTCGTACGACGCGCGGAACGGTGAGTTCGCCCAGACGAGCGCCACCAGCGCGGCGACGAGCAGCAGGATTCCGCTCGCCGCCTCGACGTGAAGGAAGCGCTCGATCGGGGCCGCTACCCGCCGGAGCGCGCGCTGCGCGGGCGACCAGACGCCGGGAGGCGCGTCGAGGACAGGAGCATGAATCGGAGGCTTGGACACGCGTTGACCGAGAGTGAGAAGGGGGAGCGCGATGGGAGCGCCGGATCGATCGGACGATCGCACTCGAGGCAGCGCGCGGTACCGAGGCTACGTCAGGCTTTGTCCGTGCCTAGCCGTACCACGAGCACCGAGCAAGGCGCCGCGCGAACGATGCCATCGGCCACGCTGCCCAGCGCCAACCGCGTCAGTCCTGTCCTCCCCCGGGTCCCCACCACCACGAGCTCCGCGTCGAGCTGCTCGGCCGCGTTCACGACCTCGGCGACCGGGTTTCCCTGCTCCACGCGGACCTCACCGTCGATCGCCAGGCGCTTCATCATGTCGTCGAGCGTCGCCTGCACGCTCGCGCGCACCGCGGCGATTTGCTCCGGCGGCACGACCAGCCAGGTGCCGCCGAAGGGCGCGCCGATCGCCATCGCCGAGCTGGGCAGGAGATCAACGCTGTGGATCAAGGTCACTTTCGCGCCGCGGGCCTTCGCCTCGTCCGCTGCCGCGACGAGCGCAGGGAGCGCGGGCTCCGACATGTCCGTGGCGGCGAGGATGCGTCCGGTCCGCGCGTGAGGGCGGGCAACGAGCACCGGGCTGTGCGCGTACGCGACGACGCGCGACGCCACGCTACCGAGGAGCAGCCGCGCGATGCCGGCGTGGCCGCTGCTCCCGACGACGACGAGCGTGGCCTCCACGCGCTCGGCGATCGCGACGATGGTCGCGTCGGGCGCGCCATTGTCGACAATCAAGCGGTAGGCGTCAGGTGAACGGCCGGTGAGTGCGATGACGCGATCTTGCACGCGCTGCCCGGCCGCTTGCTCTGCGTCGAGCAGGCTGGCGGTCTCGGCGTGCGCGCGCTGCGGGAACAACGGGTTGTTACGGAGCGCGTTGGGTACCACGTGGCAGACGATGAGCTCGCCCTTCGCCGCGCGCGCCCACGCGTCGCCCTGCCGGATCGCCTCGTCGGCGCCGACACTGAGATCGGTCGCGACGAGAACTCTTGCACCTGAGACCATGATGTTCCTCCCGTGACTATGCCGTTGCGGACGCGAGCAGCGCGCCGAGCACGGTGTCGACGTGTCGATCGATCGCCCCGCGGACCGCGCGTCCCTCGGCCGCTTCGCCGAGATCGGCGGCGACACGGTCGTGACGCCCCGCCAGCTCGAGGCTTCGCGCGCGCGTCGGGTTGCCCCGGAGCGCCACGATCCAGGCGAGCGCGAGCGCTGCCTCGCGGCCCTCGCGATCGAGATCGTGCTTGCGGGCGAGCACCGCCGGAAGCCCCACGGTGAGCGCCTTCGCGGCGTCGATGCGGAACACCGGAGGCAGCGTGAGGCGCATCGTCGCGAAGCCAGTACGGGCGCGGGCGTCGGCATCGTCCGAGAGCACGTAGCGAATCGCTTCAACGGCCGCGTCTCCGAGCGGTCGCGAAGAGTCGATCCTCTCACGCGCCTCGTCCCGCGCCGCCGCGATGCCCGCGTCGTCGAGGCCAAGCCCGTGACCGATCAGCGTGATCGCTGCTTCCTGACGCGGATCGATCCCATCGCCCATGGCCGCATAGAAGGCCCCGCGCACGATCGAGCGCACGATGTTGCCGTCCATCCCGGGCAAGAGATCGAGCGAGTGGGCGTCGAGCGGCGGCTCGGCGTCGAGGAGTCGCCGATCTTGCTCCGGCACGCCGAGCGAGGCGATCAGCGCGCCGCGGAGCACGTGCTTCTCGCGGGTGAAGTTCCCGTCGGCGCCGAGCACGGAGCCCAGCGTGCGCACCGCGAGGGCGCCGAGCACTCGCACCCGCGCGATCGTCTTTTCGCTCGGCTCGTCGGTGAAGAGAGCCCGGAACCCGCGGGCGCCGTGCGTGAGCGAAAGGCCGCTGTCGATGGCGCCCGCCATCGGCATCCAGTGCGGCGGCGCGATTGGGGCGATCGACGCGCAGAGCGCGAGCAGCCAGGGCTCCCAGTCTTCGAGGCCTTGCCGGGCCGCGCCGCCGAGGGTCGCGGCCAGGGCCGGCTCGCGCCGCGCCGCGAGCGCCTCGAGCTCATCGAAATCGAGCCTACGGGAAGAGCAGACAGCGAAGAGCAAGTCGTCGCAGAGTGAAATCAAGCCTGCTTCGATCGCGCTCAATGTAACAGAACCTTGCATGCTCGAACTCCTACCACGCGATGCCGAGCGCGCGAAGCATGCGACGAGCGTCTCCGTCGAGGTTGGCCCCAACTCCGCGAAACCCCGGATTCGCCGCTTTGCGCGGATAGATTGACACAACCTGGAGCGTCATCGAGCCATGTGCGCGGTCCGTCCCTTATTTTCAACGGCAAGCGGAGCGAAAGGGCGTCTCGATTTTTCTCGATCTGTCAGAGTGCTGCCGCTCAAACCCTGGAGAATCTTCATGACACTTCGAATCCTCCCCGCTCTCGCGTTCGTCTTCATGCTTGCTGGTTGCGGCTCGGCCGCCATTCAACTCGTCAACGGTCCGCAGACGCCGGCCGCGCAGGGACAGGTCAAAACCGACGTCGGCGACAACGGCAATCTCAAACTCGAGATCGAGGTGAAGCACCTGGCTCCGCCGGCCAACGTGTCCGCGGGCGCCAAGGTCTACGCCGTGTGGATCCAGACGAAGGACGGGGCCGCGCAGAACGTCGGCGCGCTCCGCGTCGACGACGATCTCACCGGGCACCTCGAGACGACGACGCCCCAGCACAACTTCGCGCTGTTCATCACCACCGAAGAGGATCCGGCGGCGCTCGCTCCCAAGGGCGCTCGGGTGCTCTCCGCGACCGTCGCCAAGTAACCCGATCTCGACGTCGCCACGCCCATGGAAACCCTCCTCGCCCTCTGGGCGCGCCCCTTCACCCACCAGATCGCGTCAGCGCTCGTCGGCCTGATCGTGGTCGCGGTCGTCACGCGCCTCGTGCGCAGCGCGGCGGCCCGCTACATCCAGGACACCGACGCGCGGTACCGCGCCCGCAAGGTGGTGGCGTTCGGCGGGTACGGCGCGGCGGTGATCGTCGTGCTCAGCACGCTGAGCGGGCAGCTCGGCGGGTTCACCGTGGCGATCGGCGCGGCCGGCGCGGGCGTGGCGTTCGCGCTTCAGGAGGTGATTGCCAGCGTGGCGGGCTGGCTCGCGCTCTCGTTCGGGAGCTTTTACAACGTGGGAGATCGCGTCCAGCTCGGCGGGATCATGGGTGACGTCATCGATGTCGGTGTCCTGCGCACGACGATCATGGAGTGCGGCGACTGGGTGAAGGGCGATCAGTACAACGGCCGGATCGTTCGCGTCGCGAACAGCTTCGTCTTCAAGGAGCCAGTCTTCAACTACTCGAACGATTTCCCTTTTCTCTGGGACGAGATCACCGTCCCTGTGAAGTACGGATCGGATCGGGCGCTCGCGCGCGCGATCTTCGAGCGTGTGGCGGCCAACGTGACGGGGGCCTTCGCCGAGAGCGCCAAGGGGAAGTGGAAGGACATGGTACGAACCTACCGGATCGAGGACGCCTCAGTCGATCCGGCGGTGCTGCTGATTGCCAATGACAACTGGCTCGAGTTCACGGTCCGTTACGTCGTCGACTACAAGCGCCGCCGCAGCACCAAGAACGATCTGTTCAACCAGATCCTCGACGAGATCGACCAGACCGACGGCAAGGTGGCGATGGCGTCGATGACGGTGCAGCTCGTGGAGTGGCCGCGGCTCGACGTGCGGCTCCAGGGCGGCGCATCGCCGGTGGTGCTGCCGCCCAGCAAGGATTGACGGTGTCTAGACCAACAGCGCTCCAGAAGTCGAGTCGATGGTCATGACCAGATTCTCCAGGGCTCGGTCGACTCTCCACCGGGGCCTCGCGGCGCTCTTTTGCGTGCTCAGCCTCGCGGCGCCTGCATTCGGCGATGACGCCGGAGTGGACGCCGGTGCCCCGAGCGTGCCAGTCCCCTCGGATCCACGCGTCGCGGAGGTCAGGAGCTTTCTCGACGGCAGCCTCGACGTCGCCGTCGATCCGCGAACTCTGTTCGACGTCCCGCTCGACGACGAGAGCGCGATCCAGATTGAGAGCGTCCGGATCCGAGCCTTGCTCGAGGCGGTCGATGTGCCCGCGCCTCCCGACGCGGGGCCGCCTCGTCGACCGGCCCGTCCCGTCGCCTCGGCTACCGCGCCGGATGCGTCGATTCAGGGCGACATCGCCGCGCTCGATCCTTCGCTCTGGCAAGCGCGGGTCG
Organism: Byssovorax sp.; assembly: GCA_040006075.1. GTDB lineage: Bacteria > Myxococcota_A > Polyangia > Polyangiales > Polyangiaceae > JANYGI01. Next base: position 15,749 of record JBDTXR010000077.1, on the reverse strand, counting down.
CGCTCGATCGCGCGCGCCTCGATTTCTACGCGCTCCCGCATGAGCGACGCGAGGCGCTCCTCCAGGCGCAGGCCGACCGGCGCGAAGCGGCGAAACCTCGCGAGACCGAGGAGCAGCGACGCGCGCGCGAAGCGGAGGCCGAGCGCCAGCGCGCGCTGGAGGCGGCGCGCGCGGCGCGCTCGGAGGCCGAGCGGCTGGTCAGTGAAGAGCTGGCCAGACTGATCAGCGTGCAGGGCGAGGTCGCGAAGGCGACGGCGAGGTTCCGCGACACGCGCGCCTCCCTCGCGCCCCGTCGCGACGCCGTGCTTGGCTGGCAGCGGCGCGTGCGCGACGCCAAGGCGGGCTCTCCCGCCGACGCGGACGCCACGTACGACGCGCTCCGGCGCGCTCTCAAGGCCTCTCGCGACGATCTCGATCACGCCCTCGACGATCTCACCTCCACGCCGTCGGAGGTCCCCGCCCTCGGCGCCGATCCGCTGATCGAGATCGCCGCCGACATCCCGACGGATCAGGTGCGCGAGCGGCGCGCGGTGATCGATCGCGAGATCAAGAAGGCTCGCGTCGACGAGCGCTCGCTCCGCGAGGATCGCGCGTCCGGCCTGCTCGACGAGGTTGACACGCTGAACCGCGAGCGACTCGGCCTCTTGCCCGATCTCTCGCCCGAGAAGCGCGCCGCCATCACCGGGTTCACATCGCAAGGCGCGGATCAGGCCCGCTCCGAGTCGCGTCAACTCTTGCTCATCGTGCGCTATCACCGCCACATCGCGGGCGAATGGCTCCGATCGATTCGCGGGGGCGGGCCGGCGGGCATCTCTGGATGGCAAGCCGCCGCGGTGCTCGTGCCCTGGTTCTTCCTCGTCTACGCGTTCGCGTGGGGCAGACGCCGGACTCCGAAGCTGCTCGCGCTGGTGGAAGAGCGCGTCGCGCACGCGGATCGAAGCGAGCGCCGCGTGACGCCGGGCGCCGCGCACCGGGTGCTGAGCTTCCTCTCCAGGGTCCATGGATCGATGGAGTGGCTGCTCTTCTTCGGAGCGACGATGTGGCTCTTACCGGCCGTCGCCAAGGGCCTGCTCGAGGTGCAGCTCGTCGCCTCTATCGTCGGATGGACGCTGGCCGGCGCCATGGTCGTCGACGTGATCAACGCCGTCGCGGCCGGCTCGGCCACCACGGCTCCGGCTGAAAAAGACGGCGGTAGGCTGCGGCTCCGGTCGCTGCGGCTCGTGGGCCGCGTCGTCGTCGTGTTCGTCCTCGTATTCGTGTTGAGCGCGCGCCTCGTCGGCGAAGGCACCGTGTATAGCTGGGTGCTCTCCACGCGCTGGCCGGCAGGCCTGGCGGTGTTCTTGATCCTCGTCCGCTGGTGGCGAGCGAGGGTGTTCGAGCGCGTCGAGCGCATACGCAAGAAGTCGCCCGTGCAAGCGTGGATGCTCGCGAACCGGGTCGGCTGGAAGAGCTTCCTCGCTGCGATGATCGCCGCCGTCCACCTCTTCCTCTTCGGCGCGGTGAAGGTGGTGAGGAACTGGCTCGCGGGCTTCAATCTCGCGCGTCGCGCCGACGCCTACCTCTTCAAGCGCGAGCTCGATCGCCTCGCGACAGGGAAGAGCGGGTCGGAGACTGTCGCTCTGCGGTCGGAAGCGTTCGAGTCCCTCACGCCCGATTCCATGGGGGACACCTGGATCAAGTGCCCGATCGAGGAGCGGTTGGCCAGGCTCCACGCGCGGGTGAAGGCGAGGCGCGGAGGCATCCTGGCGATCGTGGGCAGTCGTGGTCTGGGCAAGTCATCGATCCTCCGCAGCCTCGCCGAGCAGGAACCGGCCACGATTACGATCAGCTGCCTCGACGGCGGATCGGCCGAGTCGATCCGCGCCGGAGTGTTCCCGCACGAGAAGGCCGCAGCCGACGCGAGCCCTTCGACGACGCCCCCACCTCTGGTGCTCCTCGACGACGTACAAGGCATCATCCGACCGATCATCGGCGGGCTCGCAACCTTCGACGAGGTCCTCGCGCTGGCGCGCGCTCACGGCTCATCGTCGCTGTGGGTCTTCGCGATCGACGCGGTGCTCTGGCCCTTCATCCAGCGGGCGCGCGACGCCCGACCCTTGTTCGACGAGGTCATCGTACTGGAGCCCTGGGCCGAAGAGCAGATTGGCGATCTGCTCACTCAGCGCAGCGCGCAAGCCGGGGTCGCGCCGACGTTTGAAGATCTCCTCGACAAACTCCCACCCTCCGCCGACGAGGTCGACCGCCAGGACGCCCTGAAAGCCAAGCACGAGGGCTATGTCCGGATGCTCTGGGACCACGTCGGCGGCAACCCCGGAACCGCGCTGGAGGTCTGGAGATCCTCTCTGGTGGAAGACGCGGAAGGCTCCGTTCGCGTCCGCCCTCTCCAGGTGCCGGATCCAGCCGAGCTCGAACGACTCCCCGACTCGGCTCTGTTCATCTTGCGCGCCGTGCTCCAGCTCGCCCCGGCGAGCGCGGCCGACGTCGCCCTGGCGACCCGACTCACGCACAATCAAATCGTCGATGCGTTCCGCTTCGGAGAAGCCCACGGCTATCTGGTCGAGACCGCGAGGGGCGTACGCATCACCTGGCGCTGGTTTCGGCCCATCGTCCGCCACCTCGAACGCCGCCACCTGCTGGTGAATCCATGAACATCCCCGCTCGGACATGGAGTCTGCGTCAACTGGCGCTGCCCCTCTCAACCGGCGCGCTCACGCTGCTGGCGTCGACTCCAGCGCGCGCGCAGGACGCGCCCGACATCTCGCGCGTGGTGGAGTTCATTCGCTGGGGCGGCGTCGCGGCGTCGGTCCCGCTCGTCCTCGGCGCGATGTTCGTCATCCGGCTGGTCGAGAACGGCGGCGACCGGCTGAGCGTGCGGTTCTCCAATCGTCGACCGACGATTCAGAAGATCCAGACGACGGCGCGCTTCTTCATCTACCTGGCCACCTTCGTGCTGGTCGGGAGCTTCAGTATCCGGCTCGACTCGACGGCGCTCACGGTCGTCGGCGGCGCGCTCGCCTTCGCGGTGGGCTTCGCGCTCCGTGACTTGGTCGCTTCGTTCATCGCCGGGATCACCATCATGTTCGATCGGCCGTTCCAGGTCGGTGATCGCGTCGCCTATGGGGGCGAGTACGGCGACATCATCAAGATTGGTTTGCGGAGCGTGCGAATGAACACGCTCGATCACAACATCATCACCATTCCCAACAACAAGATCTTCACCGACGTCACCTCCAGCGGCAACTACGGCGAGCTGGAGATGCAGGCGGCCATGGACTTCTACGTGGGCATGGACCAGGATGTGAAGCTCGCCGCCGAGATCATCCGCGAGGCCTGCCTCACCAGCCCCTACGTGTTCCTCGGCCAGCCGATCCCCGTGCTCGCCAAGCAGATCATCCTCCACGACTACGTGGCGTTTCACATCAAGGCCCGTCCGTACGTCTTCGACTGCAAGTACGAGAAGCCGTTCGAGACCGACGTTCATTTCCGCGTGCTCGAGGCCTTTCGGATCCATGGCATTCACCCGCCGGCCCTGCTGCATCGAGCGTTGCCCGCGCCGAGCGCAGCGGTGTCGGCGTCGGGATCGAGCCCGTCGTGAGCCGGCGAGAAGCGCTCGACTTCGTTTCCAGCGCGCGACCAGCTCACGCGGACCCTCGGAGCAACTGCATTTGTTGCTAACGACCTTCGGATACGCGCCAGCGACGGCGCGAGGTGGCGATGACGACCATCGAGATTGCGGCGCTGATCATCTCCCTCGCGGCCGGATTCAGCTACGCCAAAGCGCGGGTCTTTCGTCTTCCCTCCGCCATCGGGCGATGGCCTTGGCACTCGTTCGTCATCGTGGCGCTCAGCACGGCCGGATTCGTCGACCCGTCGCGAGTGCAGGGCTTCGTCGCCAAGGCGGACTTCGCGAACGTCCTGGTGCAGGGGATGCTCGGCCTCTTGCTCTTTGCGGAGGCGCTCCAGGTCGACCTCGCCCATCTCGCCACGCACAGATGGTCAATCGGCGCGCTCGCGCTCGGCGGCACGCTGCCGTCGATTTTGATCGTTGGATTCGGCACCCACGTTGTCATGCGCGCGCTCGAGCAAGACATCGGCCTCACGAATGCACTCCTGTCGGCGCCTTGATCTCACCGACCGATCCGAGCGCGGTCCTCAGGATGCTCAAGTCCACGAAAGCCCCGGAGGCGCGGAGGCGAGCTCCCGGACACCGCAGCGCGGACTACTGGACGCAGAGCGTGAGCTTCCACGCGTTCAGCGTCCCCGTATCACTGGCCGAGTCGTCGCCCACGCCGAGCACCCAGGCGCCGTTCGACGGCTGACCGATGAAGGCCGACAGCGCCGCCTCCGGCTTGTAACAGTCACTGAAGGGCGCCGTGCCATTGATTACCAGCGGAACGCAGCTATCGCTGAAGATGGTGTTCGTGTAGTTGTCCCCGCTCGTGCCATTGTCGGATGTGATGTCGATCCCCGCCGCCGCAGCCGGTGATTTCAAGGTGATGTCGAGATCGGCGTCGTAGGTGTGGGTGATGTCGATCTGCAAGACGGCTTGCGCCACCGTTCCGACAGTGGGCACGTTGATGGTGGTAGTGAAGGTGGTGTTGTCCAGGATGTTGTGTGGCAGGCCGGTCGCACTGAAGACCAGCAGCTGCTTCGGCGCCGGACAGTTGATGAACGAAGTGCACACGCTGGGCGCGCCAACGGTACACGTGAAGCCGGACTCCACCGCGCACGCCGAGGAGCAGCCGTCGCCGTTGGCGGTGTTCCCGTCGTCGCAGGCCTCCGCCGCGCTCAGAACCCCATCGCCGCAGACCGGGATGATGCTGCACGTAGCGGTGCAGTTCGCCGTACCGTCACACGCTTCGTACCCCTCTTTGACGCCGTTGCCGCACACCGCGGTGAATGCGATCTGGACCATGTAGTCCGCGATCGAAGCGTCGTTCAGGTGCTCCTCCACGCTGATGTAATACGTCCCCGGAAGGAGGTGTCGGTTCCCCGTATTGGCTGCCGCCGTGATCAAGGAGCACAGGCCGGGGCCGCTGTCGTCGTCCGACGAAAGCTGGGTGGTCCCGTTGGAGGCGAAGAGCCGGATCTCGGTGTCGTGAGACGACGCGCAGTTCGGCGCGCCGGTGCCGTCGAACGTCGCGATCGTAATATCCACCGCGTTCGTCACGAGCAGCGCATAATAGTCCTTGTCGCCGATCGGGGAGATCGCCCCGGTCCAGAGCATGTTCGCGGGGAAGGGGCCATTGGCGAGGGCCTGCGCGGGGGTGTTGTTGGGCTCGATCTCGGTCGCCACCTCGATCTTGCAGAGGCTATTGCACCCGTCGCCGTTGGCAGTGTTGCCGTCGTCGCACTGCTCGCCCGGCTCCTTGGTGCCGTTACCGCAGACGACGATCTGGAGCTGGACCGCGAGCGCATAGCTGAACTGCTGGGCGCCCGCGGCCTTCACCTCGATGAAGTAGTCGCCGCCCGTGAGGCCCACGACCTGGACGGAGGCGCAGTTGCCGGGACCGCTGTTGTCGTCGCTCCCGAGCGAGACGCCGTTGATGTCGTAGATCGTGAGGAAGCTGTCTTGCGTGAGATTCACGCAGGAAGAGTTGTACCCGTCGAGCGTCGCTGCCGTGAGCACCGCGGTCTGCCCGCCAGGGATGGTGACGAGGTAGTAGTCGAGGTCACCCGCCGGCTTGATCGTGCCCTTGACGGTGCTGGTGATAGCCAGCGCAGAGAAGTCGTTCGCCGTGAGGATCGCGTTGTTCGCCTCGATCTCGCAGCCGGCCTCGGCGCCGCACGCCGAAGAGCAGCAGTCGCCGTTGGTGAGGTTGCCGTCGTCGCATTGCTCGGCGCCGGCCTGGATGCCATCACCGCACGTGGCGAAGCACACGCTCGGCTCGCCGGAGCAAGTGTAGCCGGCGACCTTGGCGCAGGTCGGGCTGCACCCGTCACCGCCGACGTTGTTGCCGTCATCGCACTGCTCGGTGCCGCCAACCACGCCATCGCCACAAACCGTCGAGCAGACGCTGGGGAAGTTGGAGCAGACGTAGCCGTGCTCGGCGTGGCAGGTATCGTCGCAGCCATCGTTGGGCTTGGGGGCGCCGACATCACACGTCTCGGTTCCTGCCGCGTAGCCGTCGCCACAGACCGTGTCGCACTTCGTCGGTGTCGTGCCGGCGCAGATGAAGCCGGGCTCCACCTTGCAGACCGCGTTGCAGCCGTCGCCGTTGCCCGTATTGCCGTCGTCGCAGGCCTCGAGCCCCGTCACCATGACGCCGTCGCCGCAGGTCGTGATGCACTTGCTCGGCATACCCGTGCAGGTGAAACCAGGCTCCGGCTTGCAAACGGCATTGCAACCGTCGCCGTTGCCCGTGTTGCCGTCGTCGCAGACCTCGGTGCCGACCACGTGACCGTCGCCGCAGGGGGTCGCGCAGACGCTGGGCTCGCCCGTGCACGTCCAGAACGAGTCAATCTTGCAGGCGTCGTCACAGCCGTCGCCGGGCATGAAGTTGTGGTCGTCGCACTCTTCCTTGCCAGCGAGGATGCCGTCACCACAGCTCGTCATGCAAAGGCTCGGCTGGCCGACGCAGGTCCAGCCCTTCTCGACCTTGCAAAGGTCCGAGCAGCCGTCGACCGCCGTCGCGTTCTTGTCGTCGCACTCTTCTTTGCCGGCGAGGATGCCGTCGCCGCAAACGGTGGTGCAAAGGCTCGGCGCGCCGTCGCATTCCAACCGTTGTCGACAGCGCAGGTATCGCCGCATCCATCCGACTTCGCGGTATTGCCGTCGTCGCACTTCTCGTTGCCGACGACGAAACCGTCACCACACTTCGCCGTGCAGATGGTCGGGGCGCCGGCGCAATCCCACCCAGGGGTCTCGAACGAGCAGGCGGAGTCGCAGCCGTCGCCGTTGACGGTGTTTCCGTCGTCACAGCTCTCGGAGTTGGCGATCTCCCCGTCGCCGCAGACAACGGCCTTGCCGCCCGCTCCTCCGGTACCCGTGGTGACACTTGCGCCGCTGCCTGCGTCCCCGCCTCCCGCTGCCGATCCGGTGCCCGAGGCGGTCGCAGTCGTTCCGTCGTTGCCCGCGGCGCACGCTGGCACGCCGGCAATGACCAGAAGCGCAACCAGTGTCATCCACGACTTCTTCAACAAGGCAAACCTCCATAAGGAGCAGAGGACGCTACCTCAGGCGGTCCGCACGATCGACGGCGGCGCCACAACATGAAGCGAACTTAATCTTCTCGCAGTCCGGTGCGGGGCGCTGGCGCCTCCCGCGCGTGCGAGCTACCGCGAGATCGTCACCTGATTCTCGAGGAGAATGGCGCCCTCCTCGACCACGATCTGCCCCGGGGCGAGGCCGGAGAGAATCGGCATCTTGCCTTCGCGCACCGCGCCGGCGACGACCTCGCGCCGGATCAGGTGCCCACGATCTGTCTGGACATAGACATACTGCTTTGCGCCGTCGGAAACGAGCGACGAGGCGGTGACCTCGCCGCTCCCTGGCGGCGGCTCCACGGCAAAGCGCATCTGAGCGAAGATGTTGGGCCTGAGTAGACCCTTCGCGTTGTCGAGGCGAACGCGCACAGGAATGGTGTGCCGCGTCGGATCGACCACGGAAGACACTATGTCCACCTGAGATTCGAGCGCGAGATCGGGCATCGATGGGCTCGAGATCTTGGCCCGCGTGCCCACATGGATGCCGACGGCGTCGGCCTCGAAGAGCTCGGCCACGATCCAGATCTGCGACAGATCGGCGACATCGACGAGCGTGCTCCCGCCGCTGACTTGCTGCCCTGGCAATAGGTTCTTCTCGACGACGATGCCATCACGCGGTGAGACGACGGTGACCTCATTGTCGGCGCGCGAGGAGATCTGGAGGGCCGCCAGCTTGTTCTGCGCGAGGCGAAGCGAGAGGCTCGCCTGACGGTACGCTTGATCGGCCTCGATTTCTTCCCTGGCGGCGACAGCGTGCGTGGCGACCATGGCCTTAACGCGCTCGAGCGTGCCTCTCGCGACCTCGACGTCGACAAGGGACTTTTCGCGCTCGGCGCGGAGTCCGGCAATATCGGGGCTCGCGACCGTGAAGAGCGGATCTCCCATCTTCACGGGCTGGCCGAGATCGACGAACACCTGCGTGATTCGTCCTGCGAGCGGAGCACCGACCCTGGAGGCGTGAGTTTCGTCGATTTTCACCCGGGCGGGAACGAGATCGCTCCATCGCGTAGTGGCGGGGACGACCGTCCCGAAACGGAGCACCTTCCACTGCGGCCCGTCGACCGAGACAGTGACACCGTCGCCTCCGATCTGGATCCCCGGCGCATCGAGCCTTGGAAGCGCAGGCTCACGCGTGAGCCCCATCACGACCCCGATCGAAACGGCGCCGATGGCGACGGCCGCGAAAGCACCTTGCATCCTGCGCAATCCGAGGATTGACGTCGAAGTTTTCGACGCGGGGGTGTGGCTTTCGTTCACGGTTATCTACTCTGTCCGGCAGCATGTCGCATCGAGTCCGCGAAGCTAGCACCGAGGCCAGTCTCCGCGGAAGACAACGCGACGCCAAGGGGGTTGATGAACGAATGTTAATCACCTCGTCAGAATCAACACTGACGGCGACCCGGCCCTCGATGACAGCCCTTCGTCGCAATGCGACGCCGATCGCTGGCAAGGCGAGCGCATGATCGCGCTCATGCGGCTTTTTTCGTGCATTGCCCGATCCGGGATCAAGCGACACAGCTGGAAGATTAAGTTTGCTTCATGCGCCCGCTCGGCGGTCGGTTGCACGCCGCGGGCGCGCGGCGGCCTGCTACGGTCGCGCCCGGCATGAAGATCCTCGTCGTGGAGGATGACGTCAAAGTCTCCCGGTTTCTGGTGCGCGTTCTCCAGGAAGAAGGCTATGCGACGGACGCCTGCGCCACCGGACAGCATGGCGTCGAGCAGGGGCGAACGGGCGGCTACGACCTCATCCTGCTCGATTGGATGTTGCCGGACCTCGACGGGCTCTCGGTCTGCCGCGAGCTCCGCGGGCTGGGCGTCGCGACGCCGATCCTGATGCTGACCGCGCGCGGCGAGACCGGTGAGCGGGTGCTGGGCCTCGAGGCCGGGGCTGACGACTACGTGGTCAAGCCCTTCGAGCTCGAGGAGCTGGTCGCCCGTGTGCGCGCGCTTCTCCGCCGCAGCGCGGGGTTCGCCTGCTTTCGCTGCGGCGATATCGAGATCGACAGACTCGGCCATCGCGCCAACCTCGCCGGGCGCCCGCTCGATCTCACCGCCCGCGAGTATGCGCTGCTCTTGCACCTGGCCTACCGCACCGATCGCGTCGTCACCCGGACGATGCTTCTCTCGCAGGTGTGGGGAACGAGCTTCGATCCCGGCTCCAACCTCGTCGAGGTCCACGTGAGCCGGCTCCGCGACAAGCTCGGTGATCACGCGTGGATGATCGAGACAGTGCGCGGGGCCGGATATCGCCTGCGTACGAGGTCCACGCCGTGAGCCTGCGTGGACGGCTCATCGGTGCGCTCTCGGCGGTGACGATGCTCACGCTCGGCTCCGCATTCACCGCGATCTCGTTCGTGGTCGACGCTTCGCAGCAGCGCCAGCTCGACGACGCTCTTCGAATCGAGGCCGTCGAGGAGGCGCGCGAGGCGGCGAGCCTCGGCGGCGATCACCTCGCCATCAGCGACCGGCCGGGCCCCTTCGGCAACGACGTCAGTCCGCTGACCAAGTACGGCGCGATCTACGATCCCGATGGCCGATCGGTCGCCGCGACGCCGACGTTCCACGAGACCCCACCGCTGCTGATGTCGCTTCACCCGCGCGACGGCGAAGCGTTCGATATCTGGTTCGGCGGCGAGCACCTGCGCGGGGTGACGGCGCCGATGCCGGGCCATCCCGGTCAGCGCCTTCTCCTCGCCACGCCGCGGACCGATCTCGACTGGGACGCGAAGTTCCTTCTGCGCTCCATGCTCATCGTGTTCGCGGTCGCATTCGGCTGCGTCATGCTGGTCGCGACCTGGATCGTGCGGCGGTTGACCCGCGAGCACCAGGCGATCACCGCGGTGGCGCACCGCGTGGCCGCCGGCGATCTCTCGGCTCGCGTCGGGAGCCGCCGAGGGGATCCCGAGATCGCGCAGCTCGGGCGTGACGTCGACGAGATGATCGAGCGGCTGGCCCTGCTGGTGACTTCCCAGCAGCAGTTCATCGCGCACGCGGCGCACGAGCTGCGCTCACCCCTCACCACGCTCTACGGCGAGCTCTCGCTCGCGCTGCGACGGTCACGAAGCGCCGAGTCCTACCGTGCGGCCATGACGGAGGCCCTCGACTCGACTCGTCAGCTCAAGTTGATCACCGAAGATCTGCTCGCGTTGGCGCGCGTAGGTGCGGACACGGGGGAGCCGGAGGAGCGCGTTCGCGCGTTCACTCTGGTGGGGCGCGCCGTCGAAGCCGTCGCCTGGGAGACGCAAGAGAGGCAGGTGCGGATTGACGTGGTGGGACCCGACACGCCGCTGTCGGCGCGCCCGCGCGACGTCGAACGGCTACTGAGGAACGTGATCGAGAATGCGGTCCGACACTCGCCAAAGGGAGGCGTCGTCGACGTCGTCACCGAACTCCGCGATGGGTGGTTCGAGATCACCGTGCGCGACGAGGGTCCGGGTGTTCCCGAGGCCGACCGGACTCGGGTCTTCGAGCCGTTCTATCGGGGAGCGCGCGCCCGCGCGAGCGACGGGCCCGGCGCAGGGCTAGGTCTGGCGATCGCGCGGGCGATCGCGCGCGCCCACGGCGGCGAGCTGCTCCTTTCCGACGCTCCTGACGCGCGCCAAGGCGCTTGCTTCCTGGTGCGATTGCCTCCCGCAGGCGCCACCCCGGAGTCATGATGACCATTGCGGAAGAACAGCAATGCACGACGAAGGCAAGCAGGAGCGAGACGCAATGAGCGAAATCATTCGATGTGAAGGGGCGGGCCAGTGGGTCATCCTGAATGAGGCGAGCGGGACTTCTCGACCGGTCCCCTGTCCGGTTTGCGGACTGATATTCACGCTGCAACCGATCGTGGGCGAGGCGCGGATCCCGTGGCACCACAAGCGTGACGCTGGCCCTCAAGAGCGTCCGAGCCCCCGCCGGAGCGGGATGCGACTCGCCCTTGGGGCCACGTCGGACGTTGCGACCGCTGACAAGAAGCGGTTGCAAGGCGATCGTTCCTAGTCATCAAGGAACCGGGGGCCGTCAGAGTGATTGCGTCATGCGCCCCACGCGCTGACATTCCAGTACCAACCGCCGCCCCGAAGCTGGGACGACTCGGACGCGCCACGAGATCCTTGCGGGAAGATTAAGAGTTCTTAATCCGACGAATCTGCTTTGCCTGGAGCGCTCTGCGAGCTCCGCAGGTGATATCCCTGTCGATATGGTTCGACGCGCGATGTCCTTGTCGACAATGCCGTCCATGACAAGGACTTCCAGATCCGGGGGCAACAACGGTCCCGAGATCGTCGTCGTCTTCATGATCTTCACGACTGGCTCGATCGAGGTCACCGGGTGCGGAGCCGAGGCCAGCGCTGGAGCGAGCGGCAGCGGGGGAGGTACGAACGGATCCGCCGGGACGGGGACAGCCGCCTCGACCACCTCGGGCGGCAGCACAGGCACCGGGGGAGCGGGCGGGGCTTCACCGCAGAACTGCGCCGAAGCGACCGACTGCGGCAATTTCGGCGTCGGATGCGTCCATTGCGCCGTCACCGCATCTTGCCTCGGGCCTTATCAGACGTGCCACGATGATCCCCAGTGCAAGACCTATGCGGTTTGCGCCTCTCCCTGCGCTCCGAAGGACCTCGACTGCCTCCAGATCTGCGCGAGCAAATTTCCCCAGGGCGCGGCCGAGTACGGGATGCTGATCCGCTGCGTCCTTTGCGGGGATTGCGCGGCCTTGTGCCCTCATCCGCCCGAGACTTGCAACTGATCCCTCCGGTCGACGGCGTGAAGTAACGTCGACCGGAGCTTCGTGAGCCCCGAGCACTCCCCATCGGGCTCAGGGCGTGGCAGTGCTCATCGTGTTCTGCGGCAACGCCGGCTTGGTGGTGACGAAATCCGCCGCGTTGTCGCCGGTGTCGATGCAGTTGCCGAGAGCGCCGCCGGGCAGCCGCTGAATGCTCACGTCGACGTCGCCGGCTCCAGCTGCGTCCTTGTGGGGCAGGTTGTCGGCGGGGGTTCCCTCGCACGTGTAGCCAGCTCCCATCAATGTGGCCTTGGTGGCCGCGCTGTAACCGTAGCAAACCGCATCAATCACCGTCCCCGTGTTCATGAGCCGGAGGCTCGTCGCGTCGGTGATGCTGCTGGCGCCAGCGAAGGAGTCCTCCTTGGCCGGCGTCTGCACATAACCGCCGCTCGCGATGAGATAGTGGCCGTGCGACGAGATCGTCTTGCCCGAGCCTGTCCAGCGCGCCGAATATCCGGCGGCGTTGTTGCTGCGGCCTTCGATCTTCCAGGTGGCGTCGAGGATCACATCGGCGGCGGTGGGGTTGTAGATCTCGATGAACTCGTCGGTCGTGCCGCCGAGCCCTCGACTACGGATCTCGCTGAACACGAGATGATCGTTGGCGCAGGCGCACATGCCCGCGACGCAGCTTCCCGTCTTGCAATCGGGCCCAGCGTTGCAAGTCTTCCCCAGATCGCATTTCGCGCAGCTCGGTCCGCCGCAGTCGACGTCGCTTTCGCCGTTGTTCGTGATGCCATCGGTGCAGGTCGGCGCGCAGACCAGCGCCGCGCAGAGTCCACCCACGCAGTCGGCATCCGCAGCGCAGACCAGCCCAGGCGCGCAAGGCGTGCAGGTTGCACCGCCGCAATCGACGTCAGTCTCACCGCCGTTCTTCGTGGTATCGTTGCAGCTCGCGAGCGCGCACTTGAAGGTGACGGAGTCGCAAATGAGGCTCACGCAGTCGGCGCCGACGACGCACTCGACGCACTTCGCACCAGCAGAGCACTTCGTTCCGCCGTTCTGCGCGCACGCGGAGCCCGCGGGTTCGGTAGTGAACGTCGGGACCCCGGCGACGCAGGTGTCGGCCGTGCAATCGTTCATGTCATCGGGAAGATCGGCGTTGTCAGCGACCATCTTGATCGCGCCCTGACCGTCGCACTGCGCCGCGCTGCAATCCTTGGCTGTCTGCGCGGCGATCAACGTATCTTCCGCCGTCAAATCGAAGTCGCAGGCGCCCGCGTTGCATGCGCGCTTCTTGCACTCGGTGTCCGTGCCTGGACACTCGCTCGCGCTCGCGCAGGGCTTGGCGCCGCCGGTGCCGCTTGTGCTTCCGCTGCTGGTGCTCTGATCGCCACCGGCGCCCGTCGTCGAGGCGCTGCCGGTGCTCGTCGTGCTCGTCGTTGTCGCGGCCGTGGTCGTTCCCGCGGACGTGGTCATCCCACCTGCCCCCGCAGCACCGCCGGATCCCGGCGGGACAACAGGGTCAGTGCTCTGGCAGGCAGCCGCCCACGTGAAGAGCGCGAACAGGCCCACGAGCTTGGCCGTCCGGACCTTCAGTGCGCGAGCTCGCACATGTTCCTCCGGCATCCACGTCTTCATCAACACCATGATATCTCCTCGAGAACACCGATTGAAAGGCGGAAGAAGTTGCTCAACGCTCGACGGCAGCGTCGACGCGAGGCCGGCCGGACATATCACGTGCGGCGGCAAGAAACCTGGCAGCTTCGACGAGCGCGTCGAGATCGCGCGGGCTGAGCCGAGACGCCAAGGCCGTCAGGCGATACCTCGCGAGCTCCAGGAAGTGATCGCGCGTCGCGAACGGCGCTGTCACGAGGATGCCGCGAGCGACCAGCCAATCGGCAATGGCAGCATGAAGACACGCATCGCGGAAGGTTCGCCAGGCGCTCTTCTGGTACGGATGGTGCGCCAGCACGCTCTGGAAGCGTGCGAACGCCCCCTTTCCGACGACGGCTTCGCTGAGGCTCGCGGCCAATGCGAGATCCTCGAGCGTCGAGATGAACTCGTGCATCCAGCGGTATTGATCTCGTCGGGATACCGGTTCGATCAGCAGCTGCTGTGGGTCCAGATCGAAGGCTGTGAACGTTGCCGACTCCGTCATCCCGTGATGCAGCAGCGTGACCGTGCCGGTGGACACATCGAGGTAACGACGCGCCTCGTTCGTGGTGTCCTCGAAGGCGCGCTCCAGCGCCGCCATGTCGAGCAGGACCTGGCGGGCTCGACGCTCTCCACCGCCGAGCTCGTCGCCTCGGTCAGCGCTCATGGGGAATGACCGCTGATGACGCCGGGGAGCACGAGTGCTCCGAGCAGCAAATGGTGATTCCAGAGCGGGCGGCGCCGAGCGCCGCAAGAGCAGCCTGGACGCGGAACGGCGTGCGCATTCAATCTCCCGGCGAAAGCGAGAATGGAGATCCCGAGCCTAGCGGATCACTGAACGATAAAGAAGTACCTTTGTCGAAGCGCGCTCGATTCGGAGTAAGCGCGATCCTTACGCAGACATTAAGATTGCTTAATAGTACAGCCGCACTTGCCCCGGATGGTCAAGGGCAGGTGCGGCCGTATCACTGGGTACCCGTTCACGCCCTTATGCGACGCGGCGCAGCGGAATCGCGGGTGCTTCGATGGGGAGTATCGAGGGCGCGGGGTTACTCCGAAGGGCAGCAGTGCAAGCCGTGCGCATGAAGTCGAGAATGTTTCGGCGCTGCCGGCGGAGCGTGGCGTGGACTGTCAGCATCCGTTCGACGAAGCGACTGCCCGCCACGGAATGCGTTCCATAGCTGATCTTCCGCATGATGACGCCGTGACGAACCACCCGCTCGGCGCCATTGTTCGCTTGAGATGAGCCCAGCAGAACTGCCGACGGCAATTCGGCCACCAGTGGTAGGCACCATGGCGGTCGGTCACAAGGACGCCGCGCCACTTGCCGAGCAGCTCCTTCGCGGCGTCGGCGTTGCGCCGCGCATGGATCATGAAGACCACTACGCGCGTGGTGACGACTGTCCACAGCCAGACTCTCGACCTGCTCACGCCCTCGCGCCACCCCGTCTCATCAGCGTGCTTGACGGGTTGCTGCTTGACGTAGATCCGGGCGTTCTCGACCGCCTCGGCGATAGCGGCGCTCGCGGAATCTTGACATCCAATGATCGCGCCGACCGACATTTGCAGTCCGAAAAGGTCGCGCATCAGCTCGGGCACCTGGCGCTTGATCAGGCGGTAAACCCCCCATGAAGACTGCGACGACGGCATCGACCGTCGGGCCGAATGCCCGCGTGGGGACGCCGACTGGCAACTTGCCCATCGTTCGATCACCGCACAGACCGCAGCCAAGCTCGTGTCGCTGATACTCGGTGACGATGGGCTCGACGGGGCAGCTCGGACACTTGATGACGATGCGGCTCGGGATCTCGACCGTGAAGGAGCCCGGCAGATTCATCGCATTGCCTCGGGATACAGGGAACGACCTCGTGGACCATCGAAGGCGGCACCAGCACGCGCTCGTGTCTCTTGTGCCCTCGCTGTCCACCTGGCTTGCGTCCCGACGGCGCCTTCTTCGGTCGGGCTTTCGCACCGGGACCATCGCCGGATGGCGGCTTCGAAGAATTCCTCGACGACTTCGCGAACGCCTCTTTCAGCGCGGTCAGCTCAGCACGCAACTCCGCAATGATCACATCCCGTTCCGCAAGCTGCCGTCGCAGCTCGGCGATCAGTTCATCGCGGGGATCAGTCACTCCTCCACTGGATCATGCGGCGACCCGTCCTGTCGAGTCCGTTCGCATAT
>JBDTXR010000076.1:0-26362 GCA_040006075.1 Byssovorax sp. | reverse complement strand
CCTCCCCGTACGAGACGGAAGAGTCTGGCCGAATTCCGGCCAGACTCTGAGAGGCCGACCCCGCTCACAGCTCTTGCATTTGCTGCGGCCCCGCGCGGAAGTGCAGCGCTTCCGCCGCGGCCCGGTAGCTCTCGAAGTCCAGATCGTCCCTCAGCGCGCGATCGAGCTCGATCGTGCCCGCGCCGCCCAGCGGATCGCCGATCCG
This sequence comes from Byssovorax sp., assembly GCA_040006075.1. Lineage (GTDB taxonomy): Bacteria > Myxococcota_A > Polyangia > Polyangiales > Polyangiaceae > JANYGI01. Next base: position 26,157 of record JBDTXR010000076.1, on the reverse strand, counting down.
CCGCGTGTACTTGAAGCGGACCTCGTCCGAGTTCTCGGCGCGCACCGGCCCAGCGCAGGTGACGGCCTTGCGGCGGTGATCGTAGAGGTACACGCGCCCTTCGATCAGCCCCGAGGTGAACCCCTCCGACGTCGTCCCGCCGATCGGCGAAGCGCTCTTGTCGATCACCATCAGCGCCTCCCAGGTCCACGCGTCGTCGCTGTCGAACAGCCTGGCGTCGCGCACCAGCCGCTCGGCCTCGCGGTCGGTGTGGGCCTTCGCCGCGGCCTCTTCCAGGCTCTTCGCGGTTCGATCGCGGGTCCAGCCGATCCCCGACTCGGCGGTGGCCGCGTCAGCGGGCTTCTTCGCGACCGAGAGCCACGACGGCTGCGTGGAAAACTCCCCTTGAACGTGGGTGGGCCCGCGGGCCGTGGTCGGGCAGCGACCGAGATCGGGACGCGAGGTAAAGCCCGCGGTGATCGCCGCGTCGAGGCCTTCGCGCCAGGCCTTCTTGAAGGCCACATCCCGCGCGCGGCCCGCGGCGAGGGCCTCTTGAACGGTCGCGCGCTGCTCGGTCGAGAGATCGTGCTCGTAGCTTTCGCGGTCGACGAAGCGGTTCTCGAGGTTGTTGTAGCTGTGCGAGGTGGAGACCGCGCAGCTCCGCGCCACGTACCCGAGCGGCAGCACGAACACCAGGATCGTCGCGATGAAGATCCGGCGGTTGCGCCGACGGATCCCCGCCATCAGCGGATCGACGCTCTCCGGCTCTCTGTCCCTGGAGACGCGGCTCACGGCAGCTTGAAGACGTGGAGCTCTTGCAGCAGGCCCTTGGCGTCGCCGCTCGGCTTGGCGAACACCGCGAGGAGCTTGCCGCCGGGCACCACGAACACGGCTTCAGGGGCGTTGTCGAAGCGCGGGCCGCCGAGCTTCGTCAACGCGACTCCGGGCTTGCCGGTGATCACCCTGGTGAGACGACCCTTGTCGTAATGGAGCTTGGCGCCGAGGCTCGACACCTCGAGCTCGTCGCCGCCGCCGGGCCAGCCGATGGCGCGGATCGTCGTGAAGCCGTCGCGCTCGATCCGCTCGGTGAGCTTGGGCAAGAAGCCTTTGAGCATCTCGTCGAGGCGGTCTTCGCACTCGCCCACCTGGCAAACGCGCATCGCGTCGCGCGGGCTCCCGTCCTCCCCGGTGAACTGGATATCGAGGCTGAAGCCGCCGTTCGGGACGTGGCGCTCGACCGGGTGCGCAAAGGCCTTCTTCGAGGCCGAGTAGCCAATCCGCCGTCCGCCGGCCTTGGCCAGCTCGCGCGCCAGCGTCGCCGCTTCGGAGCCGGGCGCCTCGGCTGTGGCGACGGGCGCGGCGCTCGCAGCGGGCTCGGCGCTGGCTTCGGGGGCGGCCGCGCTGCCGGGCGCAGCGCTCGTTTCCGGCGCGGCGGTCGGCGCGGGCGGCGCGGCGACCGGCGGCGGCGTGCCGCAGCTCGCGAGGACGAAGAAGAGCGGAGCAGCGAGGGACAGGGGACGGCGCATGGGGACCTCGCGGCGGATGCTAGCGGATCCTGCGCGCGATCGATGCGGCGGATCAGGCCTGCTTCGCGATCGGCCGCCTTCGCGTCGCCGCGAGCCGGCTGCGGGCGCTGCCCAGGGCGACGCTCTCGGCCTCGGCCCTGGTCGAGGCGACGGCGCGGGCGATCAGCGCGCCCGGGCTGACGTTGTCGATCTTGCAGAAGCAGCGATCGCCGAGGCGGTACGTGGTGATCCCGACCTCCCACCCCTCGATCACGTCCGCCCTCCGCTCGTACTCCTGTGCCGTGAACTGGCTCATCGAAATCTCCTGCTGCTCGGGATGGGGCGATTGCTGGTCGGGCCGGGGCGATTGCTGGCCGGGCCGGGGCGATTGCTGCTCGGGCCGGGGCGATCGGCGTTGAGGTGATCGACGCTGCGCCGCAGCGCCTGCCCGCTCTGCTCGAGATCGAGCGAGAGCAGGGCCTTTTCCAGGGCGATCGACTCGGCCTCTTCGCGCGTCGCGCCGCTCCCGCGGCCGATGACCGCGCCGGGATCGACGTTGTCGATCCGCGCCGCGAAGAGGTTCCCGACTCGGTACGAGGTGACGCCGAGGACGCGCTTGCCGACCTTCTCTTTGCGCTGCTGCATCTCGGGGCTGCGGGTCTCCGCCATGGTGGAGATCAGCCCTTCTCGATCGGCGCGTTGACGAGGTTTCCCCACTCCGTCCAGGAACCATCGTAGTTGCGAACGTCGGAGTACCCGAGCAGGTACTTGAGGGCGAACCACGAGTGACTCGATCGCTCCCCGATTCGACAGTAGGTGACGACGGGCCTGTCGCGGCGGATCCCGGCGTCCGCGTAGATCTTGTCGAGCTCGTCACGCGACTTGAAGGTGCCGTCGTCGCGGCAGACCTTGCCCCAGGGGATGCTCGACGCGCCGGGGATGTGGCCGCCGCGCTGGCACGTCTCGGGGAGGCCCGGCGGCGCGAGGATTTCGCCGGTGAACTCGGCCAGGCTGCGCACGTCGACGAGCCCGATCGTCTTCGCCGCGGAGTCGCGGCGGACGTCGTCGAGGAAGGCGCGGAGCGAGGTGTCGGCGTCGCGTGCCGCGTACTCCGTGCGGGCCGGCGTCGGTACCTCGTCGGTGAGGGCGCAGCCCATTTCAAGCCATTTGCGGCGCCCACCGTCGAGGAGGCGCACGTCCTCGTGGCCGTAGATCTTGGCCTGCCAGAAGGCCCACGCGGCGAACCAGTTGTTGTTGTCGCCGTAGAGGACGATGGTGGTCTCGGGGGTGATCCCCGAGGCGCGCATCAGCGATTCGAAGTCGCTCTTCGAGAGGATGTCGCGTCGATCGGTGTCGCAGAGCTGGGTCGACCAGTTCCACCCCACGGCGCCGGGGATGTGACCCTCGTCGTACGAATAGACATCGACGTCGACCTCGACGATCCGCACGGACGGGTCGGCCAGATGAGCCTGCGTCCAGGCGACGTCGACCAGAACCTGATTCTCGGCGCTCACACTCACGGCTGATCCTCCTTCGTCCACTATTTCCAGCGTAATCCAGTCAAGGAAGCTATCGCAAGCGGGTTCTCGGCGCGGATCGGCGAACGCATCGCGTTTGTCTTGGCGAGCGCGATTCACGTTCGGATAAGTTCACCGGCGTGCGGCCCGGCAGCGTCATCGACGACCGCTTCGAGATCGAGCGCTTCGCGGGTCGAGGCGGCATGGGCGCGGTCTACCGCGCCGTCGATCGCGCCCGCCGCGTGCCCGTCGCGGTGAAGATGCTCGGCTCGGTCGCGCGCACGGATCTCACGCGCTTCGCGCGCGAGGCGCAGATCCTCGCCGAGCTCCGCCACCCGGGGATCGTGCGCTATGTCGCGCACGGAGAGACCGGCGAGGGGCAGCCGTACCTGGCGATGGAATGGCTCGAAGGCGTCGACCTCGACGAGCACCTCGGGGGCGGGCCGCTCGACGCGGCGGAGTCGGTGACGCTGGCGCGCAACGTGGCCGACGCGCTCGGCGCGGCGCACCGGCTCGGCGTGGTTCACCGCGACATCAAGCCGAGCAACCTCTTCTTGCAAGGCGGCGCGGTCGACCGCGTGAAGCTCCTCGACTTCGGGATCGCGCGGTCGACCTCTTCGCTCTCGATGACCCGCACCGGCCTCGTCGTCGGCACGCCGGGGTACATCTCGCCCGAGCAGGCGCGGGGCGTACGCGCCATCGACGCGCGCGCCGACGTCTTCGCGCTCGGGTGTGTGCTCTTCTCGTGCCTCACCGCGCGCCCGGCCTTCCTCGCCGACGACGTGATCTCGCTCCTGGCCAAGGTGATCGTCGAGACCGCGCCGCGCGTGAGCGAGCTCTGGCCCGAGGTCCCGCCGGGGCTCGACGCGCTGATCGCCCGGATGACGGCGCTCGATCCCGAGGCGCGCCCCCGCGACGGCGCCGAGGTCGCGCGCGCGCTCGAGGCGCTGGGCCCGATGCCGAGCGCGCGCAGCGACGCGCGCGAGCCGCGCGCGCCGGCGCTGACGACCTCGGAGCAGCGGCTCTTCTGCGTGATCCTGATCGCGGGCGACGCCGATCCCGGCGGCCTCTCGCTCGATTTCGGGGTCACGCCGTCGAGCGCGGAGAGCGCGGAGACGCGGCGGATCGGGGAGCAAGTGACCATCGCGGTGGGCGAGACGATCGAGATCGATCGCCCCGCGCGGGCCGAGCCGACGCTGCGCGAGATCGTCGCGCGCTTCCGCGGCCAGCTCGCGGTGCTGGCCGGCGGCGCGCGGCTCGTGACCATCGAGGCCAGCGGGATCGCCACCGATCACGCGGCGATCGCCGCGCGGTGCGCCCTCGCGCTGCGCGAGCGGCTCGGCCGCGCGCCGATGGTCCTCGCCACCGGCCGCGCGTTCACCGTACCGCGCACGCTCACCGGCGACGTCGTCGATCGCGCCGCGCGCCTGCTCCACGCCGCCGCCGAGCTCGCGGACGATCCCGCGAAGCCGCGGCCGATCCTCCTCGACGACGCCACGCACGGGCTGCTCGGTGAGCGCTTCGTCGTCGAGAAATCGAGCGACGGCCCGCTCCTCCGCGGCGAGCGCGACACGCAAGGCGGCGCCCGCAACCTGCAAGGAAAGGCCACGCCGTGCGTCGGGCGCGACCGCGAGATCAGCACGCTCCAGGCCATCCTCGACGAGTGCACGGGCGAGCCGGTGGCGCGCGTCGCGCTGCTCACCGGGCCTGCCGGCGCCGGCAAATCGCGGATCCGTCACGAGCTCGAGCGGCGCCTCCGCAAGCGCGAGGGCGGCGTCACGGTGTGGATCGGCCGCGGCGACGCCATGAGCGCGGGCGCCCCGCTCGACCTGCTCGCGCAGGTGATCCGCGGCGCCGCGGGCCTCTCGGGCGCCGAGCCGCCGGGCGAGCGCCGCGCCCGGATCGGCGAGCTCGCCGCCCGCCGCGCGCCGGCGGCCGACGCCGCGCGAATGGCTTGTTTTCTCGGCGAAATCGCCGGCGCGCCGTTCCCTTCGGACGAGAGCCGCGAGCTCGCTGCGGCCCGCGGCGACGTGGTGCTCCTCGGCGATCAGATGCGCCGCGCCTTCGAAGATCTCGTCGCCGGCGCCTGCGCCGAGGCGCCGCTGCTGCTGGTGCTCGAAGATCTCCACTGGGGGGACGTGCCCAGCGTGCGCTTCGTCGACTCCATCCTCCGCAACCTCGCCGCCGCGCCGCTCTTCGTGCTCGCGACGGCGCGCCCCGAGGTCCACCAGCTCTTCCCGGCCCTCTGGCACGAGCGCAGCGTGCAGGAGATCCGCGTCGGAGCGCTCACGCCGAAGGCCAGCGAGAAGCTCGTGCGTCACGTGCTCGGCGACTCCGCGTCGCGCGACACCGTCGACCGGATCGTGGCGCGCGCCGCGGGCCACGCCCTCCACCTCGAAGAGATCTTGCGCGCGGTGCTCGAGGGCGGCGGCGACGACGCGCTGCCCGACACGGTGCTGGCGATGGTCCAGGCGCGGATCGAGGCGCTCGGCCCCGAGGCGCGGCGGCTGCTGCGCGCGGCGAGCGTCTTCGGCCGCGCGTTCTGGGCTTCGGGCGTCGAGCATTTACTGGGCAAGGGCTCCGCCAGAGAGGCGCGCGAGTGGCTCGACGAGCTCGCCGCGCGCGAGTGGATCGTCCGCGTCGAGGCCTCGCGCTTCCCCGGCGACGACGAGTACGCCTTCCGCCAGGACGTGGTGCGCGAGGCCGCGTACGCGATGCTCACCCACGTCGATCGCGCGCTCGGCCACCGCCTCGCGGGCGCCTGGCTCGACGCCGCCGGCGAGGACGCCGCGCTGATCCTCGCGCGCCATTTCGAGCTCGGCGGCGATCCGCCGCGCGCCGCCCAGGCCTACCGTCGCGCCGCCGAGCAGTCGCTCGAAGGCGACGATTTCGCTGCGGCGATCGAGCACGGCGAGCGCGCCGCGCAGCTCGGCGCCGAGGGCGCGGCGCTCGGGCAAGCGCGGGCGATCCTGGCCGAGGCCCACCTCCATCGCGGCGAGTTCGAGGCCGCGCGCGCGCACGGGGGCGACGCCCTCTCGCTGGTGCCGCGCGACGATCCGGCCTGGTCGCGCGCCGCGTGCGCGATCACCCACGCCGCGGGCAAGCTCGGCGATCTCCCTGGATTGAAGGCGATCGTCGGCGAATTGCTGGGCGCCGAGGGGCCGGGCGCGGGCACGGTGGCCTTCGCCGCGGCCTGCTCCAACGCCGTCGTTCAGCTCACGATCGGCGGCGACAGGGCGCTCGCCGACGCGGTCCACGCCCGCCTCCAGAGCATCGCCGCGGCCTCGCCCGATCCGGCCATCGCCGGCTACGCCGCGCGCGCGAGCGGCGTGCGCGCGGGGTTCGGCGGCGATCCCGGCGAGACGCTCCGCCACCTGCGCGCGGCGATCGCCGCGTTCGAGGCGGCCGGCGATCTCCGCAACGCCTGCTCGCAGAAGAAGACCCAGGGCTGGTACGCGGGCGAGTGCGGCGCGCTCGAAGAGGGCGAGCGCGCGCTGCGCGAGGCGATCGAGGCCGCGCAGCGCCTCGGCGTCGCCAACCTGGTCGCCCACGCCAAGAACGACATCGGCTCTCCCCTGGTGCGCCTGGGGAAGCTCGCCGAGGCGATCCGCTATCAGGAAGAGGCCATCGCGGCCTTCGCGGCGCAGGGCGATCGCCGCCTCGAGAGCAGCGCCCACGGCTGCCTGAGCTGGGCCCTGCGGAGATCCGGCGATCTCGAGGGCGCCCTCCGCGAGGCGAGACTGGCACTCTCCACGGCGCCCGCCGCGCCGAGCCGGGTGCCGGCGTCGGCGTTCCTGGCGGCCGCGCTCCTCCAGGCCGGCCGCGCGGAAGAGGCCCTGTCGGCGGTGGAAGAGGGCTTGAAGGCCTTGACGGCCGGCGCGAGCGAAGAGGGCGAGGTCACGCTCCGGCTGGCGCACGCAGAGACCTTGAAGACGCTGGGCCGCGACGAGCAGGCCCGCTCGACGATCACCCTCGCTCGCGACGCGGTGATGACCCTGGCGCAGAAGATCAGCGACGCCGAGCTCCGGCAGAGCTTCCTGGCGCGGATCGAGGAGAACGCCCGGACTCTGGATCTCGCCACGACGTGGGGTGTCGCCGCGCCCGCGGCGAGCGCGTAGCCCGCCTCGCGAGCGCGGTCGGCCACCATGAGCACGCCCCTGCCTCGCGGCTGGCACGGTACCACGCCCGCCGAGCTCGCCGCCGCGCCCGGAGGCTCCCTCGGCATTGGCCCCTTTGGCAGCAGCCTCAAGGTCTCCGACTACCGGTCGAGCGGAGTCCCGCTGGTCTTCGTCCGGGATATCCGCCGCGGCCACTTTGGCGGCCCCGGGACCCGGTTCATCTCTCCGGCCAAGGCGATCGAGCTCGCAGCGCACGGCGTTCGTCCGGGCGATCTTCTCCTGACCAAGATGGGCGATCCCCCCGGAGACACCGCGGTCTACCCGGCCAATCGCCCTCTCGGCATCATCACCGCGGACGCCATCAAGCTGACTCCCGATCCCGCGTTGACGACGGCCGAATTCCTCGCGCAGCTCTTCCGCGCGCCGGCCGTGCGCGGTCTCATCCTCGGCGAAACGAGGGGTGTCGCCACGCAGAAGCTGAGCTTGAAGCGGTTCCGGACCATCGCCTTGCCGTTACCCCCGCTCGCGGAGCAGCGCCGGATCGTGGACCGGCTCGGAGCCCTCGACGCCGTGAGCCGCCGCGCCAGAGTGGCTCTCGACGCCGTTCCCCCGCTCCTCGAAACCTTCCGCAAAGCCGTCCTCGCCTCGGCGTTCCGCGGCGCGCTCACCGCCGCCTGGCGCGCCGACAATCCTGCTGTCGAGCCCTCCGAACGGCGGAGTGCGGACCCCCAGCGTCTCTTCGAGCTACCCGCGGGGTGGGTCTGGGCCCCGGCCCAGGTCGCCTGTGGATCGGTCCGCGACGGGACGCACGCCACGCCGGCCTACATCGACGAAGGCGTCCCGCTCGTCACCTCGAAGAACCTCCTGGCGTCCGGCCTCGATTTCGCCGACGTGAAGAGGATCTCGGAGGCCGATCATCGCGCGATCTCCCTCCGCTCGAAGGTGGATCCGGGCGACGTGCTCTTCGCCATGATTGGCACGGTGGGAAACCCCGTCGTGGTGGGCGAGCACCCGCCGTTCAGCATCAAGAACGTGGCTCTCTTCAAGGGCAACGCGCGGGTGCTGGATCCCTGGCTCCTCTGCTACTGGCTCCGGTCACCCGCCCTCGAAGCGTGGTTGTCGCCGCGCCTGAAGGGGTCTTCGCAGCGGTTTGCGCCGCTCTCGCTCCTGCGCGCCATCCCGGTTCCCATCCCCCCGCGGGGCGAGCAACGCGCCCTCGTCGACGCGGTCCAGCAGGCTCTCGCGAAGGTCGACCGGATCGGGCGCCTCCTTCGCGCCTCGGCGGCGGAGCTCGGCCGGCTCGACCGATCGATCCTGGCGAGAGCCTTTTGCGGGAAGCTCGTCTGTCGCGATCCGTCGGACGAGCCGGCCTCGGATCTCCTCGATCGGGTTCGCCGCGAGCGCTTGGTCAGTGTAGCCTCGGCGGCGGCTGGCGGGTCGGATCGGCGCTGTTCTGGCCGGTGATCGGCAGTCCGCTCCGCATCCGCAGGAGCACCAGATTGTCCTGCAAAACGCGGAGCTTCTCGGTCAGCTCGTCGATCTGGCGGTCCCTGGTGAACCGCTCCGCGATCAGGCGCTCGTTCTCGCGCTGGGCGGCCCTGAGCTTCTCGCGCGTGGTGCCGACCTCGTCGTTGGCTTGCACCACCACCGTCAGCAGCGCGTTGGACGACGACGTCAGCATGTTCACGACACCGTTGTTGAGATCACGCTCCTTGTCGAGCGCGGTGGTGGCCGCCTCCTTGGCGCTGTCGAGCCGGATCTGCGCCGCTTCCACGCGCTTCTTCGCGTCGCGAGAGGCCTCCTCGGTCGCGGTCTTCTGCTCTTCCAGCTCGTGCTGCTTCTTCTCGGCGAGATCCTTCAACGCGGCCTCGTAGCTCGCCTCGCTCTTCTTTCGCTCGGCCGCGGCGCTGGCGACCTTGTCGGCGAGCGCGGCGAGATCGGCCGTGGCTTTCGCGTCCTTCGCGTCTTGCTCGCGCTGACGCCCGATCTCGCGCCCCATCAGGAGCAGCGCGATCATCGCGCCCACGATCACCAGCATGACGATGGCCACCAGCCGCTCGTGGAGGCGCCTGGCCTCCATCTCTTTCTCCACCTGCGCGTGCCGGACCTGCTCCAGCGCGGTCTTCTCCTCGGCCTGCTCGCGCCGCTGCTGCTCGAGCGCGGCGCGGGCCTCGGCCTGCTTGCGTCGCTCCTCCGCGAGCTCGGCCTCGCCGCGGGCGTGGGCCTCGGCGCGCTCGGCGCCGGTGCTCGCGTCGATCAACCCGCGCTCGTCGGCGGTGAGATCGGCGCGGTCCTTGGCCCACTCCTGCGCCTTGATCAGGGCCTTGCCGCGGAGCAGATAGGCCGAGTCGCGCCCGGCGTCGAGCCAGGCAAAGAGCGCGTCGACGATGGGCCGCGCCCGCTCCTCGGCGCGGATCCACTCGAGATCGAACACCTGCGCGAAGATGCGGTTACGCGTCACCAGGCGGGTCCCGCCGTCGGCGTGGCGATTGGCGGCGAGGCCCACGAGGCGCAGCACCTCGCCGGCGGGATCGGACTCCACGGTGATGCGCTCGCCCTTGAGAATACGGCGATAGAGCGCGAGCGCCGCGGGGATATCGGCCAGGGTGCGGCTCGATCGGGTGAACCGCCGCGCCACGTCGCCGAGGATCGCGTCTTCCGCGCCCCTCGCCAGATACCGCTCCTCGACGATCGCCCGCACCCGCTCGTCCTCGGCCGCGGTGCTGGTCCCTTTGAAGCTGAGCGCCGAGCAGACATGCTGGGTCATCGCGGGGTGGCCGTGCGTCCACGAGAACACGCTGCGCAGGAGCCGCTCGGGATCGCCGCCCAGGGTCTCCAGCAGCGGGAGCATGGCCCGGAGCTCGTCGAGGGTGAAGTCCTCCAGGAAGACCTGCTGAAGGAGGTTGAGCGCGGTCATGTCCTTGTGCTCGACCAGATCCGCGGGCCGGCTCACCCCGACCAGGCAGAACGTCAGGCGCAGGAACTCTTCGCAGCGCCCGCGCTCCTGGTAAATCGACCGGAGCGCGAGGAAGAAGGTGTCGCGGCTGAACGGCAGCGCGTAGGTGGCGTCGATCTCGTCGAAGAAGAGCACGAGTCGCCCTGGCACCCTGGCCATCACCCCGTCGCGCAGGAAGTCGACGAAGCGCTGCGCCGCGGGCTGCCCCTCGGTCGTGTCCCACCCCTGGAGCGGCACCGGGAGGCCGAGATCGCGGGCGATCTTGGTGAGGATCCCGTAATACCAGGTGTCGGCGTCGTCGGGCAGATCGAGCCCGCTCAGATCGACGGCCGAGCAGCGGACTCCCTGCTCGTGAAGATTTCGCTCCACGCGCATTCGCAGGTTCGATTTCCCCACCTGACGGGGGCCGAGGACGTACGTCGCCTCGCCGCGGAGCAGGAGATCGAGCAGCGCCCGATCGGCCGAGCGCTCGATGTACAGCGCGTCTCCGAGCAGGACGCCGCCCCCCTGAAAGCGTCGAGCCCGGGGGATCATGTGGGCTTCCTCAGATACCGCCTCATCGCGGCGAAGAACTTCAGGTTGGCGGTGTGCCGGGGCGCGAAGAGCTCGGTCAAGGTGGTACCGTTGGCGCACTCGTACATGGCGAGCCTCACCAGGTAAGGGTGGCTCTCGACCCCGTCGAGCAACATCGTCCGCTCCTCGTCGGTCCAGGTCAGGTGGTATTTCTCGCAGAGCGCGCGCGCGTGAGGGAGCTTGAAGCCGCCGATGGAGATATCGAGCGCGCTGTTCAGGAAGCCCGAGACGTCGGCGTCCTGCGCGAACAGCTCGGGCCCCGCGGACACGCCCAGGAGCAGGCGCAGCCGCGACCACGGATCCCGGCTCGCGTCCTGGTTCCAGGTGCGAAAGAGCTTGAACAGCTCGTCGCGGAAGGGGCAGAGTCGGAGCAGGTGGACGTTCTCCAGCACGATGATCGTCCGCGGCGCCGCGGGCAACACGTGCCGTTCCAGGAGCACGCTCAGCGCCTGGCTCGGGTTGTCGGGCAGCCCGGCCCACACCTCGGCGACCCAGGCCTCGTGGCCCGCGGCGCTGGCGATCAGGCGCCCCAGCTCGCGGAAGAACTCGGCCCGATCGCGCTTCACCGCCCCTCGCATCCGCTCCTGGGCTCGATCCTCGTCGCTGTCGGATCCCGGCTCGGCGTCGCTCCGCTTCAGCAGGTGATCGGGGAGCTTGTTCACGTCGACCTCGAACGAGGCCATTCGCTCGGGGCCGAGCTCGATCGCCCGCCGCACGATGTGCCGCAGGAACCAGGTCTTTCCGTGCTGCACCGGGCCCCAGACGATGGTCGCCGGCGCCCCGTCGTTCTCCAGGTTCTCGAGCACGCGCTGCTCTTCTCGGTCGCCGCGGCTCACGTACCACGCAGGGTCGTAGGCCGCGCCCGGCGGCTGCGGGCCGCGCGGGGTCGAGGGCTTCGCGGGAGGCGGCCGGGTAGGCTCCTTCGGCACGGGCGGCCGCCGCAGCAGCTCGAGCGGAAGCGCGTGGGTACCGTCGTCGGCCTCCAGGCGGCCAAAGCGCATATCGGAGACGATTTGCCAGGGCCCGCCGTCGGTCTTCACGGCGCAGCGGGGCCAGATCCGGAGCTCGGCGTGATCGCGCTCGACCTCGACGCGGCCCGCCGAATAGCCATGTTGACGCACCGTCGGCCCTTCGTCGCCCAGGGTCTCCAGGCCAAAGAGGGAGCAGCCCTGGCTCACATAACGAAGGCGCCCGCCGGGCACGAGAGACACGCTGGCCTTGTTCTCGTGCATGTGGCCGTGGAGGTGCACGGCGAAGAAGCTGGCGATGTTCGAGGTGTAGTGCTGCTGTCGAGACGGCAGATCGAGCCAGTCCGACGGGTGATGGGTGAGCAAGAGACAGAGATCGCAGGACTTGGCCCAGGTGGGACCGTTGCCGTGGCAGGCCGCCGAGAACTGGCTCGTATGGAGCGACAGGCGCTCTTTGTACTCGCCCCCTTCGAGCTGCAAGAAGGCCGAGTTGAGCCCGACGATGCCGAGGCGGAGCCCGTCTTTCTCGATCACCGTCGAGTGATCGCCGGGCAGCAGCCCCGCGTGGTGCGCGGCGGGCGCGGGGCGGCGAAACGGCCTCGCCGGATCGTTCCACCAGGCCTCGTAGGCGGCGAACGCGTCGCTGACCACCTTGCGGTAAGCGCTCTCGGGCTGCGACCAGAAGATCCGTTGTGCGCGCTTGTGGTGGCCCCACTGCGACAGCACCTCGGCCGCCGGCTCGGTGGGATCGGCCGGCCGCATCAGATCGTGATTGCCCGGTACCGCGAGGAGGATCGGGCGCGATCCGAGGTCGGCGAGCCGGGCCTCGAGCGTCTGCAGGATCCGGTTCAGGCTCGCGAACTCCCCCGGCGATCCGCGCTGGGTGAGATCGCCCGTGAAGAGCACCAGATCCCACGGCCCGCACTCGCGGTGGAGCCGCTCGAGATCGTCATAGAAGTCGTTCTCGACGTCCTGCCACAGGTGATCGTGGTCGGCGAGGCCGCGGTGAAGATCGGAGAGGTGGAGCCAGCTCAGTCGCGTCATCGCGCAGCCAGACTATCAGACCCGGTCGCCCGCGAGCGAGGCGCATCTGCGGCGCCGTGCGGGGCCTCGGCCCTCCCGGGCCGAGGTTTGTACGCCCCGGAGCACCGCGTTTACAACAGCTTCTCCAACCTCTTGATCAGCTCGTTGTCGGTGAAGTAGCCGTCGCTGCCCTTCCCGTAGGCGGCCAGCACCGTGGCGATCCCGTCCTTCACGGTCACCCCCTTCTCCGCCACGGTGGGCACGTTGCGCACGACGATCTTGCTCAGGGTGGCGGCGGCTTCCTTGCCGAGGTCGTCGGCGCAAATGATCCGGAACGCCGCGGTGATCCGGCGGAGCCCCTGGTTGTTCACGTTGTTGAGCGCGTCAGCGTCGGTGGCGAATGTCTCCCAGTCCATCTCGTAAATTTGCTGGCCTCCGGTGACCTCGCGAAGATCCTTGATCGACTCCGGGAGCCACTCTTCCTGCCCTTGTTTGATGAGACGTTTTTCGATGAGCCCCATGCGCAACCTCCTTCGGGAGGCCGCAGGGTACACGGAGCCGGCGCGGCGTCGCCTCGAAAGCGCGCGGGCCTCGAGGGGAGCGATCCGGCGGGGTGGCTCACCGGGCCGCGCGCGTTCGCGCGGCACCCCGGCGGCTCTGCGCGGCGGTCGAGCGTCGGTGATCGCCGGGCTGCGCAGCCGCGAGCGAGAGAGGCTGTTTCAGAGCAGACCGGGGCTCCGTCACGCTACAGTAGAGGTGGCCCTTCGGAGACTTGATGAGGAACACCTGATACGACCCTGTGGACCCGGGATCGTAGCGGCGAAACCAGGTGCCGGTCCCACCGGGGAACGCGCCGGTGTCACCCACGCTCCCGCGCCGCCTCCTCGCGCTCGATGCCATCTCTACCTCGGGCGGAAGCCGCGGGCAGGTGTCCAGTGCTCATGGGCGCCGGAGATCCAGGGTCGGACCGCGATCTCCAGCAACGCTTGCTTCGCGAGCGCGATCCGATCGAACATCGCCGGGGGGCGGGCGTCCGTCTCCGGTATTGCCGATCGAGAAAGGAACGACCATGGACCATCCTCACGTCGCCACGCTCCGGACCTGGTTTCACCGGCTCCTCGTGGACCGGGACTACGCCGTCATCGAGACCCTCCGCGACGATCGCTCCGAGAGCGAGGGCATCGCGCCCGAGCTCGTGCGCGGCGTCCCGGATTTTCGCCGGCTCCATCAGGCGCTCGCGGCCATCGCCCGCATCACGAAGGTCGAGATCACCGAAGCGGTGATCGAAGGCGATCACGTGGCCATCCTGGTGTGCGCGAGCGGAGCGACGACGGGCGGAAAGCCATTCCGCCTCGAGGGCGCCGCGTTCCTTGATTTCGAGGGCGGGAAGATCCGTCGCGCCCGAAACCTCTGGAGCACGGGCGCGCTCGCGGAGGCTCTCGGCGTCTCCGCTGCGCTGTCGCTCGACGAGATCGCGGTCGCCGCTGCGACCACGAGCGCGACATGAGCCTCCAGATCGACGAGCACGGGCGAGGCGAGCGCGCGGTCGTCCTCCTCCACGGGTTGCCCTCCACGGTCGCGTATTTCGACCCGCTGATCGAGGCGCTCGCGCCCGATCACCGCGTCCTCGCCGTCTACCTCCCGGGGTACGGCGGGTCCGCGCCGCTGCCTCTTCCGTATTCGCTCGACGCCGCGCTCGCGAGCGTCGAGGACGCGCTCCACGAGCACGGCGTCCGTCGCGCGGCGTTCGTGGGCTTCTCCAGCGGCGCGCACCGGATGTTCGCCATCGCCCTTCGCGGTCGCGTCGCGGCCAGTCACCTCGTGGGCCTCGGCGCGGTCGCGTCGTTCACCGCGGCCGAGCGCGAGGGCTTCGCCGGCTTCGTGGCGGCCCTTCGCGCGGGCGTCGATCTCGCGCCGATCGTCCCCGGCCGCTTTCTCTCGCCGGCCTCCACGGGCGATCCCGCGCGCGTGAAGGCCGTCCTCGCGTGGCTCACGGCGGCTCCGCTCGGCGTCGTCGAAGCCGAGCTCGAGGCGTTCGTCCACGCACCGGACCTCCTCGACGCCCTCCGCGCCATCAAGGTCCCGACCCTGCTCCGCACCGGCGCGCTCGACGTCGCCTCGCCTCCCGCGAAGGCGGAAGAGATCGCCCGGGCGATCGAGGGCGCGACGGTCGAGATCGTCGCCGGCGCGGGCCACGCGCTCCTGATCGAGGACGGGGAGGCGACCGCGCGGTCGGTGCAGCGCTTTCTGGCGACGGGCTGACGACGCGGGAGATCTCCATCTCTACCTGGTCGATCACGTGCTTCCCGACGTCCAGGTGCGGCAATGGGTGCTGGCGGCGCCCCATGAAGTCCGCCGCGCGCTCGCGCTCCGGCCGGACGCGCTGACCGCGCAGAGCCGTCCCTTCGTGGAGGAAATCGCGCGCTGGCAAAATCGTGCAGCGTTTCGACTCGACACTTCCTGGCCTCCGAGGCAGGTGGACGTCGTACTCCGAATCTCGGGACCCCCACGCCGGGCTTGACATCGGCGAAAGCTCTCGCTTTTCCTGTGCCCCATGGAGACATCACCCAGTCGCATCGAGCCGGTCGTCGTGGTCGGCGCAGGCCCCGTCGGTCTGACGCTTGGCATCGAGCTGATCCGGCGCGGCGTTCCGTGTCGCGTCGTGGACCGCCTCGCATCTCCTGTCCACACGTCCCGCGCGTTCACGCTGCACGCGCGTACGCTCGAGGTCTTCGCGATGACCGGGCTCGCGCGCCAGCTCATCGAGCGCGGCATCGAGAGCCGCGGCCTCACGTTCCACTTCCCCCGCGAGGGAGAGGTCGCCCAGCTCGACTTCACGCGCCTCGACAGCCGCTATCCTTACATCCTCATCATCAGCCAGAACACCGTCGAGTCGGTGCTGCGCGAGCGGTTCTTGGAGCTGGGCGGCGAGGTCGAGTGGCAGACCGAGATCACCGCGATTGCGCAGGGTGAAGACGGGCAGATCCGTGCCCGCCTCCACCACGTCGAAGGCGGCCGCGAGGAGGAGATCGCTCCGCGCTGGCTGGTCGGTTGCGACGGGCTGCGCAGCCTGGTCCGTGAGAACCTGGGAATTCCCTTCGAGGGTGACCAGTACAGCGGTCAGGAGATGCGGATGATGGACGTCCCGCTCTCGGGCTGGCCTCTGGGCGACGACGCGATTCACTACCTCCTCCGCGAGGACAGCATGCTCCTCGTAACCAAGCTCCCGGGGAAGAGCTATCGACTCTTGGTCAGCGACAAGGGGACCTCGCGACGTACGCAGACGGCGCGCAGCGACTTCCAGATGCTCATCGACGAGCACGTCTCCGGCGTCGTCGTGGGCGAGCCCGAGTGGGCGACGGTGTTCACGCTCTGGAAGCGCATCAGCACGGCTTACCGCCGCGGGCGCGTCTTCCTCTGCGGCGACGCGGCGCACATCCATTCACCCGCGGGCGGACAGGGGATGAACGCCTGCCTGAACGACGCGCTCAACCTGGGGTGGAAGCTCGCGCTCGTCGCCCGAGGCGAAGCAGGGGAGGCGCTGCTCGACAGCTACGAGGAAGAGCGTCGCCCGATAGCGAAGCAGGTGATCGAAGGGTCCCACCTGATGCACATGGTCATCATGGCGCACGGAACGCCGCTCGCAGAGCGCATCCAGATCACCAAGCAACCGGGCTACAACCTGAAGACCGTACGTCAGGTGTCCGGTCTAGCGTACAGCTACCGGGCATCTACCGGGTCCGACGTCGACGGGATCGCGGACGGCGACCGTGCTCCGGACGCACCCATCACCGCGACGACCAGCGTCCACGATCTGCTCGAGAACCCGTACTACACGCTGCTCTTGTTCCACAGCGATCCGTCCGGCGCCGCGTCGCTCTCCGGCCTGGGCGCGGACATCAGCGCCCGTTACGGCGATCGCGTCCGTGCGCGCATCGTGTCGGCGCCTTCCGTCGCCGCGTCGGCCCCCGCCGGTGCGCTCGTGGCGGAGACGGAGGGCGCGCACCACCGTTATGGCGCGCTCGAACGAGACGTCTATTGCCTGGTCCGAGCGGACGGGTACATCGCTCTGCGCCGGGAGGTCTCGAATCGCGCCGACCTCGATCACCTGCTCGGTAGGGTGCTGGTCTGAGCGTCGCGTCCTTCCCCTCATCGTCCTCGATCCCAACAAAGCTCCGGACACGTACCTGATCCCCCAGGACGAGCTGAAGCCGATTCAGCTCCTCGAGCTCCAGACGTTTGTCCGTCGTGATCTGAAGAAGGCCATGGACGCGAACAACGCAGCGAACGTGGCCGCCCAGATCTTTGGCCAGATGACCTGGGCCTTCGCGCTCCGACCCGGAGAGGCCAAGGACTACCTCTATTCCTTCGCTGCGACCTCGATCGGCACCTAGTCAATGACCAACGCGGCAGCTGAGTAACGTCCACGCCGACGTGACGGAGCGAGCGGGCGACCGCGAAGGACTGGAACGCCTGTGCGGGTATCGCGCGTCCGCCATTCAGCCTGGAGCGACTCTCGCTCCTACCTGACGGCCGGGTAGCGTACTTACTCCGCAAGTGATCACGGAGGAGCGGAGTCGTCGGGCTTGCACCCCTTGGGACAGGCCTCGAGCTCCAGCTTGCGCACGGCGTCCATCACCTTCCTGGCCTTGACGTCGGTGTCCCAGCGCTTGTCCGGGAGCTCCACAGCGCAGGATACGTCGGGAAAACGAGCCTCGATGATGATGTAGCCGGACGAGCTCTCGCGTTGCTTCGGAGCGAGCGCGCAGAAGCCCGCGCCGACGAGCACCCGGTGAAGAGCCTCGACGCGCTCGGCCGGCACTTGCCCGTAGGTGATCGCTTTGGGGCCGGCCTCGAACGAGCGCTCCTGGGTGAGCTTGCCCGAGGCCCGCAGCAAGAGCTTCGTGTGGATCGCGGGCGAGCGCACCTCGACGACGGCGGGCTCGGGCGCGGTGATCGCGACGGGCGCCGCCGAGGCGGGCGCCGCAGCGCTCGCGCTCGCCGGCAGCGCCGCCGCGCTCGACAACGGCGGGCTAGACGGAGCGCTCTCTGCGGAAGCGGCCAAGGGCGCGGCGGAGCGCGGATCGGCCGCCGGCCTCCCGGCGGCCTCGCCCGGGTGACCACCCTGACCGCACCCGGAGAGCCCGACGGCGACGGCGAGCGCGATCCATTTGTGTTTGATCTCAACCAAGGTAGTTGATCCCTTTCGTCTTCATATCGACCTTCGAGGCGGTGAGCCCCGTCCCGGTGACCTCGATCCGCGGCCAGAGATACGAGTGGTGCGCGGCGAGGCCGCTCGACTTGAGATCGGCGTCGCTGCCCGCGGTGAAGGTGATCTTTGCCCGGGCGACGGGGGTCGGGTAATCGACGACCACGACCTTGGTGTTCTTGAGGTTGACCTTCGCGGTGGCCTCGGCCTCGGTGATCTTCGGGAAGAGCTTGTTGCGATTGACCTGCGTGAACGTGTCGCGGATGTGGATCCACTCGATCTTCACCTGGGTGATGGTCGTGCCCGCGCCGGGGATCTGGATCTCGACGCGGTAATCGTCCGGCGACCAGAGCATCGACGCCGACTCGTCGAGGGTGGCGGGCGTGATCTCCCATTTCAAGCTGCCTCGCTCGTGGAAGACGTCGATCGCGTAGGGGAGGATCGGATCGGTCACCGCCACCTGCTTCGGTGCCTTGGACGCCGAGCCGAGGTAATCGGAGATGGTCGTGCCCGCGAGCGCCGTTCGCGTCGTCCAGCCCGGGAGCGTGTCGGTCATCGCGTCCTTGTGGACCAGGGCCGCCCAGTTCTGGCCGGGGTTCGCGGCGACCCACGCCTCGTAAAACGTCTTCTTGTTCTTGAGGTTCTTGAAGAACGAGTTGGCGATACCGACGGAAGCGCCGGCGTCCGGAGAGGCCTCCTCGTAGCCGAGGACGCCGCGGACCTGGGGGTTGCTGCTGGCCAGGACCCGCGCCCACATCGCCCAGGTGTTGACGTTCGACGTCGAGCACTGCGCGAGGACGATCCACTCGGGGCCCCGGAAGGCCTTCTTCGCCGCGTCGAGCTTGCCAATCGCGAAATACGCGTACGTGGGCACGTACTCCAGGGTCGGATCGTCGGTGGACTTGGGAGGTGGCTTGGGGAGCGCCGCCGCGTAGGCGGGGTTCATGTTGCCGCGCGAGAAGCCGCCGAGCCAGCCATGCGAGCTGACGTAAAGCAGGCTGGCGCGGAAGAGCGTCCCCTTGGCGGCGCCCGAAGCGCCGCTGACGATCCGCTTCTTCGCGCCGTCGATCTCGATCACCGGCTCGATCAGGAACGAGCTCATGAAGCGCGCGCTCTCCTCGGCGGCAGCGTGCCGGCCGAACAGGACCTCGCGATCACTCCCCGCGAACTCGGGAAACTTCACGCCCGCGGCGCCCCCGTAGCCTTGCCACATGTCGTCCTGCCCTGTGCTGCTGAAGCCCGCCGGACAGATCACGGCCATGCCCTTCGCGTCCTTGGCCGCGCTGGCGTCGAGCTTGTAGATGGGCAAGAAGAGGTGATTGGGATCGACGAGGCGGGCGCCGTCCGTGGGATCCCGATCGAGGAGATCGAGCAGGTTGCGCCAGTTGGTGACACCGGCCTTGGCGTCGAGATCCAGGCCGAACGCCACGCTGTCGACCTCCGAGGTGCCGTCGAACATCGCGTAGTAAAAGAACGCCGGCGCCGCCTTGGTGACGCCCTTCTTCTCGTCTTCTTCGCCACTCATCCGAGCTCCCTTTCAGCCCGCGTCCGCGCGCAGCACGTCACCGAGCGAGTCGTCGCCTCCCTTGATGATCTCGCTTATCGCCTCCCGGGTGGGATCGTCGATCTCCCCCGTCCGCTCCAGGTTCTTCGCCGCTTGAAAGCGGAGGATGGCGCCCACGTCGCTGTCGTCGTCGTGGGTGAAGCCGAAGTTGCGCAGGTGGCAGAGCATGGCCTCGTCCGAGCCGGGATCGGCGTCGGTCACGAAGACCCGGAGGTTGATCGGCTGATCGGTGGTGGGAGACGCGTAATCGATCTGGACCTTCTGTTTCCCCTTGGGGACAGCGTTGACGATCCACCCGTTCTCGTCGGTCTTGCCGCAAACGACCGATCGGGAGGGCAAGATCAACCGGTAGGGGAGATGCCCGCAGGGCTTGTAGATCTCGTCGTGGATCTGCACGTGAATCGGCATGAGCTCGGCGCCGGGCCCGCAGGGGCAGCGCTCGGAGATCCCGCGGTAGACCTTGCAGCGGAAGTGAGGGCGGGTGTCGTCGGGCGGCGGCGGCTCGTCCTCGCCCCGGAGGTTGCCCTTGCAAGGACCGGTGTCGCCGAGCGCGCAGGGCAGGCCGCTGGGCTCGGTGGAGGGGCTGAAGAGCACCACCACCACGCGCCGACTGGCCTCGTCGGCGACCCCCTCGGTGAAGGGGTTGTACTCGCCGCATCCCATGAACTTCGAGCCACCCACGTCGAGGAAGCGATCGCCCCCGAGGGGCTCCGGGATCGAATGTCGCATGTAGGCGAGGAAGAGCTCTTTGCGGGTCGCCGGCCCGGCGTCGCCGTCGGGATCGAGGTCGGATCGACCCTGAAACGCCTTGATCGCCCCGCTGGTCTTGGGGCCGAGGACGCCGTCCTCGCTCAAGCGAGGAGACTTGTCCTCCGGCGGCTGGACCGCGTTCAACATCACCTGGACGGCGTGCGTGCCCCAGTGCTCTTTCTGATACCGATCCTCCCAGGCGTCGGGATCGTGGGTGAACGAGGCGAAGACCAGGTGGGCCCGCTCCTCGCTCAGCTTCTTGTTGTAGACCTCGTCCCCCACGGTGTCGGTGTGGCCGAAGATCGCGGCCTTCTTGCCGGTCTTGCCGCGAACGGTCTCGGCGATGGGCTGGAGCGCGTCCATCCCCGCGGGCTTGATGAAGGTGCGGTCGAACTCGAAATGAGGCCCCGAGAGCTCGCTGCACTCGACCCTGGGGCCGAGCACGAAGCGGTGCAGTTTCCCGGTCGCCACCGATACCCGATCTTGATCGTCAGCCATGGCTCAGCCCCCCGCGCTGCTCGAGAACCACCAGTCTTCGCGGAGGAGGTTCGGGAACGTGACCTTGCACTCGCCGGGATCGATGCCGCTCACCTCGGCCCGTCCGTTCTGATCGAGCAGGCCCTCGCGCACCGAGTAGTCGGGGAGCTCGATCCGGTATTTTTCGTAGGCGACGGGCTGGGGCGGGTCGGCGTCGTCGATGAGCTCGATCAGGACGAAGGTCTTCTCTTCCTTCGGGTGATCCGGCTCGGGCTTCATGGGCTCGATCGAGGGCGCGACCGCCGAGCCCGAGAGCTTGAGCTGGGCGCGGTACGCGACGAGCTCGCCCCGCGCGAACGCCTCGCGGATCCGTGCGAAGATCGAGCTGGAGAAGGCGCGGGGCCCGATCACCAGGGGGAGGCACAGGAGCGTGCAGAGCTCGGCGAGCATGTGCCGGTCGTGCGGGCTGCCCAGCCAGCCCGTGAGAGCGAAGGCGGCGGCGTGCGGGGAAATGGCCTTCGCGCCCTCGAAAGGAGCCGCGGAGAACGCGGGAGCGACCCACACCTCGTCAGGAAACTGGCCGATCCTGAGCCTCATTGAGCTCCCAGGCTCTCCGATCTGCGCCCGATCTGCAAGCGTTTGGTGAGGATGCCACCCCCGAGCCATGCGCGGAGCGATCTCCGAGCCTGTTCAACAGGCCCGCAGAGCGTGATCGCGACAGCGAGAACGCCGCGACAACCGGCCGTCCCGGGAGCCGCGGATCGGGACGCGACAGGAAGTCCATGGCACCGCGGGCCCGAGGCCTGCCTCGCCGCCGCGGGCGCGGTCGGAAGAGTCGGCGCGCCGTTCGCTCGCCCCGCGCGTCAACCAACACAACGTCCATATCCCGGTCAGCGTTGCTGCGGTGGAGATTGCCTCTCTCGCCCGCCTCGCGCACAGCCAGCAAGCGCGCCTCACCGCCGTTGGCCTCGGCCCCGACAAGATTGCCACTCTCGGCGCGCTCTCGCGCCGCCTCCTCGCGCGCATCGCCGAGCGCTCCGGCCTCCCCGACACCGTTCAAGATCTCCGCGATCTCGTCGTCTTCTGGACTCCGAGCTCCGCGAAGGCGGTCGCTATGCCTCCCGGGGCGAGCCGAAGATCGCCGCCAGGGTCGTCTCCCGCTACCGCGCCAGCCAGAGCCGCCGCGCCCGGCGGAAGAAGGCCGCCGCAACGCCGCCTGCGCCCTGATTCAGGGTACCTCACCAGGTCCGATCCGGGCTCGTCACGCCTTGATGTAGCGGGCGCGCCGGCCCTGCGGCATGATCCCGCCATGTCCTCCGCCGCCCGCGCCTTGCCGCCGATCCGTGCGACCTACGCCGATCTCGAGGCCGTGCCGTCGAACAAGGTGGCCGAGCTCATCCGCGGGGCGCTCCACGTGATGCCGCGACCGGCGCTGCGCCACGCGAAGGCGTCGTCCGTGCTGACGATGGAGATCGGGAGCCCATTCCAGCGCGGGCGCGGCGGGCCCGGCGGCTGGCACATCCTCGCCGAGCCCGAGATCCACTTCCCCGACCCGACGGCGCCCGGGGAGGAAGACGTCCTCGTGCCTGACCTCGCCGGCTGGAAACGCGACCGGGTCCCCGAGCTGCCCGACGCGGCCTTCACCACCATCGCGCCCGACTGGATCTGCGAGGTGCTGAGCCCGTCCGCCAAAGACTTCGACCGCGACGAGAAGGTGCCCGTGTACGCGCGCGAGGGCGTGCGATGGGCGTGGCTGATCGATCCGATCGCGAAGACGCTGGAGGTCTACGTGCTCGACGACGGTGGAAGCTGGAGCGAGCCGGCGATCTTTCGCGGCGCCGACGTCGTGCGCGCGGTGCCGTTCGACGCGATCGAGCTGGGCCTGTCGGCCCTCTGGGCGTAGCTCCTCGTGACCCCTTGCGCGAGCACCGCGACGGCGTCGCGTACGTCTTGATCCGCGGCGTCTTCGAAGCGCGGGGGTGAGCTATGCGGCCCGGCTCGTGAAGCTCAAAGCGGCACCTCGACAACCGTGGCTGACATCTCCGAGCACGAGGTGATTGCGGCCGAGAGCGCTGACGGGGCGTACTTGCCGGATCGGCCTTGCTTGATCTAGCCTCCCCCGATGGCGTTGCGCCGAGCTACGCGGCGTCGGCGTCAAAGCCGAGCGCTGTCTGCTCCCCGTCGGGATCGCGTGCGGGAGCTCGTGGCAGCGGCAACGAGCGCACACGCAGATGGTCGAGAATTTTCTTTACGACGTCCGGCTGGATGACGGTGGCGACGACCCTCATCTTCCGCGAACAGCGCGTGTACACCAGCACGTTGAAGCGCCGCGTTCGTTTCATCATCACCGCCCACTCGAGGCGACTCGACCAGGCGAAGAGCGCGCCGTCCTCCAAGCGGCTCCAGTGAGCGACGGAGATCATCGGGTCGACGAAGAGCACGGGCTCGGGGACGCCTCCCCAAGCGCCGCGTGTCTGGATGGGTGAACCGGTGCCGGCGCTAGCGCAGGCGGCGGCGATGACGTGTCGATGGTGACGCAGCCGGCGGTCCCACGGGAGCCGCATCCTGCGTCGGCTTGAGCGCCCGACGTAGCCCTCGAATTCCCTCCTTGACTTTCCATCGACGACGAATACCGTCAAAAAATGGGAATTGCGGGAGGAAGCGCCCGGCCATCGAGCACAGCGCTGAAGCCCCACAGGCTTCGAGTTACGGACCAGGAGACGGCACGGGTGGTTGCCGTTCTCAGCAGCGAAGACGACAGCGTCATCGTAGGCAGTGGTTGCCTCATCGACAGTACCCACATCTTGACCTGTCGTCATGTGGTCGAGGCGGCGACGGGCGGAAAAGAGGTGGGCGCGGAGGTGCAGGTGAGGCTGTGCGGCCTCGCGGACTCTCCGAAATTCACAGCGAAGGTCTCGAAGGTCGAGACCCGATCATCCAGTGTCGAGGACGACCTGGCGCTCCTCGTCCTGAAGGTCGATGCCAATCTTCAGGTGGAATCGGTCGAGTTTGCCAGCCCGTTGCGTCATGCTGGCAAGGCGTACTCGGTCCTTGGTTTCCCCGACGGCGACACGCTGGCACAAGGGCGTAACGCTCGCGGCCTCCTCCATGCGGCCGACGCCAAGGGCCTCGTCCAGATGGACCGGACCGGCGCTCAGTTCGTCCGGGGTGGGTTTAGCGGTGCTCCGGTCTGGTGCTCGGAACTGGACGCGTTCGTCGGAATCGTGGTCACAGAGCTCTCCGAAGAGAGCGTTTCCTGGTGTATCCCGAGCCGCCGACTGTGCCACTTCTTCCCGGCTCTCCGGGTGCGCTTTCGAGTTCCCCCGTCGGATCGGCCGATCATTCACGACTACGAAGAGGACGACCCAAACGTTCAACTGTTCGGCACCCTTTCCGACGACGGCGAGCACCGCCTGACGGCGACGGTGGTCGAGCGCGCCAAATATTATGTCGTCGAGGTGGCCTACGAGTGCCTCGGCGGGGTGGAACCACGCGGGCATTACGTCACATTCGTGACCTATCCCGATTTCGACGACGAGACCGAAGACGCCTACGAGCTCTTCGCAATCGTCGAAAACGGGCGCGCAACGCAGCGCTTTCGCCCGGGAGAATTGTTCACGGTGGCCGCCGTGGGCGATGCCGGAGACACCGCGTTGACGCTGAACCTCGTGGATTCGCTGAATCTTGCCCGCCCACCGAAGAAAAGGAGATCTCGATGAAGACGTTCAAGTTCACGGCACTGGGGAATGAGCACCGATTTTCGCTCTCGACCTCCGGCACCGCCGGACCGAGCAAACCGAAGAACGCCGCAGCCTCGCCCCGCGCCGGCAACGACGACGATGACGGGTTGGATACGACCGCCTTGCTGAAGGAGCTTCTCTCGCACAAGACCATCGGCAAGAACTTCACCGGCACTGACCCAACGCAGTTTGCGGTCCTCGCACCTCCGACGATCCCGGGGCCGCGTCGGGCAGGTGCCGGGCAATCGAGCGGCGATGTCCTCACCATCCTGACGCCGACGATGATTGTCGAGGGCTTCCATCAAGCCGATCTCGACGCGGCGATTCAAGCCGGCGCCTCGGTCGTGACGGAGGGCATCGATGGCAAAGTCCTGCTCCGCGTGGCCCGGCTCGACGATCTGGCCGCTCTTGGCACTCTCTTGACCAGGCGAGCGGTGGCAGCGTTCGCACCCAACTTCCTTCGGGTGCGCCCCCGAACTAGACTATCGACGCGAGGAGTCGCCGACTGGGCGCACGACAAGATCAACGTCGCTGAGGCCTGGAAAATCACCAAGGGCAAGCCGGAGGTCAGGGTCGCCGTCCTGGACGAGGGGGTCGACACCGCGCACAAGGCCCTCAAGGACAGCATTGTGGGTGAGAAGGACTTCATTGGGAACAAGAAGACCGCGATGCCCGACGGAGACGACGCGCACGGCACGGCCTGCTCCGGGATCATCGTGTCGCGATCGGCAACGGCTCTGGGCATCGCGCCCCGTTGCTCGTTGCTCGCCGCCCGCATTGCCATGGATGACGGCTCTGGCGATTGGACGATCGAGGACTTTTCGACCGCCGACGCCATCGACTGGGCGCGACACGAGCGTGCGGATGTGCTTTCGATCTCCTGGGGTGGAGGTGCGCCGAGCGATATCGTCAGCCGGGCGTTCGGGCGCGCAAAAACCCAGGGCCGCAATGGCAAGGGCAGCGTCGTCTGCATCGCCGCGGGCAATGACCAGAGGCCGATTGATTTCCCGGGAGAACTGCCGGGCTACTTGACGGTCGGCGCGTCCAACCCCGACGACCAGCGAAAGACGAAGACGTCCTCGGATGGGGAGAAGAACTGGGGAAGCAACTATGGCCCAACGCTCTCCCTGCTGGCGCCGGGGGTCTTCATCCACACGACGGACATCACCGGGACGTCGGGCTACGACGCCGGCGATTTCACCACGACTTTCAACGGCACCTCCGCCGCGACGCCCCATGTCGCCGCCGCCGCCGCCCTGATGATCAGCAGCAACCCGGACCTGAGCGCCGACGAGGTGGCTCAGATCCTCACGGCCACCGCTGACCCGCTCGAGATCCGGCCGGGCGAACGACAAACGGAAAGGACGGACAAACTTGGATATGGCCGACTGAACGTCGGCAAGGCGGTTGCCGCTGCCAAGGCACGCCGTTAAGATCCTCGCATGGCCAGATACTACTTTGCCGGCGGAGCTCGGAAGGCGCTCAAGTCCGCCGTGAGTCTCCTCGCCATCGACACGAGTAGAGCTGGCGATGCAGGGCTGGGGGATCAAGTCACCGCTCTGCATGTGACGTCTCGCCTCACCCACGGGCTCGTGCTCGTGAAGCGGACCGACTGCCCCCCGTCGCTCTTAACGAGCCTGAAGGCAGCTGGTGCTCTGCGTTCCGTCTTCCGCGCGGGAAAGGTCGTCGTCGTACCGCTGCCAGAGGTGCGGGTCGAGTGGGACGGCGGCGAGCGGGCCGCCGTCCATCGTGCCGTGCGTGACTCCGGCGTGCCAGCC
>JBDTXR010000075.1:0-26436 GCA_040006075.1 Byssovorax sp. | reverse complement strand
TCGCGCAGGGAGTTCCCATCATGGGTCGCCTGTCGAACCACCACGCCCTGCTCGTTCCACGTGTAGGTCTTCGGCTCTTCGCTCCCCCCGACCAGGGTGGTTCGCTTGCGGAGATCCGGATAGAGCTCCACGTTGTGAATGCCCCCTTCTCCCCAGGTCTTCACGCACCAGCCCGTCTCGGGATCATACTTGTGCCAGAAGCGCGAGCCGTTCTTGAACGTGGTTTCCAGGAGCCGATGGTGGCCGTCGTAGGTGTAGCGCTGCGCGAACCCGAGAGCGTCGGTCACGCTCGCCAGCTCGCCTTCGGGATGATAGGTGAGATCGATCCATTGCTGGAGCTCTCCGGCGGCCCAGATCTCGATGCGCTGGACGCGACCGCGCTCGCCGGCGCGCAAGACGACCTGGCGTCCGGCCGTGTCAACGATGCGTGCTAGCCGTACTCCCTCGTAGTCGAGCTGGACCGCGTTTCCCCAGGCGTCCTCGATCCGGCGCAGGACGGCGTGTCCGCTGGCCGTCACGGGCGCGAAGCGGCGCGTGAGCCGCGTTGCAAGGCTGTAGACCTGAAAGCCTCCCTGCTTGTCGGCGGTGAGCTCGAGGCGCTCGCGCCGGTGGAAGGTGGTCTCTCCCGGCGCCGGGATCGCGAACCAGATATCGCGCCCGTCGCCGTCGCGGAGCGTGAGGCACTTCTCTTCGCGGCCGATCCATTGCTCGTAGGAGTGGACCCACCCGCCCTTGCCGAGGGCGCCCGAGAGCTGGTTGCGCAGAGTCGAATAGCTACGACTCCAGACGAGCGGGATCATCCCGGGGATCGCGAGGTCGATCTCGCTGTCGACGACTGCGCCGGTCGCCACGTCGACGGGCTCACCCTCGGTGCTGGCAGCGGGCGCGGGCGGCGCGGACGCAGCACCTGGCTGCTTTGCCTTGTCCGGAGGGAGCGCGGTATTCTGGTGCTTCCCGCCGGCGGCGCCTCCGGCGCCCGCGCCGGTCGCGGCGGCGAAGTCCGCCGCACCGAGGAGCACGGTGTTGACCTGAGAGACCGCGCTCTCCTTGGTCATTTCGTTCATCGTCACGGCGTCCGTGGTGACGCAGATCTGCTTGCCGTCGGCGAGCGAGCTGGCGGATCCACTCTGCGTCACGGAGACGCCGCACACCGTCGCGGTGACGACGTCACCCACCGTGGGCTTTGCCGGGGTGTTGCCCGGCTTGACCATCTCCATCGTGCTTCCCTTGACGAGCACGGGGTCTCCGCCGACCTCGAGCGCCGTGTCGGTGCCCTCTGCAGACGAGGATTTCGAGGCGTAGACGTACGGCACGGGCAGCGGCCCGGCCGGCGGCGTGGGCGGATTGTTGTTGATCGCGGGCGTGCCGACGGAGCCGTGCCCGCTCCCGGTGGTCGCGACGTCTTTCTTGCCAATCTCGGACGACATGCGATCTCGCTCTTCTGGTCGCGCGGCGTTCAGCCGACCGCTTGTTTGCCCGAAATTTTCACGATCTTCGTCACCTTCACCGACGCCGCCTTGATCAACACGCCCCCCGGCGACGCCACCAGCTCCGAGCCGCCGCACCGGAACGTCACCGTCCCTCCTGTCGCCGACAGGGCCCCTCCCACCTTCAGCGCCAGCGACCCTGCCTTCAGCTCGTACGCCCCGCCCGCGGTGATCGCGAGAGCCCCGCCGACGTGCGTGGTCAGGGCTCCTTTCACGTTTCGCCCGATGATCCCGGCTTCGACGGCGATCGACGCCGCGCTCTCGCTGGAGATCCCCATGTAGAGATGGCTCACCTTCGTCGCTCGCGTGAGGTTGCTCCCGCCGACGATCAGCACCGCTCCACCCGCCGTCGTCGACTTCACCCCGGTCGCCGCGGCGATCATGAGCACGCCGTCGACGGTCTCCATCATCGCGCCGTTCACCACCGTCTCACGATTTCCCGCGCCACCACCGCTCCCGGCGCCCTGCGCGCCCGCGCCGCCTGCCCCACCCCCCGCCGCCGCGGCCTCGCGGGCCTTCTGCACATCCTCGTTGTCCCACGGCGCCTTCTTCGACGCTCCGGCTGCGCCGATGACCGCGTCGAGGCCTGGAACGTGGGATTCCGCCAGCCCGAGCAAGTGCTGGAGGGCCGCTTTGCCCGCCGTCGTCGTGTTGCCGCCCGAGTGAGCGTACACGTCGTGCACGTCTTGCGCCGCCGTGTAGAGGCTGTACGCGAGCGGGATCTTGTCGCTCAGGAGCTCGCCGGCCACGAACAGGGCGCCTTCTTTCTTCAAGGCGCCGGTGACCTGGCCCGGCGTCCCCACCTGCTCGATCAGCGCGCCGCCGACAGCCACCTTCTCGGAGCCGACCTTGAGGAGGCTGTTGCCCTTGACGCCAATGTCCTGCGTGCCGCCGACGTGAGCGCTCTGCGAGCCGAGATCGTGAATCGACGCGTTGGTGACCGAAATGCTCTCGTTCCCGCCGATTTTCCACGTTTGCGCGCCCCCGACCCTGGTCTGCTCGAACCCCACGGTCTGGGTGAGCATGTTGTTGGCGACGGTGGTGGTCTTCCCGAAGCCCGCGGCCCAGGCGAGGTGTTGCCGGCCCTTCGCGTCGTCGAAATGCACGGAGCTCGGGCGCGCGCCGCCGGGCGAGCTCACCGTCGCGAGGCTGGTGATGGTCTTGTTTGCCGGGAGGGCGAACGGCGGAGGGAGCCTGGCGTTGTAGGCTCGCCCGAGCACATAGGGCCTGTCGGGATCGCCGTCCTCGAAGGCGACGACGACCTCCCAGCCGACGCGGGGGATGAGCATGGATCCAGGCAAGTTGTTCTGGAGGACGCGCACCGGGAGGCTGCTTTTGTCGTCGTCCGGGCCCTCGCGATCCCAGAAGAACCGGATCCGCACGTGCGCCGCTCCGTCGGTGTGGATCTCCTCGCCTGGAGCCCCGGTCACGATGGCCGGATGAAGCCCATGAATGCGCGGACGCGGCGTGCGTCGCTCCAGCCGATACGGCACGTCCGCGGCGATCGCCGTGATCCGCGGCCCTCGGGGGTCGTCGCTCTTCCAGGCATGCTCGACCGCGAGGACCCGGTGCGATCCTTCGGGGCGAGCGGTCCCGGCCAGATCGGCGGTCGGCTCCAGCATGACCGACAGGCCCGGCGCCAGCGTCGGCGCCGTCGTGGAGAAGCGGACCACGCTCGCGTCGGCGCGGAGGCTCTCCAGGTGCACCCGCGCGCGCATCTCCCCTTCGGTGGAGGTCTTGAAGCGGCCCGGGGCCGCGTACACTTCAATCGCGCTCTCGGCCTCACCGCCGCCGTTGGCCACGTTTTCGAGCGCCAGCGCGGGGTTCTGAGGATCGTGGTCGCGCAGCCGGACCTTGCCGGGGCGACGCCCGCGGACGACCTCGCACGAGAACGCGGTCGGGCGCGGCGCCGCGAGGTGCGCCGCGTCCGCCAGCGGCAACGTGGTTTCCAGCGCAGGCGGGGGGGATGAGGCCGCGTCCTCGAGAACGAACGTGTCGGCGCCGTCGCCGGCCTCGAACCGATAAAACAGCCCGTCTTCCTCGCAAAGGCGTCTCACGAAGTCGAGGTCGGTCTCGTCGTACTGAACGAGGTACTCGCGCTCCGGATGGTCGTCCGCGGTCCGGATCGCGATGCGGTTCGCCGCATGGCCGCCGTCCTCGAGGACGCGCTTCACGATCGCCGGGACAGTCAGGTGCTGGAACACCCGCGCTCGCCTCCGCAGCGAGAGCGGGTGAAGCGCCGAGGTCAGCGTGATCCGGTAGATGCGCCCGGGGCCGCCGCGCGAAGTGGCAATTTGCGTGACACGCGTCGAGAGCCCATGAATCCGTCGCTCGCCAAAGGCGTTCGTGAGGCGCAGCGCGGCTTTCGCCCCGAGGACGGCTGCGGGATCGATCGCCTCGGCCAGGACAATCTCGATCTCGAACCGCGAGGGCTCCCCGAGGCGCTCGCTCCCCGACACCGAACGACAGGCCTGGAGGCCAGTCGTCTCCGAATCGAAGTCGAAATTCATCATGACCCTACCCGCCGTTCGTTCACCGCCGCCAGCCGTCCACCGCCATCGCTCTTCCCAGGGCCACCACCCGCAGCGCCTGCGGGTGGCTCTCGTACTGATCCTGGCTCGCGGTCGCTTCGGCGATGATCCGCACCTTCATCTGCACCACCAGAGGCAGCTTGTCGCCCACGGCCTCCGGCAGATACGCCGGCAAGGCGGTGCTCGAGCCCGTCGGCGTGAACAGCCCGCGCAGCATCGGCGCGCCGAACACCGTCCGCTTCTGATACCGCCGCTGCTCCAGCAGCACCCGCTCCAGGTGGGCGTCGAGGAACTTCACCGGCAAAGGGCGCTTGCTCTGGGAGACGGCGCTCGACAGGTCCTTGAGGAGACTGTCAATCGCGCCCGGCGAGCCCTGGAGCAGCGGAGTTCCGGAAAGCTCGCTCACCGTGTCGATGAGATCCGAGAGGCGCTTGTCGTCCTTCGCCAGCGGTTTCGCGGCAGCAGCGGCTGCCTTCAAATGCTCGACCTCGTCGAAGGGGAAGCGGAGCTCTCCGCTCAGGACCACCACCGGGGCCGTGAAGCGGCCCTTGTCGCTGATGGCCTCGACCATCGCGCGCGAGATGCCGGGGGCGTCGGTCAGCGGCGCCTGGGTCATCACCCCGAAGGCGTGGTGGCGATCGCGCGAGGCCTGGGGATCGTCGACGGGTAAATCGTGGCGCGGATCGAGCGGCTCGAACTCCAGCTCGTCGATGAGGGCGCTGAAGCGCGCGCGGATCCGCGGGAGCGCGTCGGGGTCGAACCAGAGCAGATCGAGCACGTCGGCGGGCGCCGGCCGCGCCGCGCCGAGGAGCGTTGCGGTGCGTGAAGGCAGGGCCTTGCTCGGCGGCGCGGGCTTGATTGGCGCAGGGGCCGGCGTCGCGGTCGGGCGCGGCGTCGCGCTCGCGGCGGCCCAGGGGCTGGGCGCGTCGCCCGTCAGCGTCGCCACCGCCGAGGGCAGCGGGCCCGCGAGAGACGGCAAGATCGGAGGTTGCGGCGCGATCGGCGGAGGTTGCGGCGCGGCAGGCGCCGCGCTCCCGATCGGCGTCGGCGGCGGCGGCGCGACGACCGGCGTCACGGTGGTGATCGCCGCGCCGGGCACGCTGTGGAGCGCGAGCCACGCGGGCGAGGCGTCGAGGATCGGCGTGTTCTCGCCGACGACGTAGAAATCGGTGCTGGTGGGCTCGGCGAGATCGAACCCCGGCGAGAGCTCGCGCGACGCGAGCAGCGCGCGCAGGCGCTCCGGCGAGAGCGGCGGCGGGCCGGGTGCCGGCGCGGCCGCGGGCATCGGCGGAGGCGCGGGCATCGGCGGCGGCGGGCTCGTCGGAGGCAACGCGGTCGGCGCGGCGATGGGCACCGGCGGCGGCGGCGTGCCCACGAGCGTCGGCTTCGGCGCGGGGATCCGCCGCGGCGGCAGCGCCGGCATCGGCAGCTTGCGCGCGATGGTCATGGTGTCGTCGCCGTCGTCGTCGTCGCCGCCGAAGGCCTCGACGTTGGGGATCTTCCGCGCCGCGGGCGGAGCTTGATCCGCGCCGATCGCGCGCTCCAGACCCTTCATGTCCTCCCACGTGAGCTGCTGGCGCGCGCCGGTCATCGCCACGAAAATGCGGCCCGGCTCGTCGCGCTGCGCGAGCGGAAAATGCGCGCGCCAGGTCACCGTGCAGCGGCCACGATCGGTGTCGATCCACAGCGCGTCGGCGTGCATCTCGAGCTCGTACGGCGCCGCGTGCGGGCGCTCGACGAAGACCTGCGGTCGCAGTCCCGGGAGGCGCGTCGAGAGCCGCGGGTGATCGGGGTGGAGGTTCTCGAGCAAGAGCGGCTGATCGTCGCGCAGCGCCGCGAGCTGCTGATCGGCGGGCGCCGCGTTGAAGAACAGCGGATCGGCGTCGTCGAGCGGATCGCTCGCGACCCAGGTCGCGGCGCCGCCCTTGAGGCGCCCGCGTCGCTGGGGCCAGTCCGGCGCGATCGGCCCGAACCCCGCGAGCGGCGCGCCTTCTTCGCTCTTCGACGACGCGTCGCGGCCCGCGCGGATCGCCGGCTCCAGGTTCGGGAGCCGGGCCTCGCTCGCGCCGATCCCCGCCGGATTGCCGTGCCCGAGCCCGCCCGCGGCGCGCTCGTAGCGCAGCGCCATGATCGTGAACGGCGACGGCTCGCGCCCCGCCGCCGCGCGATCGCCGAGCACCGCGATCGATTTGTCGACCCCGCCGACCACCAGCCGCGCCAGGAGCGAGCGCACCGATTTGCCGTTCGGCGCGTACGCGTGCCCCACCAGCATCACGTCGGCGCGCGCCTTGAAAGGCACGAGATCCGTCGGCGAATGAAGGCTCCGCGCCGGCTCTTCTTCCCAGCGTCGGTCCTGATCCTGGAGCGGATCCTGCGCTTGCGAGAGCCGCATCTCGCCCGGCGTCAGATCGAACGTGGCCTTGCAGACCACGGTGCACGCCCAGGTCTTGGCGTCTCGTCGCCACGTGAGCGTGGTGGCATGGACCGGAGAGAGAGCGACGACCTCCATGGAGCCGCGACGCTAGCACACGGCGTGCGCGCTCCGCTTCTGTGCTGGTCAGCGTGAAGCGCCTCCCGTAAAGTTCGCGATCGTGGCCCAGAACCTCGAGCTCTCCTTCGCATCGAAAGAAACCTCCCTCTCGGTCCGCAGCTTCTCGGTGGAGCACCCAGCGTCGGGCCTCTTCGAGATCGGCGTCATCGCCGCTTCGCCTCTCGACGATCTCGACCTCGACGCGTTCGTCGGTCTGGGCGCGTCGTTCCGGCTCGGCGCCTCGCCGGGCGGCGCGGCGCGCGCCTGGACCGGCGTCTGCGCGCACATGGAGCAAGTCGAGGCCGAGAGCGCGGGGATGTCCACGTACTACCTGCGGATCGTCCCGGCGCTGTGGCGAGCGACCCGGCGCAAGAACAACCGGATCTTCCAGCACCTCACGCTCCCGGAGATCGCGATTGCGGTGCTCGCCGAGTGGAGCCTCACCCCGGTGCTCGAGCTCGATCCGTCGTCGTTCCCGCGCTTCGAGTACCGCGTCCAGTACGCCGAGACCGACTTCGCCTTCCTGAGCCGGATCCTCGAAGAGGCCGGCATCACCTACGTGTTCCGCGATCCGGACCTCGCGGTGAGCACCGAGGACAATCCGGAGACGAAGCTGGTCCTCAGCACCGATCTCGATCGCCACGACGCGCGCGAGGGCGGCCCGATCCTCTTCTTCAATGGCAACAACGCCCCTCCGGGCAAGGAGATCATCTCCTCGGTCAAGCTCGCTCAAGAGGTCCGCGCCGGCCGGCTCACGCTCCGCGACTACGACTTTCGATCGCGCCCCGATCTCGAGCTCATCGCCGAGGCGCGCAGCCTCTCGGCCATTGAAGACAAGCTCGAGGTCTACGACTACGCGCCGGGCGCCTTCCTGGTGGAGCCCGAGATCGCGTCGGCGCGCATCGACGAGAAAGAGAGCAAGGCCCTCGCGGCGCGCAAGCTCGCGTCGATCCGCCGCGCCCGCCGCGCTGTCAGCTACCGCGCGACGGTGCTCGATCTCTCCCCCGGTACGGTGTTCGCGATCACCGGTCATCCGCGCATGGATCTCGACAAACGCCGCTTGCTCACGGTGCGCCAGTCGATCGAGGGCACGCGCGACGGCGAGTGGACGGTAACCGGTCAGGCCGTCTTCGCCGACGAGCCGTATCGACCCGCGCTGAAGACGCCGAAGCCTTCGATTCCCGGTCTGCAGAGCGCTCTGGTCGTCGGCCCGGCCGGCAGCGAGATCCACACCGACGAGCACGGCCGCGTCCGGGTTCAGTTCCACTGGGATCGCGAGGGCAAGCGCAACGAGCAGAGCTCGTGCTTCCTCCGCGTCAGCCAGGCGTGGGCCGGCCGCGGCTTCGGCGTGCAGGCCCTCCCGCGCGTCGGCGACGAGGTCCTGGTCGGCTTTTTTGAAGGCGATCCCGATCAGCCGGTGGTCGTGGGCCGGGTCCACAACAGCGCCTCGCGCACGCCGATGTCGCTCCCCGAGCAGAAGACCCAGAGCACCTGGAAGAGCGAGAGCACGCCCGGCGGCGGCGGCTGGAACGAGATCACCTTCGACGACGACAAGGGCAAAGAGCGCGTCTACCTGCGCGCCGAGCGCGACCTCGAGCGCCTGGTGCGGCAGGACGAGACGGTGATCATCGGCGGCTCGATCGAGACCCAGATCGGCGCCTCGGAGTCGCGGACCGTGAGTGTCGATCAGACACTATCCATCGGCGGGAGCCGCACCTCGACCGTCGCGGCGAGCGAGACGGTGTCGGTCGGCGAGTCGTATCACCTGGAGATCGGCGACGGCAGCACCGGCGTGGCGATCACTCGCGACAAGCGGATCGTGCTCACCACCGGGCAGGCGTCGATCGTGCTCGACGGGCCGAACATTTACTTCGACGGGCAGGCCTCGGTGCGCGTCGCGGCCGGCGAGCTGATGAGCCTCTCCGGCGCCGAGGTCCACGTCGACGGCAAGCCCAACGTGTACCTGAACTCGACCTCGGCCTCGCCGCCCGGCGTGCTCGATCTCACGCAGGCGATGTCGGGCCTCACCTCGTTCAGCCTCCCGTTCACGCCCGAAGAAGAGAAGCTCTCGCAGCTCCTCCAGACCCCGGTCGAGCTCCCCGGCGAGGCGCCCGACGCCATTGTTTTGCCGGCGTACATCGAGGATCAGCTCAAGGCGGCGCGCGACAAGATCGAGCAGGGCGTCGAGCAGATCGAGGGCGCGGTCAAGGACCGGATCGCGATGGTGGAGGCCGCGGTGAAGGGCAAGCTCGAGGCCTTGAAAGAGAACCTCGTGCCGCGCGTCGAGGCCGCGCGCGCCGAGGCCTACGCGCTGATCAACTCGCTCCGATCGAAGCTCGAGGCCGTGAAGGCCGAGGCTGCCGCGCGCATCGCCGAGCTCAAGGCCAAGATCGAGCAGATCAAGGCCGCGGTCGAGGCCAGGATTCAAGAGGTCCGCGACAAGGTCGAGGAGATAAAGTCCCAGGCCCGCGCCGCGGTCGACCGGATCAAGGCTCGAATCGAGGAGATCCGCGCTCAGGCCCGCGCCGTCATCGACGGGATCAAGCAGCGGATCGCCGATGCCAAGGCCCAGGCCAAGGCCATCTTCGACGATCTGCGCAAGAAGGCCATCGCCGTGCGCGACAAGGTTCAATCGGAGATCGACGCGGTCAAGGCCACGATCCAGAGCGTGAAGGATCAGGTCAAGCAGACCGTGGGCCAGATAAAGGACGCGATCGAGCAGACCAAGCAGCAGATCAAGGACGCGGTCGCCAAGGTCAAGGACGAGATCGAGACGGTGAAGACCGAGGCCAAGAAGCTCCTGGGCGAGATCAAGAATTTCCCCAAGGAGGTCAAGGCCGAGGTGAAGAAAGAGGTCCAGGAGGTCAAGGACGCTTTCAAGCACGACAAGCAGCAGGTCAAGGACCTCTGGAGTTCGACCAAGTCCGAGATCAAGGCCGAGGCCAAGGAGATCAAGACCGAGGCCAAGGACGCCTGGAACGCGACCAAGAGCGAATTCAAGTCCGAGGCCAAGGAGATCAAGCAAGAGGTCAAGGACGTGCTGAAAGAGGCCAAGGACGCCGGTAAGAGCGCGCAGGCCGAGGCCAAGGACGCCGTCAAAGAGCTCTCGTCGCCGAAGATGATCCCGCCGCCGCAAAGCCCGCTCGACAAGGTGGTCAGCGCCGGCAACGCGGCCCAGGGCCAGCCCAACCCCTATGGCACCATGAAGGCGCCGGTGCACGCGCTCCAGGACACCGCAGGACGTCAATCGACCTCGGGCGTCTCGGGGATGCTGGCGAGCCACGGGGCGCCCACGCCGCCCGCGCCCGAGAGCGCGATCGTCACCCGGGCCGGCGGCTTCGGGGGCGAGGGGATGGCCCGCGCCGTCAATGGAACCACCGGGGCGACGTTCCTCCAGAGCCCGAGCGAAGGGCAGCTGATGGTGATGCGCACCCAGGCCTCGTTGCCGCTCTCGCCCGCCGACATCTCGGCCAAGGTCGTCGATCACCAGATGAACGGGCTCTCGGCGGGAGATGCCTTTGCGGGCACGCTCCGCGACCATGGATATGTGCTCTACGAGCGGCCCTGGGACAGCGAGGCCGGCGGCGAGTTTCTCAAGAAGGCGGTGCTCTGATCATGCCGCGCCACGAGCAAGCCGACGTGAGCTTCGATGTCCCGCGCCACTGGGAAGACAAGACCCTGGTGGCCTATGCGTCGCCGCCGAAGGACGGGCAGGCGACCGCGGCCAACCTGGTGATGACCCGCGACGTGCTCGGCGAGCGCGAGACGCTGGCGGACTATGCTGATCGGCAGCTTGCGGAGCTGGTGAGGCGACTCGAAGGCTTCGAGCTGGTGCGCCGCGAAGAGACGACCCTGGGCGGCCTCCCGGCCATCGCGCTGCGCTTTGGATCCCGGGCCGCCGCGGGGCCCTTGCTCCAGCGGCTCGTCGTCGCCGAGGGGCGCCGTCGCTCGGTGTACTGCTTCACGGCCACGACGCCCAAGGCCGACGCCGCGCAGAACGATCCGCTGCTCGATCGGATCCTGAGCACGGTGCGTTTTCCCTTGATTCCCGGGGGAAATGAAGCAGACGAGGCCGCGCAATGAGCGGCCCGCTCTCGCTCGCCGCCGCGCGGGTCGGCGACCGGATCTCGCACGCGGCGCACGTCGCCGAGCAGGACAGCGAGGTGCTGCTCGGCGTGGCGCTCGGCGCGCTCAACTCGGTGGCGCACACCGCGGGCGCGCTCGCCGCGGCGATCGGCGCGGGGCTCTCCACGGGGCGCGAGCCGGGTCACGTGAAGATCGCCACCAGCGCGGTCTCGCCGATCACCACGAGCGGGACAATCCGCGAGGGCTCGCCCGACACCTTCCTCGGCGGCCCTTCGTTCAACGCGGCGCTGGCGACGAAGCACAAGGTCGACTGCGATCATCACAGCGACAAGCCGATCCGCAAGGGCAGCGCCTCGGTCTTCGCCAACGGGAAGCGGCTCGCGCGGATGACCGACGAGACCGGCTGCGGCGCGATCATCGCCGACGGGCTGCTCACGGTCCTCGTCGGCGGCGCCACGGTCGACGACGCGCCGCCGGATCCGCTCGCGGCCGTGTCGCACGGAGCGGCGGTGGCCGCGGCCGCCGTGGGGGCCGCGCTGCGGGCGGGCGCGGGCGCCGCGGAGACGGCGATTCGATGGGGCGAGGGCCTGGCGACGGCCGCGCTGAACGAGGCGGGCGCGGTGGTCACGCAGGTCGAGGCGAGCGTGATTGTCGTCGAGGGCGAGATCGCCGCGAAGGCGGCGGCGCTGGTCGGCGAGGTGAAGGGCGGAGCGCTGGGATCGCTGTTCGGCGCGCTCCTGGGCGACAGATCGAAGCCCTGATCGCGTCCGCGCGGGCTAGCGGTTGCCCGTGCCGCTGTCGACGGCGGCCTGGATTTCGTTCACCAGATCGGCGTCGGCCGCGCCCGCGAAGCGCACCGAGCTCTCGTCCATCTGCACGGTGCGCGCGTCGGACAGCGGGCTCGGATCGACGACCTGGATCCGCTTGACGATGTTGAACACCATCGCGAGCCCCTCGTGCCCGGGCAGCGCCATCGGCTCGAGCGGCTCGCACTCGAAGGCGCCGCGCACCGAGGTGAAGACCCGCTCCGAGATCAGGATCTGGCCGCGCTTGGCCGCCGATTCCAGGCGCGCGGCCGCGTTCACGGCGGGGCCGATCACCGTCAAATCCAGGCGCGAGAGCGCGCGCGAGCCGAGGCTGCCGAGGGCGACCCGGCCGCTGTCGATCCCGATGCTGACGCCGCACGCGTAGGGCGAGTCGCTCCCCGCGCGCTCCGCCATCCGCGCGAGCTGCCCGCGCACCGAGAGGCTGGCGTCGAGCGCGCGCTCGGCGTGGTTGTCGCCGCGGAACACCGCGAGCACCGCGTCGCCGAGGAAGCGATCGATGATGCCATCGCGCGCCGCCACCTCGGGCACGATGATCTCGAAGTTGGCGTTGAGCTTGCGCATCACCGCCTCGGGCGTGCCCTCGGCGACGAAGCCGTCGAAGCCGCAGATGTCGATGAACACCACCGACACCTCGACGGACTCGCTCGCCGTGATGTCGCCGGCGGGGGCGCGGCGCGGGAGCCGATCGAGCACCACGCCGCTCACGAACATCCGCAAGATCGCGTTCTCCTCGACGGATCGCGCCGTTTGCTTCGCGTCGCTCACGTGCTTCAGCGTCTTGGTGATCGTCACCTCGAAGTCCTTGAAGTCGATCGGCTTCACCAGAAAATCGAACGCTCCGCGGTTCATCGCCGAGCGGATGTTGGCCATGTCGCCGTAGGCCGAGACCATCACCACCTCGAGCAGCGGGCGGAGCTCGGCCGCGCGCTCCAGGAAGGTGAGCCCGTCCATCCCCGGCATGTTGATGTCGGAGAGCGCGAGATCGATGTCGGGGTGCAGGTGGAGCTGCTCTAACGCCGCGGCGCCGTCGCCCGCGAAGACGAACTCGTACACCGATTTGCGGATCTGCTGGCGGAAGCGCTGCTTGATCAGCAGGGCCAGATCGGGCTCGTCGTCGATGACCAGGATCTTGGCGGGGCGACCCTCGCGCCCGTCGCCGACGAGGCTCGCGAAGGTGCGCATCAGGTCGCGCGCGGACTGGAAGCGCTGCGCCGGATCCTTCGCCAGGGCGCGGTCGAAGAAGTGGTCGACCTCGGCCCCGAGCTCGGGCGCGACCTCCGAGGCCGGCGTGAAGGGATCGGTGCAGATCTTCACGATCAGATCGCCCAGCGACTCGCCCGAAAAAGGGTGCTGCCCGGTGAGCGCGCGGTAGGCGACGACGCCGAGCGACCAGAGATCGCTGCGGTGGTCGAGCGACCGCGCGCTGCGGGCCTGCTCGGGGCTCATGTAGTGCGGGGTGCCGAGCACCGTGCCGGTCCGCGTGGTGTGGAGATCGTCGCCGAGCGCGCTCATCGCGGCGACGCCGAAGTCGAGGATCTTCACCATCTCCTCGGCCTCGCCGCGGGCCAGGAAGATGTTGGCCGGCTTGAGATCGCGGTGGACGATCCCGGCCGCGTGCGCCGCGCCCAGCGCCTTCGCCGTCTGCGTCACCATCGTCGCCACCGCGGCGATCGACAGCCGCGGGTTGCGCACGATCCGGGCTTCCATGTCCTCGCCTTCGAGGAGCTCCATCACGATGTACTGGGCGTCGTCGTCGATGCCGTAGTCGTAAATCTGGATGACGTGGGGGTTCTGGATGCGGGCGACGGCCATGGCCTCGCGCTCGAAGCGGCCGCGCGAGCTCGCCGACGTCATCTCCGGGCGCATCAGCTTGAGGGCGACGCGGCGGCGGAGCTGCGTGTCGAGGGCGATCCAGATCGATCCCATCCCGCCGCGGCCTATCTCGCGTTCGAGGCTGTATTTGCCGCCGACAAGCCTGCCTATCATCTTTGGGTTCAAGGTACAAAACGGCCTCCCCGGGGTCAACGGGGAAGCGGTCGAGCCGCGCGTCGCGGGGGAAACGGGGCGCGGTCTTGTGCCGCGCGCACGCAGCTTGGTAACCTGGGATCCGCCTTGAAATCGAGCCTCCGCCTCCGCCAAGATCCCCGCTCCTCGCCCGCGCTGCTCGCGCTGTTCGCTTCGGCGTTCACGGCGTGCAGCGGCGGCGAGACGACGCCGACCACCACGCCGCGCCCGGTGGCGACGCTCACCGCAGGGGCCTTCAGCGTCCGGATCGATCCCGACAAAGGCGCGCTCGCGCTCCGCAAAGGCGAGACGATCCTGCTCGATTTCCCGCTCGACGGGCTCGAGCTCGGCACGGTCACCGCGCTCGACGACGCGACGAACTACGATCCCACCACGCTCGCGATCCCCAACGCGCTCCAGCCGCCGCCCGACGGCCTGGCCTTCGCGGCGGCCACGTCGATCGATGTGACGGCCAGCACCGACAAGTCGTTGACGATCAGGTTACGTTACCCGGGCGGCAACGAGGCGACTCTCACCGTCGACGCCCAGGCGGACGGTCGCTTTCGCCTGAAGCTCGCGCCGACCGCGGCGGGGGCGCCGGTCGGGTATTTTCGCCTGCGCCCGCGCGCCGACGCCAAGGAGGGCTTTTACGGCCTGGGCGAGTCGTTCGACGACGTCAATCAGCGCGGGAAGATCCGCCCGATGCAGCTCGAGACCGACGGGGAGATCGAGAGTCACTACAACGAGGTCCACGTCCCGATCCCCTTCCTGATCGGGACGCAGGGCTGGGGGCTGTTCGTCGACTCGGCCTATCCCGCGGTCTTCTCGGTGGCCACCGAGGCGGCGGACGTCGTCGAGGCCACCTTCGGGACCGGGCTCG
Source organism: Byssovorax sp. (assembly GCA_040006075.1). GTDB lineage: Bacteria > Myxococcota_A > Polyangia > Polyangiales > Polyangiaceae > JANYGI01. The sequence continues at coordinate 12,091 of JBDTXR010000075.1, read as the reverse complement.
CGTCGACCAAGGGGCTCACGTTCTACCTCTTCGGCAGCGAGCGGGCGCTCGACGTCACCAGGCACTACTACGACGTCACCGGCTATCCCAGCTTGCCCGCCCGCTGGGCGCTGGGGCCCTGGGTGTGGCGCGACGAGAACAAGGATCAAGCGCAGGTCCTGGGCGACGTCCAGGCCATGCGCGATCTCGACCTCGCCGCCACCGGCTACTGGATCGATCGGCCCTACGCCACGGCCGTGAACACCTTCGATTTCGTGCCGGCGCAGTTCCCGGATCCCAAGGCGATGATTGGTGCTCTCCACGGGCTCGGCTTTCGCACCGCGCTCTGGCACACTCCGTACCTCGACGAGGCCGCCGCCAGCACCGCCGCGCTGCGGGCCGAGGCGACGACCAAGGGGTATTATCCGCCCGCGATCGGCGTGCTCCTCAACAAATGGGGCAAGCCGATCGACGTCACCAACCCTGCGGCCCAGGCCTGGTGGCAGCAAAACCTGGGCGCCTACACGGCGATCGGGGTCGAGGGGTACAAGCTCGACTACGGCGAGGACGTGGTCCCCGGGCTCACCTCGGCGCGAAATCCCTGGAAATTCTCGGACGGGAGCGACGAGCGCACCATGCACGCGCGCTTCCAGATTGGCTATCACGCGACCTACGCCAAGACGCTGCCCGCGGGCGGTGGGTTCCTGCTCTGCCGTCACGCCACGGTGGGCGATCAGAAGAGCGGCGCGATCCTCTGGCCCGGCGATCTCGACGCCTCGTTCGCGAAGCACCGCGAGGTGGTCAAGGATCCCGGCGGCGATTACACCGCGGTAGGGGGCCTGCCCGCGTCGATTGTCGCCGGGATCTCGCTCGGGCCCTCGGGGTTCCCGTTCTTCGGCGCCGACACCGGCGGATACCGCCACTCGCCGCCCGACAAAGAGCTCTTCACCCGCTGGTTCGAGCAGACGGCGCTCTCGTCGGTGATGCAGATCGGCAACAGCGCCAGCACCGTGGCCTGGGAGCCGGACGCCAAGACCGGCTTCGACGCCGAGATGCTCGGGTGGTATCGAACCTACACGCGGCTGCATCTGCGGCTGTTCCCGTACGCCTGGACGTACGCGACCAACCTGCAAAAAGACGGGCGCCCGCTGCAAAGGCCCGTTGGCCTGGCCTACCCCGATCTCGGGGTGCACCCCAGCGACGAGTACCTCTTCGGCGACTCGATCCTGGTCGCGCCGGTGGTGGCGCGAGGAGCGGTGAGCCGGACGGTGATCTTCCCGCCCGGAACGTGGATCGACTGGTGGACGGGCAAGAGCTACGAGGGCGGCAGTGGAGAGGCGGTGATGGTCCCCGCGCCGCTCGGCGTGCTCCCGCTCTTCGTGGCCGAGGGCGGGATCATTCCCATGCTGAGGCCCACGATTGACACGCTGACCCCGGTGACCGACGCCGCCAAGGTCGACTCCTACGCGACCACGCCGGGCCTCCTCTGGGCCAGAGTCGCGCCCGGCGCCGCGTCGCAATTCGCGATCTTCGATGGAGCGACGATCACCCAGGAAAAGAAGGGGAGCGTGATCGCGCTCGGGAGCCTTGACGGCGCCGAGCTGAAGAATGGAGTGGTCTTCGAGGTGATCGCGCTCGGCGCCAAACCGACGAGCGTGACCGACGGCGGCAAAGCCCTCTCCGCCGTCGCCGACGCCGCGGCGCTGGATCTGGCGGCGTCCGGGTGGGTTTACCTGCCCGACGCGGGAGGGACCGCGCTGGTGAAGGTGACCGCGGGCGCCCACACCGTCGCTGTTACCCTGCCTTGAACGTCAAGGGACGCGGGGCGCCGCCGCCTCGCCGAAGAAGACCATCAACGCGGCTGCCAGCGCGTCGGGAGCGGTCCAGTGCATCATGTGCCCCGCTCTGGCCAGCTCGAGGTGGCGCACGTCACGCAGGCAGGTGGCGCGCTCGGCCTCGTCGGGCGGGTGCCAGCCGAGGGGGCCGCCGCTCACCACCAGCGTCGGACACTCGATCCGCCGCAGGAAAACGCGGAAATTCTCGATGTTGAAGGGGGTCGGCGCGGTGGTGCGGTGGAGCGGATCGTAGGCCCAGATGAGCTGGCCCTGGTGATCGAGGCGGGTGAGCAGCGAAGCGCGACTCTCGATCACCTCGCGCGGGACGCGGGGGTGGTGGAGGGCGAGGCGCTCGATCGCCTCTTGCATCGTGGTGAGCGGGCGGCTCGCGCGGGACGCCTCACGCAGGTTGCGGAGCCAGATCTTCATGCGCTCGACGGCCATCTCCGGCTCGGTGGCGATGGGGCCGAGGCCCTCCAGCAGCGCGACGCGCTCGAAGCGATCGGGCCGCGCGCCCGCGAGCAGCGCGGCGACGGTGGCGCCCATGGAGTGACCGGCCATCACCAGGCGACGCGGAGCGAGGCTGTCGATGAGCTCCGAGAGATCGGCGACGTAGTCGGGAAAGTGGTAGTAGCCGCCCGCGCCGATCCACTCGCTCTGGCCGAATCCGCGGAGATCCGGGGCGATCACCTCGTGCCCCGCGCGGGCCAGCGCCGGCGCCACGAGATCCCAGGTGGCCCCGGAGTCGAGGAAGCCGTGGACGAGGAGGATAGAAAGGCCCGACGGCGCCGCGTCGGGATCGCGGAAGCGATGAATCCAGAGCTTGAGTCCGTTGACGCGTTGAGGGCCGGAAGCGCTGAGCATGGCGTCTCTCACTTCGGCAGAGCGGCCGCGTCTTTCAGCACCTCGTCCACGTGGAACGCGGGATCGACGTCGGGATAGACCTTGGCGATCTTGCCGTTCTTATCGAGGAGGAAGCTGACCCGGGAGGCCATTCCCAGGGTGGTCCCGACGCCGAAGGCGGTGATCCATTTGTGATCGGGGTCGGACAGGATGGGGAAGGGGAGCTTCTCTTCCTTGGCGAACTGCTCGTGCGATTTCTGATCGTCGGCCGAGACGCCGAAGACCTGGACGCCGGCGTCGGTGAAGCTCTTCCAGGTGTCGCGGAAGGCACAGGCCTCCTTGGTGCAGCCGGGGGTGCCGTCCTTCGGGTAGAAGTAGACGATGACCGGGTGGCCGCGCTCTTCGGTGAGGGTGTGCGGCTTGCCGGCCTGATCGGTGGCGCTGAGCTCGGGCGCGGCAGAGCCCACGGGCAAGAGGCCCGCGCCTCCGTCGGGGCGCTGCGCGGCGCCGCAGGCCGCGAGAACGAGGGCAGACGCGAAGACCAGGGGTGACAGGGTGAAGCGCATTGCGGCGCCAACGTAGCACGGGGCGGTGGGATCGCCCGGCGGGTTCTGGTAGCGTGCCGCCCCCTGGAGAAGGCGCGTATGGCCCACGGCAACGGAAACGGAAATGGAAGCGGGAGCAGCGGCCACGTCGCTGGCCTCGCCGGCGGGCGCAGCGAGCGCTACCCGAGCTTCGAATCGCCCCACGTCGACAAGGTGATGGTGGAAGAGCGCGCCGCTTCGTTCACGAAGCGGAGCATCAAGAAGGCGACCAAGGTCGCCGGCTTGAAGCTGGCCATCTCGATGATGGACCTCACCACGCTGGAGGGGAAGGACTCGGCCGGCAAGGTGCGGCAGATGTCCTTCAAAGCGCGGCATCCCAGCGAGGATCCCGGCGTCCCCTCGTGCGCCGCGGTCTGCGTCTACCCCAAGCTGGTACCGATCGCGAAGAAGGCGCTGGAAGGGTCGACCGTGAAGGTCGCCAGCGTCTCCACCGCGTTCCCGAGCGGCCTCTCGCCGCTCGCCGTGAAGATCGCCGACGTGCGCCAAGCGGTGGAGCTCGGCGCCGACGAGATCGACATGGTGATCGATCGCGGGGCCATGCTCTCCGGCGAGTACAACGCCGTCTTCGACGAGATCGCCGCGACGAAAGAGGCCTGCGGGGAGGCTCATTTGAAGGTGATCCTGGAGACGGGCGAGCTCGGCAGCTACGACGTCGTCCGCAAGGCGAGCCAGATCGCCATGCTCGCCGGCGGGGACTTCATCAAGACCTCGACCGGGAAGATCGTCCCCGCGGCGACGCTGCCCGTCACCCTGGTGATGCTCGAGGCGATCCGCGACTACTACTACGCCACCGGCAAGCGCATCGGGATGAAGCCGGCGGGCGGGATCCGCACGGCGAAGCAAGCGCTGCACTACCTGGTGATGGTGAAAGAGACGCTGGGCGACGCCTGGCTGAGCAACGAGATGTTCCGCTTCGGCGCCTCGACCCTGCTCAACGACGTGCTCATGCAGCTCGAAAAAGAGCGCACCGGCGCGTACCAGGGCGGCGACTACTTCAGCAAGGATTGAGGATCGTATGAGCACCAAGGAAATCGCGACCAGCGCGACGCCGAAGGACGCGAAGCCCGGCGCCAAACGCCCTGAATCGAAGGCGATTGGCGTGGCCTTCGGCGACGCGTGGACCTACGCGCCGGCGCCCGAGGCCAACGATCACATCAAGCTCCAGCCGCGCTACGAGCTCTTCATCGGCGGCAAGTGGAAGGCGCCGGAGTCGAAGAAGTACTTCGACACCATCAGCCCCTCGACCGAGGCGAAGCTCGCCGAGATCGCCGAGGCCAGCGCGAAAGACGTCGATCTCGCGGTGCAGGCGGCGCGCACCGGCTACGAGAAATACTGGTCCAAGCTCCGCCCGCTCGACCGCGGCAAGTACCTCTTCCGCATCGCCCGCGCGCTCCAGGAGAAGGCCCGCGAGCTGGCCATCGTCGAGTCGATGGATGGCGGCAAGCCGATCAAGGAGTCCCGCGACGTGGACGTGCCGCTCGCGGCCGCGCATTTCTTCTACTACGCCGGCTGGGCCGACAAGTTAGAGCACGCGTTCCCGGGCCGCAACCCGCGCGCGCTCGGCGTGGCCGGGCAGGTGATCCCCTGGAACTTCCCGCTGCTGATGGCCGCGTGGAAGCTCGCGCCGGCGCTCGCCGCGGGCAACACCTGCGTGCTCAAGCCGGCCGAGACCACGCCCCTCACCGCGCTGATGCTCGCGCAGATCATCGAGGAGGCGGATCTGCCGCCCGGGGTCGTCAACATCGTCACCGGCGCGGGCGCGACCGGCGCGGCGCTGGTCGGGCACGGCGACGTCAACAAGGTGGCCTTCACCGGATCGACCGACGTGGGCAAGCGGATCCAGAAAGCCCTGGCCGGCACGCAGAAGAAGCTGACCCTGGAGCTCGGCGGCAAGGCGGCGAACATCATCTTCGCCGACGCGGCGCTCGATCAGGCGGTGGAAGGCATCATCGGCGGGATCTTCTTCAACCAGGGTCACGTGTGCTGCGCCGGCTCCCGGCTCCTCGTGGAAGAGAGCATTCAAGAGGTCCTGCTGCGCAAGCTCAAGGACCGCATGGCCACGATCCGCGTCGGCGATCCGCTCGACAAGAACACCGATCTCGGGGCCATCAACTCCCGGATGCAGCTCGACAAGATCCGCGAGATGGTGGCCTCGGGCGAGCAGGAGGGGGCCACTCGCTTCAGCGCTCCTTGCGCGCTCCCGGAGCGCGGGTTCTGGTTCGCTCCCACGCTGTTCACCGGCGTCTCGCAGTCGCACCGGATAGCGAGGGAAGAGATCTTCGGACCGGTGCTCTCGATGCTCACCTTCCGCACCCCGGAAGAGGCCGTGGAGAAGGCCAACAACACCATGTACGGCCTCTCGGCGGGGATCTGGACCGACAAGGGGGCCAAGAGCTTCTGGGTGGCGCAGCGGCTCCGGGCCGGCGTGATCTGGGCCAACACCTACAACAAGTTCGATCCGAGCTCGCCGTTCGGCGGCTACAAAGAGAGCGGCTTCGGCCGCGAGGGCGGGCGCCAGGGGCTCCTCGCCTACCTCGAGGTGGACTGAGATGGCGACGAAGAACGGCGGCCCGAGGGCCGAAGAGAACGGGAAGTCGACGAGCGAAGACGGCGAGGCCTTACGCCTCACGGTGCGCAAAGCGTACAAGATGTACGTGGGCGGAGCCTTCATTCGCTCCGAGTCGGGGAGGACTACCTCGGTGGCTGAAGGTCCGGGCAGCGAGTCGAAAGAGAACATCCCCCGCGCCTCGCGGAAAGACGCCCGCGACGCCGTGCTGGCCGCGCGCGGAGCCTGGGACGGCTGGTCGGCCCGCACCGGCTACAACCGCGGTCAGATCCTCTATCGCCTCGCCGAGATGCTCGACGCGCGGAGCGAGGAGCTGGTGAAATCGCTGGTGCGAAGCGGCCTCGACGCGAAGCAGGCCGCCGTCGAGGTCCAGGCCACCATCGACCGGGTGATCGCCTATTCGGGCTGGACCGACAAGTATCAAAGCCTGTTCTCCAGCCTGAACCCGGTGGCCGGCCCGCACTTCAACTTCACCTCGCCGGAGTCGATGGGTGTCGTCGCGGTGGTGGCGCCCGCGCGGCCGGCGCTGCTCGGGCTCGCGGGCTGCATCCTGCCGATCATCGCCTCCGGGAACACCGTGGTGGTGCTCGCGAGCGAGGCCGATCCGCGCACCTCGGTGACCTTCAGCGAGGCTCTGGCGACCAGCGATTTGCCCGGCGGCGTGGTCAACATTCTCACTGGCCCTGTCGGCGAGGTGCTCCCGCACCTGGCCAAGCACATGGAGATCGCCGCTCTGGATCTGCATGGGGTCGACGCGGCGATCTCCAGGGCTGCGGAAGAGCAGGGCGCCAACAGCGTGAAGCGGGTGCGGGTGCGGACCTTGAAAGAGGCCGAGTGGTTCGACGCCGCAGCCACGGAGTCGCCGCGGTGGATCGAGCGCTTCGTGGAGATGAAGACGATCTGGCACCCTTCGGGGCAGTAGCGCTCGGATCAGCGCGGTCGCTCGCTCCAGGGGGGCGCGTGGCCGCGCAGCACGCTCCAGATCCCGAGCACGAGGATCTGGTTCAGATCGGCGTGATACACGTAGTAGACGTGATACCGAGTCTCCGGCAGGAGCACGCGCCGGAGACCGGGGATATCCGCGTCGTCGTAAGGAGTCCCCATTTCGGGTGAGCTGACGAGGAGATCGAAGGCGCTCGCCAGCTCACGCCGGAACAGCCCTCGCGACGACGGTCGATTCGTGCGCCACCACGAGGCAGTCTGCTTGGCCTGACGCTGCGCCGGGCCGAGCACCCGCAGGCGCGTGGTCATTCGTCTTCGACAGCGAGATCGCGGAGCAGCTCTTCGCCGGAAATCGATCCTTCGGATTTCGCGCCGGCCCAGGCCTCGCGCAGCGCCTCGTGCAGCCGGGCGCGCTCGGCGGCGTCACCGTCGGAGATCGGCGCGGGGGGCACGTGGCTCACGGGACGGTCCAGCATACGAAAACGCTAGCGTCTTTCGTCGGAACGAGCCAGCGAAAAATTCGGGACGGAAACGAGGTGGTGACATCGCGCGGCGGCCTCCTCAGCCGTAGGCTTCAAATCCAGGCAAAGCCTCGTAGCTCTCCTCCGGATCGTCCTCTTCGCCGGGCTCGCCCGCGATCGGAGCGTCGTTGTCGGGGCCGCTGGCGATCAGGCCGTCCCACGGCCCCGGGCGCGGCGCCGACTCGTCTTCGTCGGCTTCGCTCAAGAGCTCTTCCATGCCTTCCACCTCTCCGGTGACCAGGTAGCGGGACCAGGGCTCTCCGTGCTCTTTCAACAGGAGCGCTTCGAGGGTCTTCTCGCCCATGCGGACAATGGGCTTGCCATCGGTGCTGCTCCGGGGGCGGAAGCGGAGCTCGCGGGGCTCGTAGACGGTGAGCTCGAGGGTGAAGACGTCGACCACGTGGAAGTGGAGATACTCGCGGATCTCTCCGAATTTCTGGATGGTGACCGGCTCTCGTTCAAAGGTCCATCCGAGGGCGTTGAGGTGGTTCTCCAGGGCGTCGGGATCGGGGGTGAAGACCTGGAGATCGATGTCGCTGCCGCGGCGGATGTGGCCTGTGCTCACCGAGCCAATCAGGCGCGGCTCGAAGGACCGCAAGGCGCGCATGGACTCGAGCGCGGTGATCCGCATGGCGAAGAGGCGGCGAGTGCGCATATCGCCCTCGGCGAGCTGGGCGAGTGCCAGCAAAGCGTCGCGGATCTCCCCGTTCGAGGGAAGATCGGCCGGGCGGTAGCGGGCGCGCTTGCCGGCGACCTTGCCGAGCATGCGCTTGCAGGCCAGGTGCTTGGCCGTGAAATACTGCTTCACCCCCTCTTCGTACATCAGGCGGGCGGCCTCGTTGGCGATGCGGGCCCGGAGGCCGCCGAAGCGCTCGGCGCTCATGGCAGCACCCGCTCGGCGAGGGCGCAGCGGAGGCGGTGGATCGCGCCGCCGACGAGCTTGCCGCCGCGGGGCGCGCCGTACATGCGCTTCTGGACGACCTGCTGCGAGATGCCGAGTCGTCGGGCGATGTCGCCTTGCGAGAGGCCCTCGAAGAAATAGGCCTCGACGACCTCGCGCTGCTTTTCGGTGAGCGAGCGGGCGACAGCGTCGCGGACGGCGTCGCGGAGCTGGGCGCGGGGCTCGTCGGGCGCGTCGTCCTGGGCCCAGAGCGGGCGGGCGCCGAGGAGGCGCTCGGGATCGGCGCTCAGGCGGACGCGGGGCATTCCCTTCCGCTTTCGCTCAAACGATGTCCTCATGGTCGGGGGCGGGCTCGCCGTCGTGCGAGAAAACGAGGGGATCGACGCCGTCGAAGAGCACGGCGAGCGCGGCGTCGGCGTCGAGGACTGCGGCGAAGGGCGAGCGGCCGCCGACGTCCCAGCGGCGGAGGCGCTGGAGATCCGCGAGGGCGGTGGTGCCGCGGAGGCGGCGCTTGGTCACGCCCGGAGCGTCGAGGAGATCGAGGTGGTGGCGCACGAGCCAGACGATGCGCGGGGCCACGAGGCCGTCGAGCAGATCGGCCCCGATCGCGTCGTGGTCGGGCGAGCTCACCGCCTTGCCGACGTCGTGCAGCAAGGCCGCGGCCCAGAGGGTTCGATCGTTGGTGGCCTTGCGGGCGAGATCGAAGGCCTGGAGCGAGTGGTAGAGGGCACAGCCCTCGGGGTGGTAGCGCGGGCTCTGACGGACACCGTCGAGAGCGAGGAGGAGATCGAGGAGATCGTCGTGCATGCGAGAGGCGACGCGCCGGTGGGCGGCGCGCATGGCCTCGACCAAGGAGTGCGGTCACACCCACCTGGCGGAGCGATTCGTTGAATTTCAGGCGGTACGGCGGCGGAAAATCGCGATTGCGGCGAGGCTCGCGAGGCCGAAGATCCAGGGAACGGGGCGGGTGGGATCGTCGCCGGCCTGGCAGACGTTGCACGACGTGATCACCGCGGCGGGCAGGCGAGCGACGCATTTGCGGTTGCCGTCGCAGACCAGGCCGTCGGTGCAATCGGTGACCGCGTCGCAGTCGGTGCGGCACGCGGTGGCGAGCGCAGGGCAGGTGTAGTGATCGGCGCACGGCGTGTTGCCACCCTGCGCCTTGGGCTTACGGAGGATGTTGCCGCCGTCGCAGAGAGGCCCGGTGAGCGGCTGACAGGCCTTCTCGGTGCACACGAAGTCGGCGAGGCACTCGGTGTCGGCGGCGCAGGCCGTCTTGCACGCGGTGGCGTCGGCGCAGAGGAAGCCGCCGCAGTCGCTGGTGGTCTCGGTGTTCGAGCCCTTGCCGTTGCAGGGATACGAGCCGAGCTTGGAGGGCGCGCCGGGGACATCGACGCAGGTGGTGCCCTGAAGCGTCTTCGTGGCGCCGGGATCCTGGCAGTGGATCGGATCCGTGGTGCCGACGCAGTAGCCGGAGCAGGCCGTGGTGGTGGTGCCCACGACGCCGTCACAGGCCGCGCGGGGGTTGGTGCCACCGGTGTTGGGGTGCGGCTGCTCCTGCGACGTGTCGGTGCCGAACGCGGTGCATTTGCCGGGGAAACCAGGCAAATCGCAGGCCTGACACTGGCCCTTGCAGGCCAGATCGCAGCAGAGGCCGTCGACGCAGTTGTCGCTGACGCACTGCTCGTCGGCGTTGCAAATGGTGCTGTTGATGCGCTTGGGCGAGCACGAGCCCGGGCCGGCGCCGGCGTCGCCGGGCGCGGTGAGATCGCAGAAGCCGGTGAGCGAGCAGTCGCCCGTGGTGGTGCACGAGGTGGAGCAGAGGTTGTTGGCGCCGCAGGTGCCGGGCTTGCAGTCCTTGGTCGCGCCAATTTGCTCGGTGGAGCCCTTGCCGTCGCACTGGGTGTGGACCTCGAGCTCGTTGATGCACTGGACCCGCGGATCGGCGCCCTCGATCGCGAAGCCGCAGGTGCCGGCCGCGGCGCCGCTCTGCTTGGTCGCGAGGCTGCACGCGTAGCACTCCTGATCACAGGCCGTGTTGCAACAGACCCCGTCGGTGCAGAAGCCGGACAGGCACTCGTCGTTCACGGTGCAGGCGTCGCCGTCGATCGACAGGAGGATCTGGGCCCCGCCGAGCGCCGTGGCTCCGCTCGTGGACGATGTGGTACCGCCGGTCACGAGGACGGTGTGGCCGGCGGCGATCGAGTCGCCGGCGTTGACGAGGAGGGCCGCGTGGTCGCCGCGCGGCGCCATGGGGACGATCGCCGCGAGCGGCGTGAAGGCCTTGGATTTGACCGAGAAGATCTCCACGGCCGAGACGGCGCTGCCGGCGTTGAAGCCGCCCGCGACGAGGACGTCGCCCGTGGCCAGGACGGTGGCCGTGTGCGACGCGCGGCCCGTGGCGAGGCTCCCGAGGCTGCCCGGGTTGAGGAAGCCCGTGACGCCGCCGCTGGAGCCGTCCGAGTAGATGTCGATGGCGTTCGGGAACGTGCCGCCGACGGTGTTGGTGGTGCCGCCCGCGATCAGCGTGAGGCCCCCGCCGATCGGGGTCGCGGTGTGCGCGCCGCGCTGGACGGCCATCTGGACGATGCCTCCGCCGGCCGGGGTGATCGGGAGGAACGCGTCGGTGATCGGATCGTAAATCTCCGCGGATTGAAGGGCCTGGAGCGATCCGCCGGCGAGGACGAAGCCGCCGGTGAGCAGCGCCTGTCCGTTGCTCAGCCGCGCCGACGCGAGCCCGGTGCGCGAGTTGGTCATCAGCCCGGCCGTCGAGGTGACCGCGCTGGTGAGCACCCCCGCGCTGAGGCTGGTGAAGGTGTAGAGCGCCGCGGTGTTCGTGGGTTGATTGAGCGGGAGCGAGGTGCCGCCCGCGAGCAGCACCGTGCGATCGGCGAAGAGCGTGGCCGAGTGGCCGAAGCGCGGGAACGCCATCGGCGTGGGATCGGTCTGGAAGAGGCCGGTGGAGGGATCGTAGATCTCCAGGCTGGCGAGCGGCGTCCCCGCGCTGTCGGCGCCTCCGGCGACGAGCACCGGATCGGCCGGGCCGAGCTGGATCGGCGTGGCGACCTTGGACAGGAGCGTGGCCGTGTGCGAGCCGCGCGCGACGCCGAGCCCGCCGGTCGCGGTGAAGCGGCGGCTGAGCGGATCGTAGATCTCGGCGCTCTTCAGCGCGGCTCCGTTGACCGCGGAGAAGCCGCCGGCGACGAGGGCCAGGCTCTTCACGTCGGAGGGGTTGACCAGGGTCACGGTGTGGCGCAGGCGCGGGGTGATCAGCGTGTTGAAGGTGCTGCTCCAGACCGGATCGACGAGGGCAGGATAGGTGACGTGCGCTGCGTGCCAGTCGACGCGGACCGTGCAGAACGCGGCGCCTGGGCCGGTGACGGGGCGGCCAAACGGGGCGCGAGGGCTGGTGTCGGCAGCGCATCCTTCGAGGGCGAGCGAGGCCTCGTGGCGGGCGCCGGCGGCGTCGAGCACGTACGGCGGCGCGACCCGGAGCAGGGGAGTCCCCGCGGCGTCGAGGAGCTCGAGCGTGTCGGCGAAGAGGCGGAGCCCGGCGACGCGGCTGACATCGACGCGGTAGCCGAGCGCTTCGATCGCAGGGGCGTGCGCGAAGTGGATCCAGTCTTCGGTGCCGGCGGCGCTGGGGACGTGGATCAGATCGCCGCCGCCGGGCGCGGCGCCCGCGTAGAGCGCGACGCCGGAGGAGAGCGCCGCCGGCGTGGACGCCGCGCCCAGCAACGAGAAGGCGATTTGCAGGTGCGAGGCCTCGTCCGTGAGGTGCGCGACGCCGTCGGCGAGGCGGGGCAGATCGACGGTCGCCAGCGCGCGGGATCGGGATCGGGACGGAGCCGCGAGCGCCGGGCGGAGCGTCCCCGAGGCCGCGTCGTCGACCAGGCGCG
>JBDTXR010000074.1:0-26446 GCA_040006075.1 Byssovorax sp. | reverse complement strand
TCGAAGCGCCCGAGGGCCTTGAGGACCTCCGCGCGTCCGTTCTTGGCGACGACGTTATCGGGGTTCTCGCGCCGGATCAGGTCATAAGCCCTGAGAGCGTCGTCGAAGCGTCCGAGCGCCTTGAGGACCTCCGCGCGTCCGGTCTTGGCGACGACGTTATCGGGGTTCTCGCGCCGGATCAGGTCATAAGCCGTGAGAGCGTCGTCGAAGCGTCCGAGCGCCTTGAGAACCTCCGCGCGTCCGTTCTTGGCGACGACGTTATCTATGTAGGTTACAGCGCGGTCACAGGCTTCAAGGGCCTCCAGGAGCCTATGAACGTCCAGGAGTGCCTTCCCGTGTTGCGCCCAGGCCCAGCCATCGTGTGGCCCGAGATCGACGGCGCGCGACGTTAGCCCCACCTGAGCTTCGAGAACCCCGCGCCGCTGCGCCTCTTTGGCCAGATCGCACAGCGACTTGACCGCGAACTCGGCTCCACCGTGGCTCAGATTATACGCCACCAGCTCGTCGATGAGACTCCATGCCCGCGTCATGTCGTGCCGATCGAACGCGCGGACTATTGCAGCCTTCTGACTCTTGACCTTCTCAAACACCTCGGCACGGTTAATGGAGGTGCGCGCAGGAGATGGACGCTTTTTCTCGGACGGGGGCTCAGCTTCTCGTGTCTCCGTTTCGCTAGCCCACACGCGCGCAGGTACACTCACCGATGGTAATCTCACCGTCCACGCCTGAAAGAGCGCGCGATACCCTGGCAGAGCCTTGATCCCTGGCTTTTGTAGGCTGGCTGCGATGACTGAGTCAACGCGGTTCCCTTCCGCGCGCGCCTTCACCAGCCCGCGGAATACGCCTTCGAGAACCATTGCGCGCCGGACTCGCGCACGATCCGCACCGGTCGCGAGCACTTCAGTCGGAATCTCGCTCCACGCGTTGCGAACTTCTTCAATCACCGGCTGCACGTCGATGAGGCGCTGGACGAATGCGCTCGCCTTCACGGCCGAAGCGCGACGCGCCGCTGCGACGGCGCCTCTCGGATCCGCGCCTGACGGGAAAGGACACGCGAACAGCACGCGCTCGACGTGCTCCTCCACCGCAGGAGTCGAAAGCAGCGCTTCGAGATCATCCGCGGCATCGGTGCGGATGTCATCGGCAAGCTCGCGATCAAGGAGACGCAGCACCATTCGGAGCGCGTCTTCTCCGTCGCTCGCCTCGACGAGGCGCCGCTGGATCTCCTCGAACGCGACGTTTTCGAGGAAGAGCAGATCACGTCGCTCGCCGAGCAAATGAGAGACCTCTGCTGCCCGTCTCGGCACCGGTGCCGGATGGAGGACGTCAATTGAGAACAGGTCCTGCCCCTCCACCAGGATAGCGACGCCCGCACAGCCCGAGATCACCGCGTTCATGGCCGCACCTCGAAGCCAACCCCGAGCTTCGCGAGCTGAGCGCGCAAGACTTTCTCGTCGGACTTATGCAGCTTCTTCCGGTCCTTGCTCCTGAGAAACACTACGTGCTCGAACGACCGGATCGTCATCGGACCCCAGACGTGGACCTCGACGAAGCGATCGTCCGCCGAGGTCGCGCCTTGCTGAACGAGCACGTCTGCGTGCATACCAGGCGTCGTGGCGGGCGTGATCTCGTCCGCCAGCTTGGCCACGCAGACCTTGGCGCGATCGCACCAGGGCGCGCGGAAGCCAATGGCTGCAATCGGCGCATCCTTGAGCTTGATCTCGTTCTTCTCCATGAAGACGGCGGTGTTCTCCTCGAATACCGACGCTCGGTGCGCGATCATCGGCGTGCGGAGCGTCATCTGGCACGCCCCGTAGTTGAGGACGCCGACCACGTCGAGGGTGAGCGCGGCGAAGCGGACCTTCTCCTTCTGTCCGGGGAAGAGCGCTTCATCGGTGCCTCTCCGCAGAGCGTCCCACTTGTCGTCGTCGGGGACCCGTGCTTCGGCGTCGATGAGCTGGTAATATGTCGCGTAGACTTGATTGTCGTTGCTTGCCAGGCGCTCCAGATCTCCGCGCGGGCGGGCGATCAGAGCCTTCGAGCCGGCCAGCGCGGCGGAGAATTCTTGTACATTCGCCGCGGTCCCACGGGCATTCGCGCGCGCCTCGGCTACTTGAACGCGAAAATCGAGCGCCGCCACGTCCGCTGCCTGGCTCGCCAGCAAGACGTTGGGATATCTGCCCGGCCGCGCGCAGTGCGGGCAGTGCTCCGCGACGATCTGGAGCGATTGCGCGCACTCAGGGCAGGGTGAGGTCGACATCGAGCGCGCACTTTACCGCATTCTGCGCTGGAAGGAACCACCGCGGCGCGCATCTCGGCCGCGCGCCCCGGAGCAAGCCTACGGAACCGTGGGGCAGGCAGTGTTCTGGATCTTCACGTCGTCCAGGTTCCACGAGCCGATCGAGTAGGCGCCGTTTTGCAGGATCTCGTACCCGAACCGAACCCTGAGGTTCATGCTCTTGTAGGCGGTGATATCGTGGGACATGAACGTCCACCCCTGGCCGACCGGAGGAGAATCCTGGATGCTCGGTTGAACACCGCTGCTCCAGACCTCTTGCCATGCGACGCCGTCAAACACTTCGACCATGTTGCGCATGAAGGGCAAATAGTCGCTGTTGAGCCAGCGATAGTACGACAGGAAGACTTTCCCCGGACCCGACACGTCGATCGAGGGGCTCTGGATGTAGTACGGAGCGTGAACGATCGGTTGCTCGTTGCCGCCGATCACGATCCCGGCGACGCCATTGTCGGCAGTCGTGCTGTGATCCACCGCGGGATCTGCGCCAACCACGCTGGGAGGAGAGGCCTTCGCCGCACCAATTTGCCATTCCGGCCCGAGGACCCAGCCCAGGCTGCTGGTCGAGAAGTCGTCAAAGAAGAAATTCTTGGGCGGTTTGATTCCGCCAACGCACTGTGCGCTGACATTACAGGTCTCGCCGCCGGTACACGCGTCGCCGTCTTCACAGGGTTGTCCCATGGGCACAGCGGGGAAGTTGCAGGCCTTCCCGATCTCGTCGCACACGGCGTTCTGGCACTTGTTCGCGGTCACGCACGTGGGCGCACCGTTGGCGCATCCGCCGTTGGGCTGGCAGGTCTCGCCGACCGTGCAGAACAGGGTGTCGTCGCAGGCGACGCCAGTGTTCTTGGGCGCGGAGAATTTGCACTTGCCAGCCACGCACTTGCTGGTGGCGCAAAAGTTGGTCCCATCGCAGCTGAAACCTTCGAGCTGAGGAACCAGCTCGCAGCCCACACCCGGCGTGCACGTCCCCAGAGCGCACTCGCTGTTCAGCGGGCTGCAGTCTGTCGGCAGCCCGTTTCCACACGTCCCATCCGGCGCGCACGTCTCGCCCGTCGTGCACGGCTCCCCGTCGTCGCACACGGTCCCCGACGTCCCCGGGATGATCTCGCAGACCTTCAGCCCCTCGTTGCACGACCACACGTGGCACGCGTCGAGCGCCGCGGCTCCGCCTCCCGCTCCGGATCCGCTGCCGCTGCTCGCTCCGCCTGCGCCGCTGCTGCCTGCGCCGCCGACGCCCGCGCTCGTCGTCCCCACCCTCTCGGGGCAGACCTTCGCGACGCCGGCGCACACGCCGGCGGTGCACACGTCGGCGCTCGTGCAGAACAGCCCGTCGTCGCACATCGTCCCGTCGGACTTCGGCATCTTCATGCACATGCCGGCGGTGCACACGCCGTCGTTGCACGCGTCGTTCAGCTGCTTGCAGCCCACCGCGTCGGTGCACATCGGGCCGCTGCTGCTGCTGACGGCGCTCGACGACTCGGCTGAAGACGCCGTCGCCGAGCTCGAGCTCGCCGACGAGGTGCTGGACATCCCGCCCCCTCCGCCTCCGCCGGGGATCACGTCTCCGGGCGCGTTGATGAGGGAGCAGGCGCCGACGGCGGTCGACGCGAGGAGGAGAGCAGTCAAAGCGAGGCGACGCATGCCTCAGACTCGCAAGGGGCTGGAAAGAAGGCAAGAGGATGGAGTCCGCCGCGTGGACGATGGGGGACGACGGCGCGATTCGCGGGACCGCGGCTCGCTCGACCAGCGCAGATCTCCGCGCTCGGAGCCCCTGGTTGCAGACCCTCGAACCGGCCGCTATCGTGGCCCCCTCCATGTCCAACCGCTTCGAGCTCGTCTCCAACTTCCAGCCCTGCGGGGACCAGCCGCGGGCTCTGGAGGAAATCAGCACGGCCTACGCGCGGGGCGACACCTTCCAGGTCCTCCTCGGCGTCACCGGCAGCGGCAAGACGTTCACGGCCGCGAAGACCATCGAGAACCTCCAGAAGCCCACGCTGGTGCTCGCGCCGAACAAGACGCTTGCGGCCCAGCTCTACGGCGAATTTCGCGACCTCTTCCCGAACAACGCCGTCAACTATTTCGTCAGCTACTACGACTATTACCAGCCCGAGGCCTACGTCCCGTCGAGCGACACGTACATCGAGAAAGACGCGATCATCAACGACGCGATCGATCGGATGCGGCACGCAGCGACGCACGCGCTCCTCTCGCGATCCGATGTGATCATCGTCGCCTCGGTGAGCTGCATCTACGGTATCGGCTCGGCCGAGAGCTACCACGGCCTCCTGATCAAGCTCGAAAAGGGCACGGAAATGCGGCGCGACGAGCTCCTCCGCAAGCTCGTCGACATCCAGTATCAGCGCAACGACGTCGACTTCCACCGCGGCACCTTCCGCGTCCGCGGCGACGTGGTGGAGATCTTCCCGGCCTACGAAGAGGCCCTGGCCATCCGGGTCGAGTTCTTCGGCGACGAGATCGAGGCCATCAAGGAGGTCGATCCGGTGCGCGGCAAGGTGGTGGGCTCGCTCGATCGCTACTCGATTTACCCCGGCTCCCACTACGTCACCGAGCAGCAGCAGCTCCGCGGCGCCATCGCCAACATCCGCGAAGAGCTCCGCGACCGCCTCGATTTCTACGACAAAGCCGGCCGTTTCCTGGAGAAGCAGCGGATCGAGCAGCGGACCATGTACGACCTCGAGCTGCTCGAGCAGATGGGGTTCTGCAACGGGATCGAGAACTACTCGCGCCACCTCTCGGGCCGCAAGACCGGCGAGCCGCCGCCCACGCTCATCGACTATTTCCCGAAGGACTTCCTGCTGATCATCGACGAGTCGCACCAGACGATTCCGCAGGTCGGGGCCATGTACAAGGGCGATCGCGCCCGCAAGGAGACCCTGGTCGACTACGGCTTTCGCCTCCCGAGCGCGCTCGACAACCGCCCGCTCAAGTTCGACGAGTTCGAGGGGCACTACAACACCGTGATGTTCGTCAGCGCCACGCCCGGCGACTACGAGGTCAACAAGACCCAGGGCGTCGTCGTCGAGCAGATCATCCGCCCCACCGGCCTGCTCGATCCGAAGATCACCATCCGCCCCGTCACCGGCCAGGTCGACGACCTGCTCGTCCGCATCCGCGAGCGCACGGCGAAGAACGAGCGCACGCTCGTGACGACGTTGACCAAGCGAATGTCCGAGGATTTGACGGAGTACTTCGCCGAGATCGGCGTGCGCTGCCGCTACCTCCACTCCGACGTCGACACCATGGAGCGCGTGGAGATCCTCCGCGATCTCCGCCGCGGCGAGTTCGACGTGCTGATCGGGATCAACCTCCTGCGCGAGGGCCTCGATCTCCCCGAGGTGTCGCTCGTCGCCATCCTCGACGCCGACAAGGAGGGCTTCCTCCGCAGCGGCCGCTCGCTGATCCAGACCATCGGCCGCGCCGCCCGCAACGTCAACGGCGAGGTGATCATGTACGCCGACCGCGAGACGACCGCGATGAAGCTCGCCATCGGCGAGACCAACCGTCGCCGCATCATCCAGGAGGCCTACAACGTGGAGCACGGGATCACCCCGACCACGGTGATCAAGGCGATCATGGATTTCTCGCCGACCTCGGGAAATCGAGACTATTACGCGATCCCCAAGGGCCCCGCGAAGGGCGCGGCCGCGCGCGGCGAGACCATCGATCTCGTCGATCAGATCGAGGCGGTGCGGCAGGAGATGTTCGCCGCCGCCGAGAACCTCGAGTTCGAGAAGGCCGCGCGCCTGCGCGATCAGCTCCGCATTCTCAAGGGCGAGGGCGACGGGACCGCCGCGGTCATCGCCGCAGCGCTCGGCGGCGGCGCCGCGAAGCCCAAAGGCCGTGGCGGGAAGAAGCCCGCCAAACCCGGCGATTTGAAGCCTGGTGAAGTGAAGCCGAGGTCGAGCACGGCCATGGGCCCGGGTGATCGGGCTCGTGGCCGTACCCGGTAGATCAGGAGATCAGAACACCACAGCGCGCGCTGTGCCGTTGAGGATCACCGTGCTGTAGATCTCGGTCTGCCCGTGGTTGAACGCCTGGATGATCGAGAACTTGTGGATGGTGGTGATCCCGCGCGTCGCGATGGGCGCGGTCCTCGTCGCGTCGAGGTTGGTGGTCGGGATCAGGATCGAGAACGTGGTCGATCCGAGATCGACGGTGCGCTTGATGAACACGCTCACCAGCGTGCCGATCTCGGTCTCGACGGTGCGGATCTCGTCGCCCCGGAAGCTGAGCGTCTGGTGCGCGTCGTGGTAGTTGAAGTGCGCTTTGCCGTCGATCCCCGACGTGGTGTACGAGACGTGAAGCTGCTTGCCCTGGAGATCGAAAGCGTTCGCGATGGGCCGCTCGGTCGTGATCATGCTCATATTCCCTCCGTGTGGTGTGAACCCGGAGGATAGAGCAAAGACGGAGTCGTACGCAAGACTAGTTACGATACACGTACCAGACGTTCAGAGTGCCTGTCTGGCGATCCAGCGTCAAGTAGACTACGTAAGGTGTCAATCGCAGCCGGGCCGCCGTGGGGTGGTCGGCGACGCGGACCAGATCACCCTCGCCGGTCGCTGCGAGTCGCTGGATGGCGGCATCGACGCGCGCTGCTTGACGCCAGGGGATCGCACGAAGGGCAGCAATCGCCGCGGGCGACCACTCGATCTGCCAGCTCATCGCTCGTCCTAGCGCGTGCGAAGCGGAGCTTTTATGTGGGAACGGCGCGCGATCTCGGCGGTCACCGTTGCGCCGTGGACGAGCTTTCCGAACTTTGCCGCCGCCAGGCCGTCCACTTCTTGCTCCGGCGCCGGCGCGGAATCGACCGGCGCGCTGAGGAACTTCCGCCACAGCGGATCGTCCTCGGCGATGAGGGACGGCGGGAGCTTGCGCGCGGTCGACATTCGTGGAGCCTATCACGACCGGGCCGCGCGACGCCAGCCTCACGTCCGGTCCCCGCTCAGGCGGCTCGTTTGCCGCCGCGCACCAGCTCGGAGACTGCCTGACCGAGACCTTCCAGCGTGAGTGAGAACATGGGAAAGACGCTGCCAATCGCGTCGACAGTGGGGTGCGAATACTCTCCAACCTTGTCGGGGTTCAGCCACACCGAGCGCTCGAAATGCTCTCGCAAGGCCATGAACCACGCGATGGCCGGGATCCGGCCGTCTTCGCCGTAGCCGGGTGAGCCCAGGAGCTCGTAGGGGGCCATGGAGGCGTCGCCGATCAGGATCAATTTGTAGTGCTTTCCGCACTCGTGAATGATGTCTTTCACCGGGATCGGATCGGCGAAGCCCTCGGTCTTGTAGACCTTGCCGTAGATGGCATTGTGGAAGTAGTACGTCCGGAGCTCGCGCCAGTGGGTCGCGCGCTTGGCGGCGCTGAAGACCTGGGACATGAGCTGGGCATACGGGTCCATGGTCCCGCCGACATCCATCATCAGGATGACGCGGGTATTGGGGCGCCGCGGAGGGCGGGTGACGATGGTGAGCTCGCCGCCGTCTTTCGCCGTGGCGTCGATGGTGCTCTCGATGTCGAGCTCGCGCTCGGCTCCTTCGCGGGCGAAGGCGCGGAGCTTGCGCAAAGCCACCTCGATCTGGCGGATGTCCAGGAAGAGATCGCTGCGGTACTGCTTGTATTTGCGGGCGTCGGCCGTCTTCATGGCCCCTCCCTTGCCGCCGCCCGCCGAGCCGACGCTGATGCCGTTCGGGTTCTCGCCCCGGGTGCCGAAGGGCGAGGTGCCGCCGGTGCCAATCCACCGGTTGCCGCCGTCGTGGCGCTCCTTCTGCTCCTTCAGCCGCTCCTCGAATCGCTTCAGGACCTCTTCCAGATCGAGCCTCTCGATCCCGTCGCGCTCCTCGTCGGTGAGCTCGCGCATTTGAATCGGGTCCTTGAGCCAGTCGAGGAGGTCTTGCGCGATCTTCTTGGCGTCGAGCGCCACGCCGCGGAAGTGGTGGGCAAACACCTGATCGAAGTCGTCGAGGTAGGTCTCCGAGTGGATGAGGAGCGCGCGGGCGACATGGTAGAACCCGTCGAGCGAGGACTCGTGGAGCTCGGACGAGAGGGCCCGCGCCAGGGCCACGGCCTCGGTCGTGCCGACTGGCACCTTGCGTGCCCGGAGCTCGTAGAGGAAATCGACGAACATGAGATCTCCTGTCGAGTGACTACGATCGGTATTTGCGGCCGCCGGCGAGCTGATCGGCCATGGCCGCCAGATCTTGCTCTTTCTTGAGCAGCGCGCCCAGGAAGGGGAGCGAGCTGTCGAGCTTGACCTCGGCCACGCCGGCGCGCTTCAGCACCGCGATCCAGTCGATGAGCTCGCTGGTGGAGGGGCGCTTGCGGAGGCGGGTGTTGCCGCGGATATCGTAGAAGATCTTCAGCGTCTGCTCGAGCAAGGCGCGGTCGAGGTCCGGGTGGTGGACGTCGACGATGCGCTTCATGAACGCCGGCTCGGGAAAGTCGATGAAGTGGAAGACGCAGCGGCGGAGGAAGGCGTCGGGCAGCTCTTTCTCGTTGTTGCTGGTGATGATCACCACCGGGCGCTCGGTGGCGACGATCTCGTCGCCGGTCTCGGCGACGCGGAAGCGCATGCGATCGAGCTCGTGGAGCAGATCGTTGGGGAACTCCAGATCGGCCTTGTCGACCTCGTCGATGAGCAGCACCACGCGCTTGGGCTCCTTCAGCGCGCGGCCGAGCGGCCCCAGGTGGATGTAGCGGCGAATGTCGCGCACGTCGCCGTCGCCGAAGCGAGAGTCGTAGAGGCGCTGGACCGTGTCGTAGACGTAGAGCCCGTCCTGCGCGCGGGTGGTGCTCTTGACGTTCCAGGTGATGAGCTCGGCGCCGAGCGACGCGGATACGGCCTCGGCGAGCAGGGTCTTGCCGGTGCCAGGCTCGCCCTTGATCAGGAGCGGACGCTCCAGCGACAGGGCGCAGTTGACCGCGGCTTCGAGGGCGTCGTTGGTGAGATAGCTGTCGGTGCCGCGGAAGCGGCGGAAGGGCGTCATGGGCGGCGACATTAGCACCGTCCGCGCGAGCTGTGGGCGGCGGCGCAGACCTTGCGGGATTGCCACGCTACCGATCGGGAGTGGGCCCGCGAACCCGCTCCGCGAGCTCTGGCATGCGCTGTGCGGAGGGGAGTTGAAGCGGCCGTAACGAGCCGAGGAGGAACTCATGCCGAGCCATGGTTACGTAGCGGTCGTCGGGATCGATTTTTCCGACATGAGCAACAAGGCGTTGGACCACGCGCTCGAGGTCACGAATCTTCGCGCCGGTGAGGTCCACGTGGTCTACGTCGAGCCGGAGGTGCCGCTCGATCCGCTGTTCGCAGGCGCGTTCCAGTCGCCCGTCACCGCCGAGTCGCTGCTCGAGAGCGCGCGCCAGCGCACGGCGGAGCGCGTCGCCGTGGTGCAGAAGGAGCTCGGCAAGCTCGCGGTGAAGCGCGTCGTCGTCCACCTTCGCAAGGGCTCCGCCGCCGAGGGGATCGCGCAGCTCGCCGCGGATCTCGACGCCGATCTCGTGGTGGTCGGATCGCACGGGCGACGCGGTTTTTCGCGCCTGATGCTCGGGTCGGTGGCGGAGAAGGTCAGCCGACTCGCGCGCTGCCCGGTGTGGATCATCCGCCCCAAGTCGCACCAGAACGCCGATCCCGTGCCCGAGATCGAGCCGGCCTGCCCCGACTGCTTGAAGCGGCGCGCGGAGACGGACGGCGCGGAGCTCTGGTGCAAGCGCCACGCGGAGCACCACATCCGCGCGCACGGCTTCCGCTACGTGACCAACAGCACCATCGACGGCTCGGCGCAGGCCTACGAGTCGACGCCCGAGCGCGGGGCGTGAAGGCCTGATCGAGTGAGGCGAAGGCGCCGATGGTGGGGCGTGGTTGCGCCCCACGATCCGGCGCGGCGTGCTCAGCCGTCCTTCGGCTCGCTCATCCCCGAGCGCGGGCGCGACGCCGTCTTGCCGGCGAGCCCGTACTCGTGGAGCCGATATTGAATGGTCCGCACGCTGATATCGAGCATCTCGGCGGCCTTGGTCGTCGAGCCGTTGGTGGCCTCGAGCGTCGTCAAGATCGCGTAGCGCTCGAGCTCGGCCATGGTCGCGCCCGGGACGCGGAGCGCGTTCTTCGGCGCGGGCGCCACGTCGATCGGGAGATCGTCGCCGCCGAGGAGCGAGCCTTCGCAGAGCACCACCGCGCGCTCGATCGCGTTCTCCAGCTCGCGCACGTTCCCGGGCCAGCGGTGGGCGACGATCTTGCCGCGCGCGTTGTCGTCGAACCCCTCGACGCGCTTGTGGTTCTCCTGCGCGAAGCGGCGGAGGAAGTGATCGGCGAGCACCAGCACGTCGCTCCCGCGCAGGCGCAGCGGCGGCATCTCGATGTGGACGACGTTGAGGCGGTAGTAGAGATCCTCGCGAAAACGGCCCTGGCGCACGTCCTCGGCGAGATCGCGGTTGGTCGCGGCGACGAGGCGCACGTCGACCTCGATCGTCTCGTTGCCGCCGACCCGCTCGAAGGCGCGCTCCTGCAGGACGCGGAGCAGCTTCACCTGCGTGGCCGCGGGGATCTCGCCGACCTCGTCGAGGAAGAGCGTGCCGCCGTGGGCCTGCTCGAAGCGGCCGGCGCGGCGGCGATCGGCGCCCGTGAACGCGCCCTTCTCGTGGCCGAAGAGCTCGCTCTCGAGCAGCGACTCGGCGAGCGCGGCGCAGTGGAGCGTGATGAACGGCGCCGCGGCGCGCGGGCTCTTCTTGTGGATGGCGCGCGCGAGCTCGCCCTTGCCGGTGCCGCTCTCGCCGGTGACGAGCACCGTGGCGCGCGCGGCGGCGACCTGCCGCGCGAGGCGATAGACCTTCTGCATCGCGGGGCTCGCGCCGATCAGGCCCTCGACGCCCTCGCCGTCGCGCTCGCGGAGCTGCCGCCGCAGGTTCTCGGCCTCGACCTTGAGATCGCGGCGCGCGAGCGCGCGCTCGATCGCGAGCGAGAGCGCGTCGAAGTCGACGGGCTTGGTGATGTAGTCCTCGGCGCCCGCGCGCATCGCCGTCACCGCCGAGGTCACCTCGCTGAACGCCGTGACCATGATCACCGGGAGATCGACGTCCTGCGCGCGCAGCCGCTTCAGCAGCTCGACGCCATCCATGCGCGGCATCTTGAGATCGGTGACCACGAGATCCGGCGGGCGGTCGCCGGCGATCACCAGGGCGGCGGCCCCGTCGTCGGCGACGTCGACCTCGTAGCCGTCCTGCCGCAGCAGCTTCTCGAGCCCCGCGCGCGCGTTCGGCTCGTCGTCGACGACGAGGATTCGAGCCTTGGTCTTCAGCTTGATGTCGGCCATGGGAGGGTCTCAGGCTGACGGCTGCGGGCCGTCCGTGAAGGGCGAGCGGAGGGGGAGGGAGACGCGAAAGACGGTGCGACCCGGGTGGCTGTCGACCTCGATCGTCCCTTCGTGATCGGTGACGATGCGATGGACGATGGCCAGCCCGAGCCCGGTACCCGAGGGCTTCGTCGAGAAGAACGGATCGAAGATCGGAGCGTTGGCGGGGACCAGGCCGGGGCCGTCGTCCTCGACCTCGATCATCGCGAACCGCGGCTTGCGCCGGGCGCGCAGGGTCACGGTGCCGACGCCGGCCGGCGCGAGCGCCTCGACCGCGTTACGCATCAGGTTGAGCAGCACTTGCTCCATCTTCGCGGCGTCCATCTCGACGAGGAAGTCGGTCGACGGGAGCTGGCTCTGCACCACGATCTTCGACCCGGCCGGCGTCGCCGTCAGCGGGAGAATGCGCTCGCAGAGGGCGCGTACGCTCGTGGGCTGGAGCTCGATGGGCTTGGGCCGCGCGAAGTTGAGAAACTCGGTCACCAGCGCGTCGAGGCGCCGGATTTCCTCGCGGATCACGCCGACGGCCTCGAGCGCGTCGTCTCCGATGGAGCTCTTGCGCAAAGCCCGCTCCAGGAAGGTGACATGGAGCTGAGCGCCGTTGAGAGGATTCCTGATCTCGTGGGCGAGACCGGCGGCCAGCGTGCCGACGGCGGCGAGCTTCTCGCTCTGGCGGCCGCGCGCGGCGAGGGCGTTCTCGCGGGTCACGTCGCGGCCGATGGCGAAGAGGACGACGTCGTCGGGCTCTCCCTCCGAGGGCGCGTACGCGAGCTGCCAGCGCACGTCGCGGACCTGGCCGGCGCGCGTGCGCAGCGGGACCTCGATCAGGTCGCGCTCCATCGGCGCGCCGGACACCGCCGCCCGCAGCGCGGGGCCCTGCTCGTCCTGGTGCTCGGCGTCGAAGAGCGAGGTGACGAACGCCTTGCCCAGGATCTCGTCGCGCGCGAAGCCGGTGACCCGCTCGGCCTCGCGGTTGAAGAGCCGGATCGTCGCCGCGCTGTCGAGGCCGACGATCAGCGCGCGCGCGAGCTCGACCGCGTTGACGTAGCGGTGCTCGGTGCGCCGGAGCGTGCGCTGCGCCGCGTGCTTCTCCTCGCGCTCGATGTTCTGGAGCCGCGCCGCGTAGTCGTCGCGGTAGGTCTCGAGCATGATCGCCAGCTCGAGATCCAGAGCCCGCGAGACGGCCTCGCGCGCGCGGCGGCCCTGGGCGCCCATCGACTCCTCGGCGATGCGCTCGAGCGAGCCGCGGATCAGCGCCATCGCCGTGAACATGTACCGCTGCGGGAGGCCGATCCGCACGTGCATCCGCCCGATCTTCGCCGTCTCGAGGAAGTAGGCCTCGTCGTGCGGCGCCGAGCACACGCGCTCCATCCAGCGCACGAGGGAGCTTTGCAGTCGAACGATCTGCGCCTCGCCGGTGAAGACCGCGTGCGCGTCCTCGTGCTCGCGGATGCGATCGTAGAACTCCTCCGCGATGCGCTGAAAATGAGGCGCGGCGAGGGGGCGGAGCTGGACCAGGAGGCGCTCGTCCTCGTCCGCAAAGCGGATGTAGCGCTTCATCTCCTCGTACATCGACTCAGGGATCACGGCGGGACGATACCACCGCGCCGGGCTCTGCATGGGCCGGGCCGATCAGCTCGACCCGCGAGCGCGAGGCGTCCCCTCCGCGCGCTCGCGCGAAGCGCGACGCAACGCCTGCGTTAGCGCCGCAAAGGCTGCATTCAGAGCCAATCGCGGAGCAGGTAGGCCGCCCACGAAGCGGCCTTGTTGAGCACCGAGCGCCGCGCCCAGCGCTCCTGGTTGATCTCGGTGCAGTGGGTGAGATCTTCCTCGAACATCCGCTCTAACGCCTCGGCCAGCTCGCGCCCCTTCACGATGGCGTTGACCTCGAGGTTCTGGCGCAGCGACTGGTAGTCGAGGTTCGACGAGCCCACCGTCGACCAGCGCCCGTCGATGGTCGCCGTCTTCGCGTGGAGCACGCGCCCGCGCCACTCGAACATCCGCACGCCGGCCTTGAGCAAGATCTCGTAGATCGATCGCGAGGCGTAGAGCACGGCGCGGACGTCGGTCGTGCCCGCGACCATGATCCGCACGTCGACCCCGCGCTTGGCCGCCTCGCCGAACTCGTGGAGGATGCGGATCGTCGGCAAAAAATAGGGGTTCGTGATGTAGATCCGCTCGCGGGCGCCGCGGATCGCGCCCAGGTATTCCATCCGGATCGAGTGCCGACGGCGGCGCTCGTCGCTGGTGACGATCTGCACGCTCGGATCGGGGCGCCGCCCGTCGCCGCCGTAGCGCGCGCTGTCGATCTCGGCGCCGCCGCCGCGTCGCCAGGTCTGCAAGAAGAAGTACTCGAGCTCGGCCGCGGCGGGCCCCTCGATCCGGACGTGGGTATCGCGAAAATCGCCCCCGCCTTGCTCGGCCGGAGCGTAGTCGTCGGCGAGGTTGAGGCCACCCGTGAAGCCGACGACGCTGTCGATGGTCAGCGTCTTCTTGTGATCGCGCCGGGTCATCCGCGCGATGATCTCGCGCCGCTTGCCCGAGAAACGAAGCGGATGAAACGCGAGGGTGCGCACCCCGGCGCGGTGCATGCGATCGATCATCGAGCTCGCGACCGACGAGCCCCACGCGTCGTACAGGAGGTTGACCTCGACCCCGTGCTTGGCTCGCTCGATCAGCGCCTCGGCGAAGCGCGTCCCGGTGCGGTCGGATCGCAGGATGTACGTCTCGATGCAGATGGTGCGCTTGGCCTGCGCGATGGCCGCGAGCATCATCGGGAAGGCCTGCCGCCCGTCTTTCAGGAGGACGAGCTCGTGCGTTCCGACGGTGAGCTCCGCGAACGCGAGGTCGTGGGGGAGAGGCTCGTGGTGGTGCAAGGTCGCGAGGAGGATCCGACGGGCCGCCTATGTAGCCTGGTCGATTCGTGGCGGCGAGGAGGGAACGACGGTTTCTCTTCCTCCGCACGTTTCTCGCGCTCGTTGGCATGCGCCGTGATAGCGCCTAGGTTCGCTCGCGCGAAGGGTCGGCGTCGCCAGGGAGGCGACGGTGCGACCGGAAAGGCCGTATCGTCATGGATCGGATTCTCGTCGGATTGGATGCTTCACCCCGGGCCGCCGGGGTTCTCCAGAGGTCGATCGACCTCGCTCGTCGAGGCAACGGCAAGCTCCTCCTGTTCCGCGGAGTCGGCATCCCGATCGGCATTCCGCACGAGGCGTACTCGATGTCCCCGGCGTCGCTCGCCGATCTGCTCGAGTCCGAGGCCAAGACCTACCTGGAGCAGGCGGCGGCGAAGGTCCCGCCCGAGCTACTCCTGGGGACGGTGGTCGGCGTGGGCACGCCCTGGCAGGCCATTTGCGCCGCCGCCGACCACAACAACATCGATCTGATCATCATCGGATCGCACGGCTACAGCGGCATCGATCGGCTGATCGGCACCACCGCCGCGAAGGTGGTCAATCACGCGACGCAGTCCGTCCTCGTGATGCGGGAGCGCGAGCCGCACGCGGAGACGCCCGCGAGCTGACCGATCACTTGGAGAGGATCGTGGCCAGGTTGGTGGCCACGTAGCGGGCCTGGGCCTGGGCGCCCGTGAGGTAGGTGTCGTAGCCCAGGTCCCCGCGGAGGTGGCGCTCGTAAAAGGCCACCACGAAGGCCCGTGAGAGCCCGAGCGCCTTGGCCTGGGCCAGCGTCGCCATGTTGCACGAGGTGCAGGGGTTGATGATGTTGAAGATCAGGGGGCATTTGCTCGGATCGTCGATGAAGCTCATGTGATTGGCCCCGTTCACCGTCACCGACAGGCTCGGTGTCTTGGCGCCGGCGTAGAACGTGGTGTAGTTGTTCGCGGCCGGAGCGCACGACATCCCGCCGGGGCCGCCCGAAGCATCGGTGGTCTCGCCCAGCATCCCGGTGGGGATGGTGAGCGTGGGCATGAGATCGCTGACGTCGGGGCAATCCTGCGCGTTGCAATTCATGGCTCCATCCACGGGATCCAGGGTGATCGCCGCCTTGACGCGCGCATCCATCGTCGAGGCCAGGAAGGCGACCTTCCCGCCCAGCGAGTGGCCGCTCATCCCAGCGGTGTTGACGTCGGCCTTGCCCTGAAGCTCGGCCTTCTTCCCGGCCCAGTCGAGGCCGCCGATCATGTCCTGGGCCTGCTTGACGTTGTTGACGCCGGCCTGGATCGAGCCCGGGTAGTCGATGGTCAAGGCCACATAGCCGAAGGTGGCGAGCCGCTTCAGGTAGCTCGCGTACTCCGTCCCGGGGATGCTGAAGCCGTGTCCGACCACGATGACGGGATACGGCCCCGCGGTGGGCCCGCCCGTCGGATAGGCGCAGTGCACGTCGAGGGCCTTGTCGCCGCTCGCGGCCACATCGATCTTGTCGGTGAGCTCGGCGAAGGTATACGGTCCGTCGAGATCGGGATCGGCCACCATCGGTCCTCCGCCGGTCCCGCTGCTGCCCGTGGTGGTCGTCGTGGTCGCGCCGGTGGTCGTCAGGCCTCCTGTCGTGGTGGTGCCGGCGCCGCCGGCGCTGGTCGTGGCGGCGGCGCCGCCGTTGCCACCCACGTTGCCCGAGCCGGTCGTGGTGCTCGCGGAGCCACCCGTCCCCTGGCTCGTGGCCGTGGTGTCGCCGCCGCCGCCGCAAGCGGTCGTGAGCGAGGCGAGGGAGAGCGCGAGCGCACCGAGAGCGGGAAGATGTTTCATGTGCGAACTATTAGTCCGCGAAAGATGTTGCTGTCAATGCGTGGAATATTCCACCTGCGCGCTCTCCCGACGGCGCCCGTGCAGCGAGCCTGTGGCCGGACCGAGGCGCAGCAAACACGCTTTTGGCGGCTCGATGAACCCAGCTTGCTCCGCCCCTCTGGTGAGCGGGCTCGCGCGAGGCGGAGATCGTGCTTCTTCGCGCTGTGGATCGCTGGGGTCCTTGCGACCGCCGCGGCGCGCCTGTAGTGTCGGCAAATTCGCCCCCTCGTCCCCCTGCTCGTCTCCGTCTTCGCGATCTTCGCGTGCTCATCCGGTATCGCGAGAGCGCAGCCTGCGCCTGGCCCCCTCGCGCCGGTCGCGCCAGCCTCGACCGACGCGAAAACGACGGACGCGCCGACCCCGGTGCGCCTGGTCCCTCGCGAGGTCACGCCCGATCTGGTGTGGAACCCGCGCTGGCGGCGCTTCACCACGGCGGAGCTCATCGGCACGGGCGTCATCGCCGCGGGCGCGCTCCCGTTCGCGGTCATTCCCTCGGTCGGGCACTCGCTCAACAGCTACGATGGGTTTGACGAGTCGGCGCGCTACGCTCTCCGGATCGGCACCGAGAAGGGGCGCAACACGGCGCGCGACATCAGCGACGTGCTCCTCACGGTGAGCATCACCTATCCATTCTTCGTCGACGCGCTCGCCGCCGGCTACCTGAAGCGCAAGAGCCCCGACGTCGCCGCGCAGATGGTGCAGATGGATCTCGAGGCGCTCGCGGTCAACGCGTTCCTGAGCTCGTTGGTCTCCAACGTCACCGGTCGCGAGCGCCCCTACGGTCGGCTCTGCGACGCCGATCCCGCCAAGCAAACCTTCGATTGCTCCAGCACCAGCCGCTATCGCAGCTTCTTCAGCGGTCACTCGTCGACGACGTTCACCTCGGCAGGGCTGGTCTGCTCGCATCACATGCATTTCAACCTGTTCGGAGGCGGCGCAGCAGACACGCTCGCCTGCGTCACGGCGCTGCTCGCTGCTGGCGCCACCGCTTCACTCCGGGTAGCCGCGGACCAGCACTACCTCACGGACGTGATGGTCGGATCCGCCGTCGGCGCGGCGATGGGCTTTGGCGTCCCCTGGCTCATGCACTATCGCGGAGGCGGATCGCTCCTCCCCGGATCCAGCGGCTCTCGCCCCGGCGCCGTCACCTGGACCATCGCCCCCGGCCCCCTGGGCGGAACGTTGTTTGGCACGTTTTGAAGGCCATGGCGATGCGACGACGAGGGCTGTTGGCGCCCAGGCTTGCCGTGATGGCGGCGCTCCTCACCGTGGGCGGGGCGGCGCGCGCTCAGCCCGCCGGCGACGGCGGACAGGCCACCATCGGTCCGGCGAAGACCGACGCGGCCGCCACCGGCGGTGACTCGTACTGGTCCCTCGGGATCAGTCGATTCTTTGTCTCGTCGACCATCGACATTGGCTATCTGTACTTCCGTCCCCAGATCGCGTTTGGCTACGGCCGGCCGCACTGGTCGTGGATCGGGGCCGAGATCGCCCCGGGCATCACCAGCAGCAGCGCGCTCGAGTACGCTGGCCTCCACGCGGCGTCGCGCTACGTCGATGTCCGCGCCGGCGGTCGCTACGTCTTCTCGTTCAGCCACCGCCTGCTCCAGCCGCGGGCCAGCTACGACCGCGAGGACATCGACTCGCGCGCCGGGGCGCATTCGCGCTATGTCGCCCTCAGCGGAGAGGTCTCCTTCACCGTGCCTCTGCCGGCCGGGAGGATCTTCGGGCTCGCCTCGGCCTATGGCATTCTTGGCGTCCCCACCGGGGAGTACGTGTTCGAAGAGGCGCTCCACACGGTGATCAAGCCGCCGCTGATCGTGCGCGGACGGCTGGGATACTCCTTCACTGTCAGCGATCTCACGCTTGGCGCCTTCGGCGAAATCATCGAGAATCCAGGGCGAGGGCAGCCGACGGTGCGCGTCGGTCCCACGGCCGGGCTCCAGATCAGCGATCACCTCGATCTCTTTGCCACCTTCGCCTTCGTGGCCGCCGGCCCCGACACGGCCGGCCTCACCGGCGGCGATCTCGGGACGCTCGGCGTGCGCTACCGCTGGGCCAGCGGCGAGGCGGTCCCACTTTATCTGATTCCGTAGCTGTGCTGGGCCGGTTGAACCCCGCGTACCGCGCCGCCGTCGGCGCCTTTCTCACGCTCGCGGCGGTGATGGCCGGGCACGCGATCCTGGAGACCGCGCGCGACGCGCTCTTCCTCGCGAGATTGCCAGTCTCGCACCTGCCGTGGGTGTACCTCGCCGTCACCCTCGGCGTGATCCTGGTGGCCCGGGCGCAGCACGCCTACTCGCGGCTCCAGAGCCGGCGCGTGCTCACGGTGATGCTGGGCGGCGCCGCGGTGGTGACCGGCGGATTCTGGCTCGCGACGTTGTGGACGCGGAGCCCGATGGTGCTTTACGGACTCTATGTCTGGGTCGGGCTCTACGCGACCACGATCGTGACCCAGTTCTGGCTCGTGGTGAGCGAGCTTTACACCATCACCCAGGCCAAGCGGGTCTATGCGTTCATCGGGGCCGGCGGGGTCCTCGGGGCGGTCCTCGGCTCGGTCGCGGCGCGCGCGGTCACCGCCGTGGCCGAGCCGCGTCACCTGATCCTCGCGGCGTGCGTGCCCCTCGTCGCCAGCGGCGTGGCCTCGGTGGTGGTGCTCGGCGTCAGCAACACCGAGTCGCAGGACGAGACGAAGCCGAAGGCGCCCGCGCCCGTCAGCACGGCGATCCAGGTCGATCCGTACATCGTGCGGCTCACGCTGCTCGCGGCGATCTCCACGATCGTCCTCACCGGCGTCAACTACCTCTTCAGCAGCGCGGTGGTGCACCACGTCGAGGCCGCGAAGCTCGGGTCGTTCTTCGCCACGGTGAACATCGCCGAGAACGCGCTCGGCCTGCTCGCGCAGATCTTCCTCGTTCCCTGGCTCTTGCGGGTGCTCAGCGTCAGCCGCGCGCTCACGATCTTGCCGGGCCTGTTCATCGCCGGCGCCGTGGGGATCGCGCTCGGGGGCGGCCTCTTGCCCGCGCTGCTGCTGGTCGCCTCCGACGGCTCGCTCCGCTACTCGCTCCACAACACCGGCGTCGAGCTGCTCTACGTGCCGGTCGCGCGCGAGTCGCGCGGCAATGCCAAGCGCCTCGCGGACATCTTCGGTCGCCGCGGCGGGCAGGTGCTGGCGTCGCTGGCGATCCTCGCGGTCGCCGCGCACTCCGGCGTGACCACGATCCTCGCGGTGGCGATCACCGCCCTCGCGGTGGTGTGGATCGCGCTCGCCATCGACCTCAAGCGCCACTACCTCGACCTGTTCCGCGCCAAGCTCCAGCGCGGCGGCATCGAGGCCCACGTCGAGCTCCCGCCGCTCGATCTGGTGTCGCTCGAGATCCTGATCGCGGCGCTGAGCTCGAGCGAGGACACCGAGGTGATCGGCGCCCTCGATCTGCTCGAGGCCGAGGATCGCGCTCGCCTCATCCCTGCGCTGATCCTCTATCACCCGTCGCGATCGGTCGTGCTCCGCGCCCTCGCGATCTTCGAGAAAGCCCAGCGCGTCGACTTCATCGTCATCGCCGATCGGCTGGGCTCGCACGCCGACCCCGAGGTGCGCGCGGCGGCTCTGCGCGCGCGATCGGTGGTGCGACCGGAGCCGAAGGTGATGCGCACCGCGATGCAGGACTCGAGCGAGGTGGTGCGCGCGACGGCGCTCGTCGGCCTGGCGTACCCCGGCGTGCCCGAGGCCGCGGCCGCGCGGAGCGAGCTCCAGACCCTGGCGCGCGACGGATCGTCGCCCGCGAAGGTGGCGATCGCGCGGGCGATGCGCGATCGCCCCGGCGCGGCGTTCGACGAGGTGCTGGAGATCCTCGCGAGGTCCGACGACGCCGCCGTGCAGTGCGAGACCACGGCGGCGATCGAGCGCGCCGGCAGCGCTCGGTTCTTGCCGCTGCTCCTGCCCATGCTGGCGAAGCGCCGCGTCCGCAAGGCCGCGCGCGCCGCCTTCGCCGCCACGGGAAAACAAGGCCTGGAGTTCCTCGCGCGCTCGCTCGCGGACCGCTCGCTCGGGCCCGAGATGCGGCGCTACATCCCGCGCACGCTCAGCTATTTCCGCGCGCGCGACGCCGCGCCGATGCTGCTCCGCGGCCTGCTCGAAGAGCCCGACGGCATCGTCCGCTTCCAGATGCTGCGCGCGCTCGGCCGGATCCGCGTGCAGAGCCCGAAGATCCGCCTCGACATGGACCTGCTCGCGCGGGCCATCGATCGCACGGTCGAGGGCACCTACCAGCTGATCGAGTGGCGGCTGGCGCTCACCCGGGGCGTCGTGGAAGACCCGACGCGGGCGACCGCGGGCAACGAGCTCATCGACGCGATCCTCCGCGATCGCCAGGACAAGGCGGTCGAGCGCCTCTTCCGCCTGCTCGGCCTCGTGCACCCGGGCGAGGACTGGAAGCGGATGTTCCTCGGCCTGAAGAGCGGCGACGCCGCCACGCAGGCCAGCAGCCGCGAGCTGGTCGAGCACATCCTCGATCAACCCTTGCGCGGCGCCGTCCTCGGGCTCGTCGACGACATGCCCGACGTCGAGCGCTTCAGCGTGGTCGAGCCCCTGCAGAAGCTCGAGCCGCTCGCCTACCCGGATCTGCTCGGCGCGCTCCTCGGCAGCGGGAGCGAGACCCTCCAGTGCCTCGCCGCGTACCACGTCGGCGAGCTCGGCTTGGAGCAGATCCGCCCGCAGCTCGAGCAGATCCTCACCACCGGATCCGAGTTCACCTCGAGCGTCGTCCAGCGCGCGCTCGACCTGCTGAGCGATCCCGATCGCGAGGTCATCCACAGTGCCCGAGCCGTCTAAGCCTCATTTTACCGGCGCGTTCGATCGGCTGCTCTACCTGCGGACCCTGCCGCTCTTCGGCACGCTGCCGCCCGAAGATCTCGCGCTCCTGGCCACGTACACCGTCGAGCGCGAGTTCGAGGCCGGCGTGGTCCTCAGCTCGGAGGTCGGTCGGGTCGAGGCCATTCACCTGCTCGTCGACGGCTCGGTGCGCACCAACCGCGACGGCGTCGAGATCGGCGTCTTCGGCCCGCGCGACACGGTCGGCGTGCTCGGCCTCCTCGCGCGCACCGACGCCGGGGTCGAGGCCGTCACCGTCACCGAGACGCGGACCCTCGAGATCGGCGCGGAAGCGCTGCTCGATCTCTTCGAAGATCACTTCTCGATCCTCCAGCACGTGATGAGCGGAGTGGCCTCGCTGGTCCTCGACAAGCGCCGGCAGATCCTCCTCGCGGGGGCGCCCGAGCCGAAGGCCGAGCCGACCATCGCCCGCTCCCACCCGCTGGATTTCGTCGAGCGCATCTTCTTCCTGCGCCGCGCCTTGCCGCGGGGCTTCACCAGCGTCGCCGCGCTCGCCGGGATCGCCCGCCGGGCGACCGAGCTCCGCCTCGAGCCCGGAGCCCTCCTGTGGAGCCAGGGCGACCCGGCGGACGCCGTGGTGATCCCGGTCAGCGGCTCGATCGCCTGCGTCGTTGACGGTGGGACCCATCGTTTCCGCTGCGGCCCGGGGATCTTCGTCGCGTCGAGCGAGGCGCTCGCGGGCGCGCCCCACTGGTACGAGGCCCGCGTCGACGCCTCGCTGCTCGCCCTCCGCGTCGACATCGAAGATCTCATCGACGTCTTCGACGATCACTTCGAGCTCGCGATGGAGATGCTGGCCCTGATGGCGCGCGATCTCCTCGAGGTCGCCGAGCCGCCGGTCACGCCGGCCGCCGAGGCCGCCGCCGAGGCCGACGCGGTGGACGCCGCCGTGTCGGACCCGACGCCTCCCCAGGAGCCGCCGATCAACCCGTCCGATCCACAAAGCACGTATTCGCCAGCCCCACGCGAGGATCCTGCGGTGGAGCCATGATCGCACCGAGCCCGCTCGCGGGCCCTGGAACGGGGTAGTCGACGCAACCTATCCAGGCTTCGGCGGCGGGAAATGGCGTGGCCCCTGCGCGCCCCGGCGACCCGGCGCCAGCACGGGTGCGACGGTCAATAAAGAGCAACGCCGCGAAGTCTTCCGGTATCGTGACCCGGCGACATGGAAAATAATAGTGAAAGCAGCGACACCAGCAAGGACGGCGGGATCCTGGTCAAGCTCCTCTCGGTGTTTGCCGTCGTGCATCCGCACGAAGTGTTCTCGGTGCTGCTGCTCACGCTCGACGGCGTGTTGCTCCTCGCCTCGTATTATTTCCTGAAGGTCATTCGCGAGCCGCTGATCAAGGCGGCTCCCGGAGGCGCCGAGGTCAAGAGCTACGCGACAGCCTTCCTCGCCGTCCTGCTCATCGGCGTCTTCTATGGCTATCGCGCGCTCGCCCAGCGCTTCGATCGGCTCAAGCTCATCACCTACACCAAGTTCTTTTGCGCGGCCTGCCTCGTCGTCTTCTGCTTCCTCGGGCACGCCGGCGTGAAGATTGGCATTCCGTTCTTCCTCTGGGTCGGCTGCTACAGCCTGACGATCCTCGCCCAATTCTGGGCCTTCGCCAACGACATCTACACGCCCGAGCAGGGCAAGCGCGTCTTCGCCGTCATCGGCGTGGGCTCGTCGCTCGGCGCGCTCCTCGGATCGTACCTGGCCAAGCTGGCGTTCAAGCCCCTTGGTCCCTTCAACATGATGCTGGTCCCGGCCGGGGTGCTGATGCTCTGCCTCGTCATCGTCCGCGTCGTCAACGCGCACGAGACGCAGGACGCCGCCCGGAAGAAGGAGGCCGAGACGCCCCCCGGCGGCCAGGGCGGTCTGGCGATGATCTTCAGCCAGCGCTACCTGCTGCTCATCGCCGCGATCATCTTCATGGTCAACCTCATCAACACCAACGGGGAGTACGTCCTCGATCGCACGCTCAACGCCCACACGGCCGCTCTCGGCCTCGACCACGCGGCGGCGAAGGTCTTCATCGGCGAGTTCACCGCCGATTACTACTTCTACGCCAACCTCGTGGGCGTTCTGCTCCAGCTCTTCATCACCTCGCGCGTCTTCAAGTACCTCGACGTGCGGGGCGCGCTCTACCTCTATCCGGTCCTCGCGCTGGTGAGCTACAGCGGGATGACGCTCTTGCCGGTGCTGGCGTTCGTCCGGATCGGGAAGATCAGCGAGAACAGCCTCGACTACTCGATTTACAACGCGGCGAAACAGGCACTCTGGCTGCCCACCTCGCGCGAGCAGAAGTACGTCGCCAAGCAGGCCATCGACACCTTCGTGGTCCGCGCCGGCGATTTCTTCGCGGGGGCGCTGGTGTTCTGCGCCGCGCTGCTCATCCCACGGCTCGCAGGCGGGGAGATCGACGATCCCCGCTGGACCAAGCTCTTCACCGTCGCCAACGTGATCCTGGCGCTGGTGTTCCTCGGCATCGTCATCCTCATGGGCCGCGAGCACAAGAAGCGCGCGGCCGAGGCCGAGGCCCACAAGGACGAAGCGACCGAGGCCAAGGAAGAGGACGCCGCAGCCGCCTGAGCGCCGCGCCCTCTGTCGAAGCTCGGCGCTCTCCAGTATGGTCAACTACTTGCAATCCAGGTCGATGCTCCACCGCCGTCGGTGGGCTCGTTCGCGCCAAGAGGCCGCCTCCCAGTGAAGTCATCCATCCGTCTTGCGCTCACTGCCGGTGCTCTGGTCGCGCTCGGTCCGCGTGCCTCGTTCGCCGCGGCGCCCCCGCCACCCGTCGTCGACGACGCCATGAAGTCGCCAGCGCCCGCGCCGCCCGTTGTCGACGACGCCACCAAGCCACCCGCGCCCGCTACCCCGCCGAAGCCGCAAGCTCCTCCGGGACCGCCGTCGGCGCCGCGGGAGCTCCCGAGCTACGACGGCAGACCCGCCCCAGCGACCACCGCCGGTGAGGCGTTCTTGTGGGCCCCGCGCGTGGTCCTCTTCCCGATCCACGTGGTCACCGAGTTCGTGCTCCGTCGGCCTCTCGGAGCGATCACCGTCGCTGCCGAGAAGGGCAAATGGATCGCCGCGCTCACCGACTTCTTCACGTTCGACACGGACCACAAGGTTGGCATCGTGCCCACCGCGCTGATCGATTTTGGCTTCCGCACCAGCGTCGGCGTGTACTTCTTCGCCGACGACTTCCTCGCCAAGGGCAACGCGCTCCGCGTCCACGCGGCCTTTGGCGGGACCGACTGGCTGCGCCTCACCATCGCCGATCGCATCCCGCTCAGCACCAACTCGTACTTCAAGATCCGTGGCGAGGCCTCGCGTCGGCCCGACTTCTTCTTCTACGGCATCGGCCCCACCTCGCGCCTCGTCGACCGCGCACGCTACGGCGCCGACTGGCTCGACGGCAGCGCGACGTACCACGTGGCGGTGTCGAAGGAGGTCGTGGTCGACTCCTTCGTCGGCGTGAGAACCGCTTCATTTTACGACGAATTCTGCTGTCGCGATCTCACGGTGCGCGAGCGCGCGGCCAGCCCCTCTTACCCGATCCCCACCGCCTACGACACCGGCTATACCGGCTTCCGCGCCGGCGGGATGATCGCGCTCGACACGCGCCGGCCGCGCCCCGAGCCCGGGAGCGGCGTGCGGATCGAGGCCAGCGGATCGTACGGCGCCGATCTGCGCGCGCCGCACGCGACAGGGTGGGTGAAGTACGGCGGCGCCGTCGGCGGCTTCGTCGATCTCACTGGCAACAACCACGTGCTCAGCCTCACGGCCACGGCGCTCTTCGTCGATCCTCTTCGCGGCCAGCCAATCCCGTTCGTCGAGCTGGTCTCGCTCGGCGGCAACAACCCGATGAGCGGCTTCCGCGACGGCCGCCTCCTCGGTCGGAGCGCCGCCGCCGCCACGCTCGAGTACCGCTATCCAATCTGGGCCTTCCTCGACGGCGACGCGCAGCTCGCGCTCGGCAACGTCTTCAACGAGCACCTCGACGGGCTCGAGCCGAAGAACCTCCGCCTCTCGTTCGACTTCGGCATTCGCGCCGCCGGCCAGCGCGATCACTCGTTCAGCGTCCTCGTCGGCGCCGGCACCGAGACGTTCGGCCAGGGGGCGCGCCTGAACGAGGCCCGGCTCCTCATCGGCGGGACGAGCGGCTTTTGAAATCTCTTCGAGCTAGCCAGACGCGAACACCCACGCAAGCGCAGATCATGAACCCTACCCGACCAGGAACCTCGCGCGCCACGGCAGGCCTCGTGGCGACCTTCGCCCTCGCCCTCGGCGTCTCCGCCTGCGCCTCGCAGCCGCGGCTCTTCCCGCTGCGCGACCCGCTGTGGAAAGACACCGACCTCCGCTCGGTCACGGTGCCTTGCCGCGCCGCGCCGACCGAGAAGGAGCCCAAACACATCTCCTGCGCGCCGGAAGAGTACGTGTCGTCGTTCGCCTGGGACGCCGCCGACAACACGCTCTTTCGCCCCCTCTCCCGCGCCTTCGCCGTCGATCCCGGGGGCGAGGCCGTGAACGCCAACAGCCTCGACGAGGCGCCCGACTCGGCCTGGTTCACCAACCGACTCGGCAAGACCCCGATGACCGTCGACGAGGTCGGGCGCGGCGCCTGCGACCCCAAGCTCATGCTCGACGCCGCCGCGGCCGCCGACGGCGAATGGCTCGTCGATCAGGGCAAGGCCAACGGCGCCTCGGCCGGGTTCCGGATGCGCGTCCCCGGCAAGGGCAAGTACCTGATGAAGGCCGACGTGAAGACGCAACCGGAGCGGCCCAGCGCGGGCAGCGTCATCGGCGCTGCGGTCTATCACCTGTTCGGCTTCAACACCTCGTGCGAGCAGATCATCTATGTGAGGCCCTCGGCCTTCAAGCTCAAGCCCGGGCTCAAGTCCACCGACAACACGGGAATCACGAAGAATTTCGACGACGCGGCCTTGAAGCACGTCCTCGATCAGTCGCCCAAGCGCGGCGAGCTCATCCGCCTCCAGGCGTCGGCGTGGCTCCCGGGCGCGCTGATCGGCCCGTTCACCTACGCTGGCCAGCGCAAGGACGATCCGAACGACATCATCCCTCATGAAGATCGCCGCGATCTCCGCGGCGGTCGCCTCGTCGCCGCCTGGCTCGACCACTTCGACGCCCGCGAGCAGAACAGCATGG
>JBDTXR010000073.1:0-26916 GCA_040006075.1 Byssovorax sp. | reverse complement strand
GACGAGAGGCCCGCGGCGCCGCGGCGGAGCATCCGCGCGGCGATGCGCGCGAGGCCCTCGCGGCCCGCGGGATCGAAGGCCGATCCCGAGCGAAACGCGACCAGGACGCTGACGATCGGGAGCGCGTCGCTCGACTCGACGAAGACCGGCGTGATCACCGCGGCGCTCACGAGGCCACCTCCCGGGCCGCGTCGTCCGCCGCGTCGTCGGCGTCGTCTTCATCTTCCTCGCCGTCTCCCGCGGCGCCGTCGGGGAGCACCTCGACGCGGGTCCGCGCCGAGCTCACCAGGTAGCGGCGCGCGACGCGGAGCAGATCCGCGAGCGAGACGCGGCGGTACGCTTCCAGGCGGTGAAACAGCTCGTTTGGATCGCCGAGGACCGTCTCGTAGAAGCCGATTTGCTCGGCCTTTCCGGCGACGCTCTCCAGGCCCTGGAGCGTGGACAGCTCGAGCCGCGCCTTGGCGCGATCGAGCTCGGCCAGGGTCACCGGCGCGCTGCGCACGTCGTGCAAGATCGCGTCGAGCGCGCGCATGAGCTCGGCCACGGTGTGCTCGCCGCGCGCGCCGAGGAACATGTCGTAGAGGCCGGGATCGCGGAACGATCCGACCCAGCCGCGCACGTCGGTGGCGATCTCTTGCTGCTGGATCAGCGCGCGGTGCACGCGCGACGAGCGGCCGCCGAAGAGGATCTCGTTGAGCAGCACCAGCGGCGCGTGATCGAAATCGCCCAGCGCGGGCGCGCGGTAGCCGATGGCGACCTTCTGCGTGGTGGTGGGCTTCTTCGTCTCGACGAGGCGCTCGGCCGTCTGCGGCGGCTCGGGGATCACGTTCTCGACCGGGATATCGGCGGCGACGAGCTGACCGTAGTGCTCTTGCGTCAAGCGGAGCACGTCGGCCACCGAGGCGTCGCCCACCACGACGAGCACCGCGTTGTTGGGCGCGTAGTACGTCTTGTAGAACGCGACGCAGTCCTCGGTGGTGAAGCCCT
The DNA here is from genome assembly GCA_040006075.1 of Byssovorax sp. GTDB lineage: Bacteria > Myxococcota_A > Polyangia > Polyangiales > Polyangiaceae > JANYGI01. The sequence goes on along the minus strand of JBDTXR010000073.1, from coordinate 25,929 downwards.
GGATGTCGGCCATCCAGCCGATGGTGGGCCAGCCATAGCCGTGGTGCTGAAAGGCCGCCTGGTAGAGCAGCTCGCTCACCGCGCCGTCGACGTCGTCGTCGACGCGCTGGCGGCGCTCGTTGGCGACGACCTCTTTCTCGCTCGAGACCTGCGGATCGCGGAGGACGAGGCGGGCGATGCGGTTGGCCTCGAGCTTCATCGCCAGGGGCAGCGCGTCTTTCGGCAAGTTGGTGTGGTAGTACGTCCAGTCGAGGAACGTGGCCGCGTTGGTCTCGGCGCCGGCCTCTTCGAGCAGGCGATCGAAGGCGCCATGGGCGTTGTCCTCGGTCTCGCCGAACATCAGGTGCTCGAAGAGGTGGGCAATCCCGGTCTTGCCCGCGCGCTCGTGGCGCGAGCCGACCCCGAACCACGTTTGCAGGCAAATCACCGGCGCGGTGGTGTCTTGAAGGATCATCACCTTGAGCCCGTTGCCCAGGACAAAGCGCTCGACGCGCATCGTCGGTCCGAAGGCGACGGTGGCGTCGTGACGCGCGCGCGCCGACTCGGGCTGGGACTGGTTGAGCTCGGCCAGGAGGTCGGCGTAAGGGGCCCGTCGAACCGGCTTCGCCGAAGGAACAGCCACGGTGGATTGCATTGGGCCGGAGCTTTATCACGCCCGCCCCGGGGCGCCCGCCGGTTTTCGGGCGGGCTCGCGCGATCACCTCGCCGGGAAACGGTGGAGCGCCGTCCACGGAAAGCGCGGCCAGAACGGCGTCTGGAGGCCTTCCGGATCGACGGGGAACCAGGCGCCCCTGTCGCCGTTCGCGCCGAGGGTGACGTGGGGATCTTGCTTGCCCGGGTGGAGGACCTGAAAGCTCTGCGCGGGCATGAAGCCTTGCCCGAGCAAGACGAGGCGCTGGCCCTCCGGGTTGGTCGCGAGATCGAGGATCAGCACCGCGTGCCCGGGCCCGCCGGGCTGCACCACGAAGTCGCCGGCGCGAAGATCGGCGAGCGCGATCGGCGTGGTATCGCGGGCGAGCGAGACGGTGTTGGCCCAGCCAAACACGCCGTCGAGGTAAGCGCGGAACGCCGCGTGGGTGTCGTCGGCCTTTGCCGCCGGAGCCCAGGTGAGCTTGCTGCCGGCCGGGCCCGAGACGGTGATCCGCTCGCCGTGCGCCCACCGCGCGAAGGGCATCTCGGCGCCCGAGGCCGCGCGATAGCTCTCGTCGCGGCGACTTTGCGACCATTGCCACTCGGCGTGCAGGCGAATGACCGAGTCGGCGCACTGCTGGAGATCTTGCGCGCCGACGTCGATCGCAACGACCGCGGCGAGGTTCGGGTGATCCGGCCCCAGGACGACAGCTCCGCGGTGGCTGAGGACGGGCGTGCGGTCCGCTTCGAGCGGCAGATCACGGAGCCATGCACCGAAGGAGCCGGGGGCGACCGCGGCGCGGACGTAGCGGCTCGGCGTGGGGAAGCGCCGCTCGAGACGATCGCCCGCGGGCGCGTCGGGCCGCGATTTCGGCCACGGGTAGCGCGCTGCGAGGGCCGCCGGCGAGCGATCGAGAGCCGGCGTGGTCGGCGTGGTCACCGCCGTTGACGATGGGACCGGCTGTGGCGCGGCGGTGACCGCAGGCAACGCTTCGACCCGCGCCGGGAGATCGGGCGCGCGCAGCGCGAGCGGCGGATCTGCCTGGCTCGTGCACCCGATCAACAGCACCGCAACCGCCGCCAGGGCTCGCCGCATCGTTCGTCTCCTCGGTGCCCTCTTCGCTCGCGCGCGGGCGAAGTGTGACGACGACGCGGCCGTTCTGATCCTAATGCCGGGGCGCCGCGTGGCAGAGCACGTCTGCGACGTCGCGCGTGGACTGGTGGCACTCCCACTTGTCGTCGTGGCAGGAGATGACCAGGACGCCCGCCTCGTACGCGGCCTTGAGCGTCGTTCCCGCGCGCTGCGCGAGCATGCTCGGGACGCGATCCGTGCAGCCCTTGCCCATCTGGACCTCGATCTTGCGATCGCCCTTCTGGAGCTTGACTGGATCGGGCGGCGTCTTGCCCTTGTCGGCGCCGCGAACGGCGACCGCGAGCTTGGGCACGAGGTCGCCGGTGTACGCCTTGTCGGCGGTGAGCGGATCGTTCCCGCGGGGCGTGACCATGGCCAGCGTGTAGGCGATGGCCATCATCTGCTGATCGGCCGGGGCGCTGGGCTGGATCGGTCCGCTCGATCCGAGCGGGACGGGCCGCGGCGGCATCGGGGGCGCCGGGATCACCGGCGGCGTCGTCGCGCTCGCCGAGGGCGCGGTCGTCGCGGTCGGCGCGGCGCTCGCGGGGACCGTCGACGATGCGGCGCCCGGGGCGGGCTTGTCGTCGCACCCGACCAGCGCGAGCAGCGCTGCCGTCGCCACCGAAATGAGGCGCGTGGCGGCCCTCATTTCAGCGTCATGAGCGGCGCGCCTTCCGTCACGGGCTGCCCCTCTTTGATGAGGATCTCCTCGACTTCGCCTTCTTCCTCGGACTCGACCGGCATCTCCATTTTCATCGATTCGAGGATCGCGACCGTGGTCCCCTCCTCGACCTGGTCGCCGACCTTGACCTCGATCTTCCACACCGTGCCCGTGATGTGGGCCTTGATCACCTTTGCCATGGAGCCGGGACGGTAGCGGAGGGCGCGGCCCGATGGCAATTGCCATCGAGGGAAACGGCGCGCCGGGCTCCCTCGCGAGCGCGCCGGGCCAATTCCATGTTTGAGTCGGGGAGCCGATCGGAGTAATCTCCTCGCGTCGAGCGTCGCTGGAAAGATTGATCGAAGCTACCCGTACGGGCGATACTAGCCTCCGGACGAAGGACGAGCACGCGGCCGCGCCAAGGAGCCACGAAGTCATGTCGGAACAGAAGGAAAGTTCGGTCCTGTTCTCGCTCAAGGAGCTGATGAACCTGGAGGAGGACCGGATCAAGAACGAGGAGGCCGACCGGACTGCGGCGGCCAACGCGGCAGAAAAAGCCCGGTCGGACGCCGAGCTCGCCGCCCGCAACGCGGAGGAGTCGCGCATCCGCGCCGAGGAAGAGCGCCGTCGCCTCGACGAGCAGCGGAGCCGCGAAGAAGCCGCGCGCCTCGACGCGATCCGCACCGCCGAGATCGAGAAGGCCCGCATCGACGCCGAGCAGCGCGCCCGCATGGAAGCCATGGCGGCGCAGCAGCAGCACGAGCGCTCGCTCGCGGTGATCCAGCAGGATCAGGGCAAGAAGAAGCTCCGCAACATGCTCATCGCCGGCGGCATCGCCGTCGCGCTGATCGGCGGCGGCGGCGGCTTCCTCGCCTACCAGAACAGCGTGAAGCAGCAGCAAGAGCTGCAGGCCGCGGCCGAGCAGAGCCGGCTCGCGCAGGAAGAGAAGAAGAAGGCCGAGGCCACGGCGGCCGAGCAGCAGCGCAAGGTCGACGCGCTCCTCGCCCAGCTCTCGAGCGCGACCGACGAGTCGACGCGGCTCAAGCTCCAGAAAGATCTCAGTGAGGCACGCGCGGCGGCCGACGCCAGCAAGCCGCGCGGCAGCGGTGGGCCGAGGCCCGCAGGCGCGGCCGGCGGCACCAAGCCTGCGTGCAACTGCACCCCGGGCGATCCGCTCTGCAGCTGCCTCTGATCTAGCTTCAATGCGCGATGCGATGACGACCGCCCGCCGGCGGCTGGTGTTTCCGCTCGACTTCGCCACGCTCGCCGAGGCGCGGATCGCGGCGACGCGGCTCGCCCCGGCGATCGGCGTGCTCAAGGTGGGGCTCGAGCTCTTCGTGAGCGAAGGCCCCGCCGCGGCAGCGCTCGGGCGCGAGCTCGGGCTGGACGTGTTCCTCGATCTCAAGCTCCACGACATCCCCGAGACGGTGGATCGCGCGGTCGCGAGCGCCGCAGCGCTGGGCGTCCGCTACCTCACGGTGCATGCGTCGGGGGGCGTCGAGATGCTCCGGCGCGCGGTGGCGCGAGCCGCAGAGGCCGCGAGCCCGCTGACGATCCTCGCGGTCACGGTGTTGACCTCGCTCGACGAAGGCGATCTGCGCGCCCAGGGCGTCGACGCCACGCCGAGCGATCAGGTGATCCGGCTCGCGAAGGTGGCCTGGAGCGCGGGCGTGCGCGGCTTCGTCACCTCGCCGGCCGAAGCGCGGGCGCTGCGCGCGGCGCTCGGGCCCGACGCGCTGCTGGTCACACCGGGGATCCGGCCCATCGGGGCCGCCGCGGGCGATCAGAAGCGGATCGCCACGCCGACGAGCGCCATCGCCGACGGGGCCGATCTGCTGGTCGTCGGTCGACCGATCCGCGACGCGGCCGATCCGCTGGCCGCCGCGCGCGCGGTGGTCGCGGAGATCGAGCGCGCCCTGGCCGAGCGCGCGGCCGCGGGATCCGAAGGAGCGAGCTGAGCGATGGGGCGTGCAATCTTCGGGATCCAGCCCGTTCGTGAGGCGATCCGCGTCCACGGCGCGGAGCTCGAGCGGATCTTCGTGCAGCAGAGCGGCGGGCCCACGCTCGAGGGGCTGATCCGCTTCGCCGAGGGGCGCGGCGTGACGGTCGAGCTGGTGTCGCGCGGGGATCTCGATCGCCGCGCCGCGGGTGGGCGTCATCAGGGGGCCATCGCCCTCGCGCCCGAGCTACGCCTCGTGCCGCTGGAGTCGCTGGAGGTCGGGCCCGCCGCGCTTTTCGTGGCACTCGACGGTGTCATGGATCCGCAGAACTTCGGCGCGGTGATCCGCAGCGCCGTGGCCCTCGGCGCGACGGCGATCCTCTGGCCGGAGCACAGCTCGGCGCCGCTCTCGCCGGCCACGTTTCGCGCGTCGGCCGGGGCGATCGAGCACGCGGCGCTGTGTCGCGTGCCGCAGCTCGCCGAGGCGCTGCAGGCGCTCGCGGCCCGCGGGGTCATGGCCGTCGCGCTCGACGCGCAGGGCACCATCGACCTCGGCGCGGTCGATCTGCGCGGTCCGGTGGTGATCGTGATCGGCGCCGAGGACAAGGGCATTCGGCGCCCCGTACGCGCGGCCTGCCAGCACACCGCGCGGCTCCCGATGCGCGGGCCGGTCGGCTCGCTCAACGCCTCGGTCGCGGGCGCCATCGCGCTCTACGAGGTGGTTCGACAGCGCAGCGCAGCGCCGTGAGCGAGCCCGCGCCGCGGCCGACGGAGGGGCTGCTCGGCGCGGTCCTCGTCGTCGCCGCGGCCGTCCCGCTTCACGTCGCGCTCGCCCTCGGTACGGAGCTCTCGCCCGACGAGGCGTACTATCTTTGCGCGGCGCGACGCGGCGGGATCGTCCCCGATCTCGTCGATCATCCCCCGCTCTTGCCGTGGCTGCTGCGCGTGGGCGATCGCCTCGGCGGCCCGGTCGAGCTGCGCGTGCGCCTCTGGGCGATCCTGTTTTCGGCGGCGACGGGCCTCGCCGTCGTCGCGCTGGCGCGACAGCTCGGCGCGCGGCGCGAAGGGGTCCTGATCGCCGCGTGGATCGGGAGCTGGGCGCTGCTGCCGACCGCGGGCGGGTTCATCACCACGCCCGACGGCGCCGCGCTGCTCGCGATCGCAGTGGCGCTGCTGGCGATCGCGATCGCGCGCCCCCGCGGCCTCGCCATCGCGGCGGCGGCGCTGTTCGTCGGCGTGCTCGCCAAGGTCGTGGTGCTCCCGATCGCCTTGGTCCTCGCGCTGGCGGAGCTGCGCGTCGGCGCGGCCGATCGACGGCGCGCCTTCGTTCGCTCGGCAGGCTTGCTCGTCGGGCCCGCGCTCGCGCTGCCGCTGCTCGGGCCGAGCCTGCGGTTTCAGCTTCACCACGCCTTCACGCAGACGGCCACCGCGGGGTGGTCGCCCGGCCTCGCGCTCGGTGCGCTCCTCGCGGCGGTGTCGGCGCAGGCGCTGCTCTGGTCGCCGCCCGTGCTCTGGCTCGGCGCGCGTGTCTTGCCCCGCGTGCCCCTCGGACTGCGCGCGGTGGCAATCGCCATGACCACCCTCGTGATGATCTCGGCCCTCGTCCGCGGCGTCCCGCCCGAGCCGAACTGGTGGGCGCCCGCCGCGCTCGTGCTGGTCGCCGCGGCCGCGCTCGGAGCCGAGGCGCTCACGCTCCGCGCCCGCCGCGCCATCGTCGCCGTCGTCGTCGTCCCAACGCTCGTCGCTGCGGCGCACACCGTCCGGCCGTTCCTCCCGTTGCACCTCGCCGCCGATCCCACGGCCCGCCTCCACGGCTGGCGCGAGGGCGCGGAGCCGCTGAGTGCGCCGGGCGTCGGCCCCTACGGCCCGGCCGCCGAGCGCTGCGTCTACCGGAGCGATTGCACGGAAATAGACAGCTATTTCAATGAGATGAATCCTCATCCTTGAAGTTTGTTCGAGCTGTTCGCGCGGTTGTCCCCAGGCTGTTCACAGGCGCTGAACCGGCGCCCAGCAAAGGCTCGATCGCGTTCTCTTGAATGGATCGACCCTTTCACGACCGGCCCCCTCGAACAACTGCAACGATTCCCGCCACTTGAATGGCAACCCCGGCCCTGCTTGGCGCGTTTGCCCTGAAGGGCTCAGGGGCTTCCTGAAGGAACCGAGCGGTGACGCCAAGTGCGGGAGATCGCAGGTGTTTGCGCCGAGACTGCGCTTGAGCCGGCCGTCGCCGACGGCGGGGGTCGCGGTATTCGCGCGAACGAGGCCTCAGCGGGCGGCGCGCGCGACCACGCGGGCCCATCGCGCGAGGGCCTCGTCGACGTCGGCGAGGGTCGTCGCTTCGCCCAGCGACACCCGCACGGCCGAGGCGGCGCGGGCCTCGCCGACCATCGCCCGGAGCACCGGCGAAGGCTCGGCGGTCCCGGCGGCGCAGGCCGAGCCGCTCGAGACCGCGACGCCTTCGAGATCGAGCGCGGCGCAGAGCTCGTCGCCTCGCCAGCCGGGCCACGAGAGGTTGATCACGTGGGGCGCGCGCGGCGCTTCGCCGTTGCGGATCGGCGGCGATCGCGGCGCGAGCTGGAGGAGGCCGCGCTCCAGGTGGTCGCGGAGCGGGGCGACCGCCGCGTAGCGGAGCGGGCCCTGGGCGGCGCGTTCGGCGGCGACGGCGAACCCTGCTGCGGCGGCGGCGTCCTGCGTCCCGGGGCGGAGGCCGCGCTCCTGCGCGCCGCCGAAGAGCAGCGGGCGCAGGGCGATCCCGGGGCGCGGGATCAGCGCGCCGATCCCCTTCGGTCCCCGGAGCTTGTGCGCGGCCACCGCGAGCAGATCGGCGCCGCGCCACGCCTCGGGATCGAGGCGACCCATCGCCTGCACGGCGTCGACGTGGAGCCGCGCCCCGCGCGCGTGAGCGATGGCGGCGATCTCCGCCACCGGCTGGACCACGCCGGTCTCGTGATTCACCGCCTGCACCGTGACCAGGCGCACCTCGGCGGCGGCGCGCGTGCGATCGATGGCCTCGGCGACGGCCTCGGGGGCGATGCGGCCCGACGCTTCGGGCGCGACCCACACCACGACGACGCCGCGATCGGCGAGCGCTTCGGCGGCGCGGACAATCGACGGGTGCTCGATCCGGCTCGTCACGAGCGCGCCGCCCGGGGCGCCGAATGCGTGGGCCAGCGCCAGGTTGTTGGCCTCGGTCCCGCCCGAGGTGAGCACCACGTCGCGGGCCTCGAACGGGGCGCCCGCCAGCGCCGCGATGGCCTCGCGGGCGCGGTCGACGTGCGCGCGCGCCTTGCGACCCGGCCCGTGGACGCTCGCCGGGTTCGCCCATTCCTGCTCCCAGACCTGCGCCATCGCCGCGAGCACCTCGGGGTGCGGCGGCGTCGTGGCGTTCCAGTCGAGGTAGATGCTCTTCATCCGGCGAGCTGCGCGCGAGCCTGTGGGCTCACGGGATCTCGCCGGGGGCCCGCGGCGCGACCGACAGATAGAACGCCGCGCCGCCGAGCGACACGCCCTCGATCGACTCGGCGCAGGGCGACACCACGCGCACCTCGCCGCCGAGGCCGCGCGCCGTGCGCCGCGCGATCGCCAGGCCCACGCCGACGCCGCCGTGCTCGCGCGTGACCGAGCCATCGACCTGGAAGAACGGCTCGAAGATCTTCTCCAGCCGATCCGGCCGCACCCCGGGGCCGGTGTCGGCGACGCAGAGCTCGTAGTGGCCCGACGGCAAGCGGAGCACGCGCACGCCGACGGTGCCGCCCGAGGGCGTGAATTTCGCCGCGTTGTCGAGGAGCTGCGTCATCGCGCGCTGCAACCGGCCCGCGTCGCCCCAGGCCGTGAGCGGCCCGCGCGGCATCTCTTCCACGAGGGTGACCCTGGCGTCGTCGAGGCGATCGGCGACGGCGGCCACCGCGCGCCGGGTGGTGTCGAGGAAATCGTAGTCGGCGTGGATGAAGCGCATCCGCCCCGTCTCCAGGCCGGTCACGTCGAGCAGGTTGTCGATCAGGCTGCGCAAGCGGCGCACGCAGTCGTCCACGGCCCGCAGCGCCTTCTGCTGCGGCTTGTTCAGCGGCCCGAGCTCCTCGTCCTTGAGCAGCTTTACGTAGCCGACGATCGGCGTCATCGGCGTGGCCAGCTCGTGCGAGACGTTGCGGTAGAACTCGATCCGCGCGGCGTCGAGCTCGCGGAGGCGGGCGTTGGCGCGGCTGAGCTCGGCCACCTTCTCTTCGAGGTGCGCCACGATCCGCTGGCTCTGCTCCATGAGCCGCGCCGACGCCCTCCCGCCGGGCGGCGGCAGCTCCTTCGCGCCCTTCAAAAAGCGCTGGATCACCGTGGAGAACGAGCGCGCGTCGATCGGCTTCTGCAGGAACCCGTCGCAGCCGACGGCGAGGCTGGTCTCGCGATCGCCCTCGGCGGTTATCGCCACGATCGGCACCCCCGCGAGCGAGGCCTCGCCTCGCAGCCGGAGCGTGACCTCGAAGCCGTCGAGCCCCGGGATGTTGAGGTCCACCAGCACCAGATCCGGCCGCTGGGCGCAGGCGAGGCGCACGCCCTCGAGGCCGTCGGCCGCGTCGATCACCTCGTGTCCGGCGTTGGTGAGCAGCTTGCGGACGAGGAGCCGGTTGGCGGGATCGTCTTCGATGTGGAGGATCCGGGTCATCGCGATCCTTCGTTACCACGGCGCGGTTGACGGGGGGCGTGCGCTTCGACATACGATCTGCTCGTGAGAGAGACCCCTGGCCGAAGAGCCTCCGCCCCGCCCTCGTTCCGCTGGGCCGTGGCGCTGATCGCGATCTTCGCGCTCCCCCTGGCAGGGTGCCCCGCTTCCCCGCCCCCGGACCCGCCCCCGGCCGACTCGGCGCCCGTGCCCGCGCCCACGAACCGCCCGCTCGTCGATGGCCCGCGCGCCTCGATCGAGCCCACGCCGGCCGCCGCGCCGTCGGCCGACGCGCCGCTCACGGTCGTCGGCGCCGCGCACATCCTCGTGGCCTACAAGGGCGCGCTCGGCGCCGCGAAGACGGTGACCAGGACCAAGGCCGACGCGAAGAAGCGCGCCGACGAGGCCCACGACAGGCTCGTCGCGCACCAGGGCACCTTCGAGGAGCTGGTCGCGAAATTCTCGGACGACGATCTCTCGAAGCCCGCGGGCGGCAAGATCGGCAACTTCGAGCGCAACGTCTTCCCGCCGGCCTTCACCGAGGCGGCCTTCGGCATGGCCGTCGGCGGCATCTCCGAAGTCGTGGAGACCCCGCGCGGCTTCCACGTCATCACCCGCACCAAGTAGCCGCGGTGGCCAGGAGCGACGCTTTGCCCGTCGCTCCCGCCGCGCTGGATCGCCTTGATTCCTCGGCGATTCCGCTCGCGCGTGGATGGCGATGGTGGCGAAGCGGCGCCGGGGGATGGGGCAGAGCCCCATCGAGACTAGAGCTTCAGCGCCTTCTTGAAGCGCTTGGCGTCGGCGAACATGTCCACGTTGGTGAAGACGTAGGTCGCGTCGGTGTGCTTCGCGCCGCGGGCGATCTCGCCGAGGCGCTCGATGGCCGGATCTTCGTAGCGGGACTTGTGGCCGGCGGGCCCGTGGAGGCGGTAGTAGGCGATCGGGAGCTTCGACAGGCCGTGGACCAGCGGATCGCGCGCGGCGATGGCGCCGACGTCCTTGGTCAGGTCGTCGCACTCGTCGGCGTCCCAGCCCGACGAGGGCTCGAAGACCACGCGATCGAAGCGCGATTTCACGCCGCTCAGGAACTCCTTCACCGTGGCCTTGTTGGCCTTGGTGGGGGTGAACTCGGGCGGGGTGACGAACACGGCGGTGCGCGCCTCGAGCTCTTCGGCGATGGCCTCGATGCTCTTCAGCGCGGTCTCGATCACCTTGCCGTCGCGGAAGCCCTCCTGTCCGACTTCGCGCGGACCGAGGAGCGCAAACCGGAACCCTTCCGGCGCTTCACGGCGCCAGCGCCGGATCGTGCCCGGGCCGGGGAGCGAGACATGCGTTTCTTGCACCTCGACGAAGCTGAACTCGCGGAAGTACCGCGTCGCGGGCACGGGAAAGCCAGCGCAGCCGACAGTAATCATCGGGCGGGAGGATAGTCGAGGTGCCTCCCAGCGCAAAGCTTCCACGAGGACCCGGCGCGACTATTCGCAAAATCACCCCTGAAACCAGGGGCAATCGCCCGACGAAGGATCACGCCGAGAAGCGTCGCCGGGCAAACGCGGCGAGCCCCGTCACCACCGGGGGCGGGATCTCGTGCTGCCCGCCGTGCGCGACCCAGTCGACCGACGCGCCGGCCTCTTCGAGCATCGCGCGCAGCGCCTCCGCGCCCGCGAACGGGAGCACCGGATCGCGGCGCCCGTGGGCGATGAAGGCGTGAATCGACGGCCCCGATCGGGCGGCGGCCTCGATCCAGCGATCGGCCGAGAGCAGGTTGCCCGAGAGCGCCGCGAGCCCCGCGAACGGGCGCTCGGCGTGGATCGCGATCTCGGTCGTGAGCATCGCGCCTTGCGAGAAGCCGCCGAGGATCAGCTTGTCGCGCGCGACGCCGCGCTCAGTCTCGAGCGCGGCGATCGTCGCCTCGAGCGCCTCGCGCGCCTTCGCCAGGCCCGGGGGCGTCTCCTCGGCGAGCGCGCGGGGATCGCCGCGCATCATCATCTGCTGGATGCGCGCCATGTCGAGCGGCCACCAGGCGCGGCCGGCGCCGGGGATGCTGAGCGGCGCCTCGGGGAAGAACCAGCGCACGGAGGGGCCGGCGTCGATCACCCGCGCGAGCGAGACCAGATCGTCGCCGGGCGCGCCGAAGCCATGACAGAGCAGGATCGCGGGGCCGTCGCCTCCGCCGCGACGATCCGAGCCGCCGGCGGAGTGGACCCGGAGCGGGCCGATCATTTCAGGGGACATGCGGCCGAGCTTAGTCGCCCCCGCAGCCGCCGACCATCACACCATCACCGCCTACACCGCAAACACCTCTTCAACCGATTCCGCCGTCGCTGCCTTCGCGATCCAGCGCTGCAACGTCGAGGGATCGTCGCACGACATCAAGCGCGCTCGGGCCTCTTCGGAGCAAGCTATCCGCCGGGCGGCGAGCACCACGAAAACTCCCTCACGCAGCCCGGCGATCGCTTGCGCGGCCTTCGCCTCGGCCTGCTCGATCTTCGCGGTGGCCTCCACCGCAGCCTGCTCGGCCTTCGCTCCCAGATCTTCCACCATACCGCTCAGGCGATCGATCAGATCGTTCGAGCCAAAGAGCTCGGCGCTGCCCTGGAAGAATCGCAGCGAGCCGCCCTGAATGACCATGTCGAGCCCTAGCATCATCGAGCTGTAGCGGCCCACTTGCGGCACGATCCGCTGATACCGCCGCGCGCTGCGATCCGCGAGGCGATAGCCGTGGACGTGCTGCTGGCCTCGGTCATAGATGAAGTACTCCGGGATGCCGAGCCGGGCGTACCGTTCGACGTTCTCCACGAGGTCCTTCTTTCGATCGCCGTGGTGCAACACCTCCAGCACCAGATCGAGCCCCTTCTTCTCGTCGGCGACGACCCACGCCATGCGCGGATCTTCCTCGGGCTGCGGCACGTCGAGGACCGCTAACACGTCGGGGGAGAAGACCTCTTCGCCCGGATACATGACCGCCATCTCCTCGGCGAGGTAGATGACACGCCCCATCGTCTTGAAATGGAGGCCGAGCAGATCGAGGGCCCGGGTCTTGGCCTTTTTGTGGGGCCGCCCTTCCGACATCAGGCTGCGCGGATCCGAGAGCGAATCGAGGACCTTCACCAGCAGACGCTCCCGCTCGTCCGGCGTCATCCGCTCCCACTCCGCCTCGGTGGGAGCGATTGGCAGCGCACCCGGCAGAAACAAGGGCGTGGGGACCTTGGTGGTCATGCGGCCATCCTAGCAGGTTGTGTAGCCCGGCGAATGTAGCGGAGAAGACTCGCGTTGCGAAAGACGGATCGCCTCGACATCGCGCGATCTGGGCGAGAGCCCCCTCGCGTCCGTTGCAGCAAGCGCGCCCTGCGTGCGACGCTCGCTGTCGAAAGCAGAGGTCGACAACGATGACCGAGCAGCGCTACCAGGTCGGATCCAGCGAAGTCGTCCTCGCCCAGGGCGACCTCACCCGCGAGGCCACGCAAGCGATCGTCAACGCTGCCAACAGCTCGCTCCTCGGCGGCGGAGGCGTCGACGGCGCCATCCACCGGGCTGCCGGCCCCGAGCTGCTCGCGGCCTGCCGCGAAATCAAGAAGACGCTCCCCGGAGGCCAGCTCCGCACCGGAGGAGCGGTGTTGACACCCGGCTTCGAGCTCCCGGCAGCGTGGGTGATCCACTGCGTCGGCCCGGTGTACCATCACGCCCCGAGCGCGGCGCCGGCCCTCCTCGCGAGCTGCTACGAGGGCGCGCTCGCGATCTGCAAAGCGCGCAACCTCACCTCCATCGCGTTCCCGGCGATCAGCACCGGAGTCTATGGATATCCCATGGACGAGGCCGCGCTGGTCTCCCTCTGCGCGATCCGGAATCACCTGCTCGACTCCGAGGTGCCTTTGCTCGTCAAGGTCGTCCTCTTCGATCGCGCGGCGTATACGACCTTCGTCGAGGTCGGCGACTGCAAGCTCTGATCGCGACAGCCGCGCTCAGGTGCCCGGATCGCCTCGCTCGAACGCGCGGCGATCCGCGGCCCACATCGCTTCGAACTCTTCCCAGGTCGGGTAAACCATCGCCGGGATCCGCGGCGTCGTCGCCGTCCAACCCCGCTTGCGGGCCCAGGCCTCCCAGAGGGTGATCTTGTAGGCCAGGGCCTCGGGAGGGCCGCCGTCGGCGTGGTACGAGCGCGCCCACTGCTCGGGAGATCGGACCAGCGGCCACCCGCGCAGCGCCAGCCCGAGGGCCAGTGTGCCGTCCGCGTGCCAGCAGGCCTCCCCGAGCCTCTCGTCGCTGGAGAGTGCTTTGGCGGGCTGGTCGAGCTCGAGGACGTCGCCGCGGCGGCGCGCCCGCGCGAGGAGCGTTGGGCGGCCCTCGATCGCGACCGAGAGGGTCGCTGTCTCGTCGCCAATCGTGAGGATCGGCGCGGGCGTGCCTGGATCCCAGCACAGCTCGAGATCGCGCTTCCACATCCGCACCCAGAGCCCGGCGCTCAGGTAGAAGCGCACCGTGCGCTGCCAGCACCAGCTCGTGTCGAGCTTGAGGCCGAGCCCGTGGCGGCCGAGAGCGTCAGTCAGGCGGGCCATGGCGCGGCGGCCCACGCCGTCGCCGCGGTACGGGGGGTACACGTAGAAGCTCGCGAGGTAGAGGCGGGATCCGCCGAGCGTGCCAGTCGCCAGGGCCATCGTCCCCTTGCGCTCGCCGCCGTCGAGGAGCCAGTAGCACCGCTCGTACTTGGTGCGACGGGCGAGCGGCATCGCCGGCTCTTCCAGGGCGCGAGACTGCCAATCGCGGCGGCGCGCCTCGTCGAGCTCGCGCGGATCGAGGCGCTCTCCGAGCCAGTTCTCGGCCAGCGACGCCAGATCGCAGTCGAGCCAGGCGCGCTCGTCGTCGCCGCCGAGCGCCGCGGGAGCGAGCGCGCCTTTGCGGACGAGCTCGTCGTGGACCGGCCAGACCTCGTGCTCGATCACCCCGGGAGCTTAGTCCATCCGCGGATCAGGGCTCGCCCGGATCGACGTCGCCCAGCACGCGACGCGCGAGGCGCTGACCCAGCCGGAGGCCCGCGCGCTGCGCGGCCTCGTCGCGCGCGAGGAGGCCAATCGTCGCGCTCTCCGGGGTGGCGAAGACCTCGCTCACCTCGATCTCGCCGCTGTCGCGCGCCGGGGCCGTCGTCGTCGCGCGGGCGGCGATCGTCAGGCGGATCCCGCGCGCGATCGGGGTGGCGTTCGTCGTGATTCCGGCGGCGATCCCTTCGCTGCGCTCGGCGACGCGGAGGATGGCGATCGTCAACACCGCTCCGTCGCCGCGCACCGCGAGCAGGCCGGCCCGCGAGAGCTCGCTCTCGGCGCCGTTGATTGCCGCGCTGATCACCGATCCATCCGGGGTCCTCGCCTCGGCCGCGCGCACCGTGAACGGGGGGAGCGCCGCGTCGGGCGTGTTCGCGAGCGTGTAGCCGCAGCCCGCGATCGCGATCCCGATCCCGAGCGCCAGCGCGAGCGCGAGGGCTGCCCGGATCACTTGCTCTCCGCGTCGCCGAGCCAGCCGTCGCCGAACTCGAGCAGCAGCGTGCCGTTGCCGCGAACCGCCTTCTTGCGTCGCTTCGGCTCGGCCTTCGCGGCCGGAGGCGCCGTCGCGCGATCGAGCTTCTTTTGCAGGCGCAAACGCCGCTTCTCCATGGCACAGCTCTCCTCGCCGGTGCCCTGCGAGAGCACGCCGAGGGCCTTGTCGAAGGCCCGGACGTGGTGCTCGTAGAGCTTGGCCAGCTCGAGCCGAACGTCGGCGTCGTCGACCTCGGACGCCAGCGCTTCGTAGTCGGCGAGCGCGCGCGCCTTGTCGCCGCGGGCCTTGGCGATGTCGCCGCGCGCCCGCCGCGCCTGGGCGCCGCCGCCACGCGAGAGGGCCGCGTTCGCCAGCGTATCGGCTTGATCCAGCGCGCCCGCGCGACGCAGCACCGAGGCCGCCGCCGCGAGATCGGATCCGTCGAGCGCGGCGGGCGCGTAGTCGATCTCGCCCGCGGCGCGCTCGCCCAGCGGCTCGCCGTAGAGGCCCACGAGCGCGACCATGGTCAGCACGTCGGCGCCGTTGTGCTCGACCACGCCGAGGAGCGCCTCGTCGTCGCCGGTGCGGAGGAAATGCGCGTAGGTCGCGACGATGTCGCCGCCGGCGACGTCGCCGATCCGCCCGCGGCCGAGGACCTCGTTCTCGATCGCCACCAGCGTCCGGCTCTTGAGCCGCGTCCTGTGGATCCGCCGCGCCATGTGCACGAGATCGAGGTGCGGCGGCTCGACCGGTTTGGGCACGCGGTTCATCACGTAGCGCGTGCGGAGGAGCGGCATGTCGAAGGCCTTGCCGTTGTAGGTGACGATCATCGACGCCTGCGCGAGCCGCTCGGTGAGCAGATCGAGGATCGGCGCTTCTTCCCCGAGCCGACGGAGCAGCGCCTGCTCGAGCACGAAGAGGTTGGTCTCGGGATCGAGCCACGCGAGGCCGAGCAGAAAGGGCACCGTGCCGGTTCCACCCGCGAGCCCGGTGGTCTCGGTGTCGAGGTAGAGCGCGCGCTTCGGATCGCAGCCCGCGAGCACCGGATCGAGCGCGAGGAGCGCGATCATCGCCGGATCGGCGTGCAAGGCGGCGTAGAGCGGAGCGCGACCGACGCGCGCGCCAAGCGGGGAGCGCGCCCGGTGCAAGTAGAGCGGGCCGGTCGGCGTGTGCTGAAGGACGAAGGGCAGCTCGCCGCGGGTGGGATCGGCGCGCGGCGGCGGCGGGACGTCGCGCGCGACGATGCGGGCGATGCGATCGCGGAGCTCGTCGAGCGAGGGGCGCCCCGAGCCGGTGGCGACTGGCACGCTCGGCGCCGAAACCACGGGAAACGAAGCCTCGGACGACAGCGGCGGAAGCGGGTTGCCGCTTATCGACGCCGGAAGGCGACCGAGCTTGGTGAGGAACGACGACATACTGCGCGTCGGCACAGTGTCATGGGATCCGCTCTGCCCGCAAGCCGAGGTCGAGCAGGTGTCCCGCCGCTCCGGCGACGAGGGCCGTCGACGCGCCCGATCGCAGCCGTCGCAGCTCGATCCGTGGGAGCGTCGGGAGCAGCGCGAGCAGCACGTCGGCGGGCGTGAACGGGTTCGCCGCGATCGCCTCGCGCACCTCGGCGTGGAGCATCCAGCGCCGGCTCGCGCAGATCTCGCGGACGATCGCCGCGGTGGTGGGGCGGCGCGCGGCGATGGTGACGACGTGCTCGAGGAGGATCGCGCGCGACGCGACCAGGCGGCGGATCATGCGTGGATCGTGGTGGCGGAGGAGCTGATGGAGGCGCGTACGGGTGAGGAGGCGGCGCCACGCGGGGCGGTACATGAACGCCATCGGCCCCTCGACGAGGATCGCGAGCGGCCCTTCCACGGCGATCCCGATCTCGGCGAGGCGTCCGCGCGCGGCGATCGCGCAGCGCGCCGGCCCCGCGCCGAGGATCGCCGCGACCGCGAGGCGGCCCCCGGCAAGCGCGGCCTCGCGGATCCGCGCGACGATCGCGGATCCGGCTGGCTCCGCGAGGATCCAGAGCGTGAGCGCCACGGCCCCGCTTCGCGACGAGGGATCGCCGGCCGCCGCGCCGCGGAGGATCTGCTCGATCAGCGCCGCCGCGGACGCTGCGCTCTGCTGCGCGAGCCGCTCGCCGAGCACCGTTTGCCGAAGCGCGGCCTCGGGCAGCCCGTGCATGGCCCGCAGCGTCGACGCGTCCCCTGCCCTGCTCGAACGCACTCCGGTGTTCATTCCAGCATCCATGAGTCGGCAGACTCCACTCGGAAGGCGTCAAGAGACTGTCCCCGTAGGGCGGACGACGGGAGCCTTACCCGGGCAGGCTCGAAGGCTCGTCGTCGTCGCCAAAGAGCACGCCCACCGCCAGCTCCACCGCGGTGAAGGGCTCCGGCCGGACGCTCTCCCCGCGCAGCGCGACCAGCACTTCGGTATATCCCTCCGGCGTCCAGCGCAGCACAGTCAGGCTCTCGTCCCGCGGATCGATGATCCAGTAGTGTGGGACCTGGTGCTGGTAGTAAATGCGCTTCTTCTTGACCAGATCGTTGCCGGCATTGGAGGGCGAAATGATCTCTCCGACCCAGTCCGGCCGCACTCGTACCACCGTGTCTTGCTCCGCGGGCGGCTCGGGCAAGCGCGCGCGCAGCCAGCCGGCCACGTCCGGGCGCAGAATCTGGCTCGCCGCGAAGGTCACCAGTTGCTCGGCGAGGAACCACCACCCGCCGGGACGATCGCCCCCGCCCGACCGGCGATCGTAGGGGAGCAAGCGCTGCCCCAGCCGCACTTGCGCGCGCCCGTGGCGAAAGCCCGCCTGCTTCTCGACCAGCTGCCCGTCGAGGAGCTCGAAGCCTCGCCCCTGCTCGGGGAGCGCGAGCAGCTCGGCTTCGGTCGCCGCGGGAGGCAGCTTCAGCGCGGCGGGCGTCGTCATCGGCCCACCTTAGGCGCGGAGGCTCCTGGCCGCCACTGCGGATGCTCAGTCGTCGTCGAAGACCGTCCCGCCGTCTCCCGCCTTCGCATTTTGCGTCATCCCAGATCCGCGCAGCAGCGAAACCCGGTCTCGTAGTACTCGAATCCATCGGCGTGCGCCGGGTTGGTGGACGCGCAGGTGGGCTTGCTCCCGCCAAAGCACCCTGCCCAGTAGCACCCCTTGAGCACGTGCGGATAGCTGTTGGCGTGGGGCTTGGTCCGCACCACCCACTCTTCCACGTTGCCGGTCATGTCGTACACGCCATAGCCGCTCACGCACCCGGGATCGGCCCCGCTGAGCGAGCCTTGCCAGAGCTTCTCGACCTCGTTCTTGGCGGCCTGCGCGGGCCAGGTGTTGAGGGCGGCCTCGTCGACGGCCTTCCAGGTCTTGTCGTCGTTGCACTGCCCGTCGACGTGCATGGTGCCGTAAGGATACGTCGACTGATTCGGCCCCTCACAGGCGGTGTCCCACTCGTCCTCGGTGCAGAGGCGCTTGCCGTTCGTCGCGCACCAGGCCTCGGCCTTGGTCGCGCTCTCCATGACCAGCGGCCGCTCGCCGGGCAGGTTGGGCGCCTCGTAGCGATCGATGCAGAAGCCGTCGGCGAGCGCCATGTCGGCCGGACAGATCGGGCCGCCCGAGCTCGAGCTGGCGCTCGTTGCCCCCGACCCGCCCGCGCCGCCGGATCCGCTGGATCCGCCGCCGATCCCGCCGGATCCGCCCACGCCGCCGGATCCCACGGAGGCCGCGGAGCCGCCCGCGCCGGTCGACGCCGATCCGCTCGTCGCGCTCGGCGATCCGTCGCCGCACCCGACGGCCAGGAGCGTGGCGAGCACGGCGTAGCGATGGAGCAAGGGTCGGATCATCGGCGAAGGATCTCCGGCGGAGCTCTTCGTATATCCCCCGGAGATCGCGAAAGCTACGTCCGGCGCATCAAACGAGCGAAGCGCGGATGGCGTCGATCACCTCGTCGGCGCAGCGCTCCGTCGTCGACGCGTCGCCGGCGTTGTCGATCACGTAGTCGGCGGCGGCGATCTTGTTCGCGAGCGGGAGCTGCGCGGCGACGCGGGCGCGGGCCTGCTCCTCGGTCGATCCGTCGCGGGCCATGGCGCGCGCGAGCTGGACGTCGACCGGGACGCCGACGACGACCAGCGGGCGAAAGGCGTCGGCGAGGTGGTTCTCGACCAGGAGCGCGGCCTCGTAGCACGCGAGCGTCTCGCCCGCGGCGTCGAGCGCGGCGATGCGCTGGGCGCTCCGCGCGGCGATGCGCGGGTGCAAGATCGCGTTGAGGCCGCGGCGTTTGTCGGGCGCGGCGAAGACCACGTCGCCGAGGCGCGCGCGATCGAGGGATCCGTCGGGCGCGAGGACGCTCTCGCCGAACTCGGCGACGACCGCGGCGAGGCCTTCGCTGCCCGGCTCGACGACCTCGCGGGCGATGAGATCGGCGTCGATCACCGGGACGCCGCGGGCGGCGAAGCGGGCCGCCACGGTGCTCTTCCCGGACGCGAGGCCCCCGGTGAGGCCGAAGACGAGGATGCCCATGGCGCTACCTCGCCGCTCCGGCGAAGGGCCAGCGGCGCTCGATCGGCGGCGAGATCGCGTGGTAGCGCGGCGCTCCGGGCGTCGCCTCGGTCGCCTGGCGCAGGACGCCTTCGCGCGCGATCTCCGCGCGAAATGCCGCGTGATCGAGCGGGCCGCCGAGGATCACCTCGAACGCGCGCTGCGCCTCCGCGAGCGTGAACGGCTCCGGGATCAGCGCGAAGGCGAGCTCGGCGACGCGCTCGCGCAGGCGGCGCACCGCGAGCGCGATCACCTCGCGATGATCGAACGCCAGCGTCGTCACCGGCGCGCCCGCGTGCTCGAGGCGGTACGCGCCGTCGCGATCGATGGTGAGGTGCAGCCACGCGGCCTCGGCGGCGTCGTCGGATCCGACGGCCTCGCCCGCGCGATCCGCAGGCAAAAAACCGAGGTGGGCGACGGTCACCACCCACCCGCGCGGATCGCGCCCCGGCGTGGTGAACGATCCGAGCTCTTCGAGGCGCACCTGGCTCACGCCGGTCTCCTCGGTGAGCTCGCGCGCCGCGGCCTGGGCCACCGTCTCGCCGGGCTCGCAGAAGCCGCCGGGCAGCGCCCACGATCCCTGGAACGGCTCGTTTCCGCGGCGAATGAAGAGCACGCGCAGGCCGCCTTCATCGAGCAAGAGCGCGACGACGTCGGCCGTGAGCGAGGGGCGCGGGTACTCTTTCTTCTCTCCGGTCGCGCTCATGACGAAGCTCCGATCAGGCTCGCGAGCTCGATCATCCCGACGCCCGCGTCGGCCATCTCGCGGAGCGCGGCGTCCGTGCCTTCCCTGGTGATCCCGGCCACGGCGTCGGTGATCAGCGTCGTGGCGTACCCGCGCTCGCGCAGGCCGAGCGCCGCGGCCTTGACGCAGTAGTCGGTGGCGATGCCGTAGACGAAGAGCTCGGGCGGCCCGGCGAACGTCGCAAAAAGAGCCTTCAGGAAGGGCTCGGCCAGCGGGTTCGCGAAGAGGCTGTAGACCTCTTTCTCGAAGTACACGCCCTGCGTCGCGCCGCTCGCGACCTCGCGCACGACGCTCTCGAACGGCGCGTCGGGCACGTTGGGGAGGAAGCGAAAGCGCGGCGGGAGCGTGCCGTCGATCTTGAGCCAGCCCGCCGTCCCCTTCACGCAATGATCAGGGAAATTCGGCTTCCCCCCGCTCGGCGCCGCCGTCGCGCTGGTGGCGAACTCCCAGGCATCCCACGCGTGCGAGTCGACCGATCCGAGGATCGGGATCTGCTGATCGACCGCGTAGCGCGTGAGCTCGCGGAAGCTGGCATTGGGCGATCCGGCGACGAAGAGCGCCCCGGTCGGCTCGCAAAAATCACGCTGGACGTCGACGTCCACGAACACCCTTCGAGCGGCCATCAGCGAGACTCCTTCTGCGGCGAGGCATAGGCGGCGCGGACCTCGGCGACCAGCGCCGTGAGCCGCGGCGAGGTGTGCGGCGCGAGGCCGACCCACGCCGGCGTGGGATCTTCGAGCAGGTGGAGATCGGCCGGCAGCGAGGCGCGCGACGCGGCGGCGCGCGCGCGGATCGCCGCGAGCGGCTCGGCGGGCGCGACGCGCTTGCCCGCGCGCATCACCGGGATCAAGAGCGGAACCGGCGATTCACCCCAGCCGGGATCGGTCGCCTCGCCGTCGAGCGTGACCAGGTCGCGGGTGATCTTCCCGGCCGCGTCGTGGAAGCGCAGCACCTGGTGCGCGCCGGGAAATGTGCCTTTCCCCTCGGAGAACTTGGCGATCGGCCGGGTCTTCCCGTTCTGCGTGAGCTCCACCAGCTTGTAGACGCCGCCGAGCGCGGGCGCGTCGAGCGAGGTCACGAGATCGGTCCCGACGCCGTAGCTGTCGATGGGCGCGCCGGCGGCGCGGAGCTCGGCGATCCGGATCTCGTTGAGGTCGCCCGAGGCGACGATTTGCGCTGTTTTGCAGCCGTTCTCGTCGAGGATCACCCGGACCGCGCGGCTCAGCTCGAGCAGATCGCCCGAGTCGAGGCGCACGCCCTTGAGCTTGTCGCCGGCGATCTTCGCGGCGCGCTCGGCCCCTCTCCGCGTGTCGTAGGTGTCGATGAGCAGGATCGACGCGCTCGGAAATACCGCGGTGTACCCGGCAAAAGCCTCTTCTTCGGAGTCGTGCGCCATCGTCCACATGTGCGCCGCGGTGCCGGTGACGGGCACGCCGAAGCGCTTGCCGGCCTCGACGTTCGAGGTCGCCGCGAAGCCCGCCGCGTAGGCCGCGCGCGCCGCGTCGACCGCCGCGGCCGGGTGGGTGCGACGCGTGCCGAACTCGATCACCGCGGCGCTGCCGGCCGACTCGACCACGCGCGCGGCCTTGGAGGCGATCATCGTCGCGTGGTTGATCGCCGAGAGCAGGAAGGTCTCGACGAGCTGGGTCTCGACGAGCGGGCCGCGCACGCGCACCAGCGGCTCGTTGGCGAACGCCGCCGTCCCCTCGGGCATCGCGTCGACGTCGCCGGTGAAGCGGAGCGCGCGGAGGAAGTCGGCGAAGGCCGGGGTCATCGCGTCGCGGAGCGCGGGGACGGTGGCGAGATAGGCGATCTCGTCCTCGGTGAAGCGGAGATTTTCCAGGTACACGAGCGCGCGCTCGAGCCCCATCGCCAGGAGGTAGCGCCGCCGGCGGGGGAGCCGGCGCACGAACATTTCGCAGGTGGCGACGGCGCCGGTCATTCCGCGGTGGAAATACCCGGCGGCCATCGTGAGCTGGTAGAGATCGGTAGCGAGTGCGTCCACGCCATGGAGGTATCACCGCTCGGGCGATCTTGGCCAGGACCGAGGCCGGTTGAAGGTGCCGACTCGCGCGCATCTCGGCTAAGCTCCGCCGTCATGACGGCCCAGCTCCTCGACGGCAAGGCGATCGCCCAGAAGGTTCGCGACGAAGTCCGGCTCGACGTGGCGCGCTTCGTCGCCCGGCACGGCCGCGCGCCGGGCCTCGACGTGGTCCTGGTCGGCGACGATCCGGCGAGCCAGGTCTACACGCGCAACAAGGAAAAGGCGTCAATCGAGGTGGGAATGCGCGGGCGGCTCCATCGGCTCCCGGCCGACGCGACCGAGGCGGCCGTGCTCGAGCTGGTCCGTGGCCTGGCCGCCGACGACGCGGTCGACGGGATCCTGGTCCAGCTCCCTTTGCCGAAGGGGATGAGCGAGCAGCGCGTGCTCGACGCGGTGCCGGCCTCGAAGGACGTCGACGGGTTCCACCCGCTGAACGCCGGCCTGCTCTCGGCGGGCCGGCCGGGCCTGGTGCCATGTACGCCCCGCGGCTGCATGCGACTCCTCGCCGAGGCCGGAACGAAGCTCTCTGGCGCACGCGCGGTGGTGGTGGGGAGGAGCAATATCGTGGGGAAGCCCATCGCCCAGCTCTTGCTGGCGCAGCATGCGACAGTGACGATCGCGCACTCGCGGACGCGGGATCTGGCGGGCGTTTGCAGGGAAGCGGATGTGCTGATTGCCGCGGTCGGCAAGGCCAAGATGATTCAGGGGGACTGGATCAAGGAAGGAGCGACGGTGATCGACGTGGGGATCAACCGGACGCCCGAGGGGAAGCTCTGCGGCGATGTCGATACCGCAGCTGCGATGGAGCGCGCGGCGTGGATCACGCCGGTGCCGGGCGGCGTGGGCCCGATGACGATTGCCTGTCTGCTGGAGAATACCTTGCTTGCGGCGAGGGCCCGGCTGGGGGGTTGATCCGGCGCTGGACGCGAGCCTCCCGGAAGCTGCGTACCGAACGTCGATCTCCGTTTCAGAGCTCGAGGCCGAGCAGCGTGGCCGTCCCCGGATCCGGGCGCACCACGGGGTGATACGTGGTCTTCGTGGCGGTGTCGGTGAGGGTGATCGAGGTCGCCGACATGTTGATCAGGATAATGATCCCGCGATCGCCGGTGACGCCGTTCTGCTTGCTGTAGCTGGAAGGAGCGAAGTCGTAGACGATCTCCCCGGCGCCGAGGCTCTCGGCCTTGATCCCGCTGAGCGGCTTCCCGCCGCGCGACACGGCGATCACGATCTGCGCGTCGAGGTCGGCGAGCGCGAGGCCGGCGTCGAGGCCAATCGTGGTGAGGATCTGCTTGTCGAGGAGCGGGAGCTGGAGCTTGGCAGTCCCGACGTTCTGGACCGAGTAGGTGGGGAACACCGTGTCTGTGGTGTCCTTCGGCAACACCCGGAACCAGCTCTCTCCGGTCGAGACGTTGTCGATGCTGAACGTGGTGCCGTTGTACGGCTGGCTGAGCTCCTGGCCCGAGGTGCCATAGGCATAGACGTACACCGTCGCTGGCTTGGCGTAGGCGACGGCGGCGTCGAAGTTGAGGTTGTTGACCGTGGCCACGTCGCCGGTGACCGTCACCGTGTCTCCCCCGCCATGGCCGCCGTCCTTCGACGGAGCTCCGCCGGCGCCGGTGCTGGTCGTGGTGGGATCGACCATGAGAGCGCCTGCCGACATGCACGCGGGGCACGGCGGCGGCGGCCCCGGGTTGGTCTTGGTAGAGCTGCACGCGACGAAGAGCGCGGCGCAAGCGACGATCGGGATCCAGCGGGCAAGGCGCATGCGCCGAGGATACGAGCATCCTCGCGCCACCGCCAAACCTGGTGCGGATTTCGCGGATCAGGCCGCGTGGGGCGTCGGCGAGGCCGGCCGCCCGGCTGCGTGGCCGAGGCGAACGTGAATGGCGACGGCGACGGCGAGCATGACCACGCCGATGATCTGCGAGGTCGAGAGCGAGAGGAGGCCGCCTCGATCGTCGGCGCGGAGGAACTCGACCAGGAAGCGGCCGATGGCGTAGAGCCCGAGGAAGGCCACGAACACCTGCCCGTCGTAGCGCTTGCGGCCATGCACGTAGAGCAGGCAAATCGCCGCGATGGCGATGCAGAACGCCGACTCGTAAATCTGGGTCGGGTGCACGGGGTGCGACCACTCGCCCACCGTGACCAGCTCGTGGAGCTTGAACTGCGACTCGCTCGCAGGGCTGTGCGGGGGGAAGGCCATGGCGAGCGAGCTCGACGTCTCGTTGCCAAAGCAGCAGCCGGCGAGGAGGCAGCCCATGCGGCCGAAGCCGAGCCCGAGCGGCACCGCAAACCCCGCCATGTCGGCCGCTTTCCAGAACGGGAAGCGATCGCGTCGCAGGAGGTAGACCGCCGCGACCGACGCCCCGATGAAGCCACCGTAGTAGGTGAGCCCGCCGGCCCAGAACTTCGCCCAGGCAAAGCAGTCTTGCGCGATGGGGTGACAGACGCCCTTGGCCGCGTCCCATTCGCCCTTGTAGCGCGTGGCGCACAGGGCCTGCTCGACCTTCCAGTCGACGAGCTTGGGATCGGTGCAGAGGTGCACGTAATCCATGAAATAGCCGTCGGCGAAGACGTGGAGGAGCCGGCCGCCGACCACGCCCATCAGCAGGCAGGCGAGGCCGAGATCGACGACGACGTCGGGGTCTTTCCCGATGCGCCGGGCCCAGACGGCGCCCGAGGCGGTGGCGAAGAGAAACCCCGTTAATAGCAGGAGGAAATAGGCCGGAAACGCGATGTCGAGGACGCGAAACAGCTCAGGGCGCACGGTGCGCCTCTTCCGCGGTGGCGGCCGGCGCAGGCGCCTTGGGCTTGCGCGAGGTGAACATGTCGATGGCCATGAGCCCCACCCCCGCGACGATGGCCACGTCGGCGATGTTGAACGTGGGCCAGTGGTGGTTCTCGCCGCCCCATTTGGCGTACACGTCGATGAAGTCGACGACGAAGTTGTACTGGATGCGGTTGACGAGGTTGCCCAGGGCGCCGCCGAGCACCAGCGGGAGGCCCCATTTCAGCGCCGTCTGGTCGGGCGCGAGGCGCCGGTAGAGCGAGACGATGAAGATCACCGCGAGCAGCGAGATGCTGAAAAAGAAGGGGCGACGCACCGACTCCGGCTCTCCCTGGAGCAGGCCCCACGCGCCGCCCTTGTTGGCCGCAAACGTGAGCGACATGAAGTGCGGGACGACGTCAACGTGCCTGTCCGCAAACGACTTCGCGTCTTCGAGGTGACCCTTGGCCCAGATCTTCGAGCCGAGATCGGCAGCGAGGGTGAGGATCGACACGAGGCCCAGGAAGACGTAGTTCGGGCGCATCGACGGCGGCGCGACGACCGCGGGCTTCGGCGCGACCTCGACCTCGACCTTCGCAGCGTCGGCGACCTCGGGGTTCGGCGCGGCCGCCGGTTCGGGGTCGGGCGCAGCGTCGGACGTCGGGGCGGCGGAGCTCGGTGCTCCCGGCTCCGACGTCCCGGACGAGCTCGGGTCGGCTTCGGGGGAGGACTCGGGAGAGTGGGCTTCGTCGCTCATGAGATCGAGCCCGATCTACGCCAAACCCCGGGCCATCGCAAACGCCATCAGTCCTCGGTCAGACGATGATGCCCTTGATGTCGATGTTGCCCGAGAACGACGTCACGAGCTTCATGTCGCCCTTGGCGACCGCGTAGGCCACCGCCGTACCGGCCGCGGTCGAGGTCTCGTTCGAGGACTTGCCAGGGACGGCCATGCCGCTCGCCGCGTCGAAGCCGTCGACGCTGCCGTCGAGGTGGACGCCGCCGAACCAGCCGGTGCGGAGGTGACCGCCGCCCATCACGTACATCCAGTTGGAGTTCTTGGGTGTGGCGTCGGGCCAGGCCGAGGCCTGGAGCGGGGTGTGCGGCGTGTCGCCGTGGACCGTGAGGATCGTCGACTGCGAGAGCTTCCCCGTGGTGCACGTGGGATCCTGCATGGTGTCGAGATCGTTGTAAAAGCCGTTCAGGATCGCGCCGAGGGCCTTCACGGTGGATTTCAGCGAGCTCATGTCGTCGAAGACGACGTGGGGATCGACGAAGGTCTGCTCGCTGGTCGCGCCGGGCGAGAGGCCGAGGATCACGCTGTTGGTGAGGC
>JBDTXR010000072.1:0-26918 GCA_040006075.1 Byssovorax sp. | reverse complement strand
CGCCGAGCTGATCCTTGCTGCACCCACACGGCTCGAGCGCGCCGGCGATGGTGCTCGTCACGTAGAGCCGCAGCGTGGGCTTCCCGGCTGCGACGCCCGTCGTCCCGTTGGTGGCGGGCGGCGTGCGACACCCTTCGCAAGCAGCGACCCCGCCGGCAGCGAGAATGGCAAACGCGAGAGCAGTCCACGAAATGGCGCGCATAGGCGCCGGGTTCTAGCACACGCCGCGAGAGGTCAAACGACACCAGCCCCGGAGCCGTCGGTGATTTTCGTCGAGCTGGGTGCGTGGGCTAGGCGGAGGAGGAGCCGTACGCAAGTACGGTGACGACGACAACGACGCCCACGCGCCCAGATCGGCGAAAAGCACCAGGCTCTAAAAACCCTTGGGCGCGAAAGGGAGGATCGTCTTCAAATCCTGATCGTTGAACCGCAGTTGCAGGCCCACGAAGTAGTCGCGGCGGTCCTTGTTGAGGATGTCGTCGACGCCGCCGAGCAGCCAGAGCTTGCGGATGAACTCGTACGCCAAGGCGATGCGCCAGCGCGGGGAGAGCTCTTCGCCGAAGCCGAAGAGGTCTTGCCGGAGCTCGAAGCGGTCGTCGAGCAGGTGCAAATCGAGGCCGAGGCCGCCCGTGGATTCCTTGATCCCGAAGCGGCCGGTGAAGGGCCCGAAGCGCTTGGCGAACTGGAACGAGAAGCGGAACGAGTTGGTCGTCGTCGTGGTGATGGTGCGGTAGTGCGGCGGCAGGTTGGGGTTCGTCGTGTCGACGTCGGCCTGCTCGAAGCTGGTTTTCCCGCGCGGATCGTTGACCAGCTCGATCAGGTAGTACTTGTCTTCCGAGGGCTGGAGCCGCAGCTCGACATAGCTCTTGATGGTGTTGGCGAGGAAGTTGTAGTCGGTGCGCAGGCCGACGATGGTCTGCACGCGGCCGATGCCGCCGACGAGATCGCCCACGTCCTCGACGACGCCCTCGACCTCGTTGATCAGCGTCTCGTCCTTGGTCAGGCGGCCGATGGTGCCCTCGCCCTTGTCGAGGCGCGCGGCGACGGCGTCGGCGTGCGCGAGCGTGGACTCGAGGCTAGCGCTGGCGCGGTTGACCCGCTCCATCGTGCTCTTGATTTCGCCGGTTTTTCCAGGCGCGCCGGGGGCTCCCGGGGTGCCCGGCGCGCCGTCGGTGCCGGTGGCCGTCATCTTGCGGATGTCGTCCGAGACCTGCTTCACGTTGTTGAGGATCTCGGCGATCTGCGGGCGCGAGTCGCCGGTGATGCCGTTGACGTTGGCGATGACCTGCTTCACGCCCGCGCGGTTCTCTTTGACCGTCTCGTTGAGCTGCTCGGTCACGTCGGCCAGGTTCTTGAGGATCTTGGCGATCTGCTCCTGACCTTTGTCGGTGCCGACGGTGTTGCTGAGCGAGCCGGTGACCGTCTTCACGTCCTTGAGAATTTCGGCGATCTGGCCCTGCAAGGACTGGATCGTCGGCTCGTCGATGAAGTGGGTGATCTCCCCCTCGTTGGGGATCCGCGGGCTGCCCTCGGTGCCGGGCGCGAGCACGATCAGCGACTCGCCGATGAGGCTGGTGGCGCGCTTGCCGATGGCCGCGTTGTCGTAGAGGACGAACTCGGGCTTCATCTTGATGTCGACGCGCGCCCGCCCGTTGTCGAGCGAGAGGCGATCGATGACGCCGACCTGGATGCCCGAGATCAGCACGCGCGAGCGCGGCGCGATGCCGGTGACGTCGGGCAAGAACGCGTGGACGCGGTAGCCGTTCTCGGTGCCCGCGCCGGGCGCGACGAAACGGTATCCGGCGTACGCGGCGCCCGCTAGCGCGAGCGTCATCACGCCGACCTTCGCTGCCCTGGTAAAATCGGCCATGAGAAGTGCACCGGCACGGTAGCACGGGTCCCCGTTTGAGCGGTCGCGTCATTGGCGACGGCGCGGGCCGAATTGTGCTCGATGGGCGATCGAGCCGAGGAAACAAGCGGTTTCAGCGCTTGGGGAGCGGCGACACGCGCGCGAGCGCGAGGCCGCGGAGGGCCGCCTGGTGGGTCTCGTAGGGATCGATCTGGAGGTGAACCTCGACCACGACGCGGACCTTGAAGCGGGCGTAGAGCGGCAGCACCTTGGCCACCGACTCGCGCAGGTAGGTGGGGATCGGGCTCGATCCGCCGGCGTGGAGCAGCGCGCGGAGGTGGGTGCCGCCGAAGACCGTGCGCTTCTGGTAGTGGCGCTGCTCGGTGAGGGCGCGCTCGGTCTGCGCGTCGAGGTAGCCGGGCGCGACCATGCGCTTGCCCTGGTTCCAGGCCTCGCGGATGCGCGCCGTGAGCCCCTCGGCGACCGCGGGCGCGGTGGCGAGGCCGGGGATCGCCAGGAACTGCCGCGCGATGTCGATCGACGCGCGGAGGTTCTCGTCGTTGCCCGCGAGCGGAGTGACCGTGGTCACCGTCGCGCGCAGCGTCTCGATCTCGTCGAACGGGAGCTGGAGCTCGCCCGACGCGAGGAGCAGCGGCGGGACCAGCTTGCCGTCGTCGCGCACCGCGGCGACCAGCGCCTCGTTGATCTCGATGGCGATGCACGGCGCGCCGCGCGCCAGAACCTCGAAGATTTCCCGGCGATCTTCGACCTCGGAGGGATCCTTGGCGAACGCGGGATCCTCGAGATCGGGATCGGGCGGGCGCTTCTCGAGGTCGAGGAGGATGCTCCGCCAGCGCGGCGTGCGGCGGATCCGCGGCATGCTCTCGGGGTCGTAGAACACGAGCTGGATCGCCCCCTCGGGCTCGAGCTTCGGCGACGACGGGCGCGGCGCGCCGGCCTTCGCCGGCGCCGGCGCGGGCTCGGGGACGCGCGCGAACCGCGGCTCGGACGCCGCCGCCGCGGCCGCCGAGGCGAAGAAGCCGCCGCTCGCGCGCGCCGACGCGGCGCTCACGGGGGCGGCCATCGGCGGCGGAGGCGCGGGCATTTGCGGCGGAGGCGCAGGCATTTGCAGCGGCGGCGCGGGCATCGGAGGCGGCGGCGCGGTGATCGGCTGCGCGGCGAAATGCGGCTCGACCGCGCGCGGCGGCGCGATCGGCGGCGCTCCGAACTTCACCGGCTCGGAGTGACGCGGCGGCGGGATCGGCGGGGGCAGCGCGGTCGACGGCGCGGCGATCGGCGCGCTCGGGATCGCGATCCCGATCCCGGTGGGCGAGGCGCGGAACGGGAGCGCCGTCGTTTGCGACGCGGTCACCTTGGTCTCGCTCGGCGGCGGGGGCGGCGTCGGCGCCTCGGCGCGCGCGGGGAACGGCAGCTCGGGCTGCTTGAGATCGACGAGCGAGAGATCGAACGGCAGCGTCAGCGCCGGCGGTCGTTGCGTCGGCAACGAGGCCTGATGCTCGCCTTCGAAGTCGTTCGCCGCGTCGTCGTCGCGGTCCGGATCGGGATCATCGAGCGGGCCCTCGACGTCGTCGATCGGTCCCTCGATCTCGTCGCCGCGCGCGAGGTCCTCGATCGAAATCATCGGCAAACGCCGGGGCGGAATGTCGGCCCAGGTGGGCTCTTGCCCGGCCTGCGCGAGGAGCACGAGCACCGTGCCTTGCTCATCGGCGCTGCGGAGCGGGATGGCGACGCGGAAGGTGAGCGTGCAGAGGGCGCGCGCCGTATCGATCCACAGCGTGTCGGCCTCGAACCCGAAGCGCTGCGGCGCGCCGAGGCGATCGAGGAACGCGAAGGGCCTCACGCCGGGCAGACGCGTGAGCAGGCGCGGGTGCTCGGCGTGGAGGTTCTCGAGCAGCAGCCGCTCGTCGGCGCGGATGACGGAGAGCGGCCCGAGCTCCTCGTCGAAATGCGTTTCAGCCTGGATTTCAAGCTTGGAATCGACGTCGCCGACCACGATGTGCGCGACCGGCGCGCGCCCCGGGTGGTCGCCGTGCGGGAACCCCGGGCCCACGAGGACGATGCCCGCGGCGGGGCGCGACGCGACGCGATCCTCGTCGGTGATCGGCTGCTGCTCGGCGGCGAGCGGCGACTCGCCGGGATCGAGGGTGAACGTCGCCTTGCAGATCACCGTGAGCGTGGTGGCGCCGGGGCTGGGTTGCCAGGCGACCGAGTCGACGGGGAGCGCGGAGAGGGAGACGACCTCCATTGCGCCGCACTCTATCATCGGAGCTTCCGGCGGCGTGTATCCTCCACTCATGCCTCGATCGCTCTTCGCTCACGGCTCGCGCGCGTTCGCGCTCGGGCTCGCGCTGCTCTTCGTGTCGGCGTGCGTCGAGAACGTGCCCGTCGCGCTCCCGCCGGGCGGAGGCACCAGCGCCGGCGACATCGACTACGCCAGCCGCATCGACACGCCGGCGTCGTGGACCGCCCTCGCGGCGCGGCCCGGCTCGGCGCACCTCTCGCACACCGAGGTGGTGAAGGTGATCGTCGACCGGCACACGGGGAGGATCTACTTCACGCAGACCCACAAATGGCCGCTCCACTTCGACTTCGCCGAGAAGTTCCTCTCGACGCTGAGCGATCCGGTCCCGGGCCTCGCGCTCTTCAACCAGCTCGAATACCACAGCGACGATCGCCGCTTCATCCTCGCCAACGTCACCCACTACCTCGACGCCGACGTCTGGTCGCTCGAGCTCTTCGCCAACGACGAGCTCGCGCTCGATCCCACCGTGGAGATGTTTCACGCGATCCAGAAGATCACCTTCTTCGGCGATCGCCTGCGGTACCGGCCGGTCTCGGAGAAGCACGAGCACGATCTGGCGGCGGTGCGGGCCAGGCTGCCCGTCGTGACCAGCGACGAGATCTTTGGCAAGCTGCGCTATCAGCCGCTGGAGCTCGGCGAGGCCTATGGCTACCTCCGCGTCTTCCCGAAGGACCACCCGCCGGTGATTGCCGCGCTCCGGCCCTACGATCTGGTGGTGCTGGGCGAGCTGCCGGAGGACATCCCGGTGGTCTCGGGGGTGATCTCGGATCAGCTCCAGGCGCCGCTCGGGCACATCAACATCCTTTGCCACAACCGCGCCACGCCCAACATGGCTCTGCGGGGGGCGACCGTGGATCCGGCGGTGAGCGCCCTCCACGACAAGCTGGTTCACCTGGTCGTGGAGGGGCAATCGTACCGGATCGAGCCCGCGACCATGGCCGACGCCGAGCGCTCGTGGGCCTCGAAGCGGCCAGCCTCGGGATCGACGCCGCCGCGCGACGATCGCGACGTGGGCTTGCCGCTGCTCTCGGACAAGGCGGCTCTGGAGGTCTCGCTCGTGGGCGCCAAGGCCTCTCAGCTCGCGATGGTGTCCCGGGTGCTGCCGGAGAGCTCGATTCCAAAGGCCTTGGGCCTGCCGTTCCACGCCTATGCCCGCTTCCTGGAGGCCAACAACCTGGGGCCGAGGATCGCGGCGATGCTGGCCGATCCCGCGTTTCATGCGGATCCGGACCAGCGCCGCAAGGACCTCGACGCGCTCCGAGCGACGATGGAAGCCGGCGTGGTCCCCGACGATATCCTGTTACCGCTGATGACGAGGATCAAGGCCACGCTGCCGGCCGGGGCGCTGCGCTTCCGCTCCAGCACCAACGCCGAGGATCTGGCGGGCTTCAACGGAGCTGGCCTGTACCGATCGGCCAAGGTGAAGGATCCGACCGACCCCGAGCAGGTGCGCAAGGGCCTGCGCGAGGTCTGGGCCAGCGTATGGCTGTGGGGCGCCTTCGAAGAGCGGGAGTTCTACCGGATCGACCACGCGCGCGTGGGGATGGCGATCCTGGTCCAGGTGTCGATTGACAGCCAGGTGGCCAACGGCGTCGCCTTGACGGCGAACCCCTTCAATCAAGGGCAGCCGGCGTACTTCATCAACGCGCAGGTGGGCGGCGGCAGCGTGACCGGAGCCCGCGGCGACGAGGTCCCCGAGCAGATCCTGTATTACACCTTCGCCGACGCCCGCGGGATCGAGCGCCTGTCGAAGAGCTCGAAGATGGGCGGCGCCGATCTGCTGGGAAAGAAGGAGATCGAGGAGCTGGTGGGGTATCTGACCAAGATCCACGAGGTCTTCACCGGCGATTCGTTCGGCATGAGCGGAGCCGCGGTCGACGTGGAGTTCCTGGTCGAGGCGCCCACCCACAAGGTGCTGATCGTGCAGGCGCGGCCGTATTCGCTGAAATGGGGCGGGGACCGGCGGTGGAAGTACGCGCAGTGAGCTCCCCGCTCGGAGCAGCTTGCTCGGGCTACTTCACGGACTTCGCGCCACGCCACGCGCGCTGGCAAACGCGATCAGCTCCGGGCTGCCGGGGTTCCCCGCGAGCGCGCCGACGAGGAGCGCCCGGGTCCACCCCTGGGCCACCGCCGCCGAAATGAGCTCGAATGCCATGATTGACAGGCTCCCACCACTCGAGATCTCGGCGAGGTTTTTCTCGAGCTTGTGAGTCACCATCCGCGTGAGCGCCGCGGGCGTGGGATACGCGGCGATCAGGGCTTTCTCGAAAGCCTCGAGCTCTGCGCCGCTGAGCTTCCCGTCCCATGCCGGGGAGGGGACCCGCGCTTCAGCTCCGCCCGCGCCCGCCCGCGATCCCCCGGCCGGCGCCTCGGTACCGGCCTTGATTCTTTTCACCTGCTCCAGCGCGCGACGAAAGACCGCCGCCTCCTGCCGCAACCCCGCGGACTGCAGGGCGTTCGCGAGCCATGTTTCGAGGGGGACAGTCCCGTCTTCGAGGCTCTCCACCCAGTTGAGCGCGTGGAGATCCACGATGAGCTGAGCCCCCGAGCTGGCTTCGCGGGGGATGGAATCGACGAACGAGTAGTCGATACCGCTGAACAGCGCTGTTCGCGAGCGCGAGAGGCCAGCTTCGGTGGCGGCCTGATGGATTTCGAAGATGGTCGCGCTGGATAGATATTTGAACGACGGCATCGTGGGCTCTCCTTGAAAACGCGGCGCAGCGTCGATCAGATGGGGCGCGATGTCGAGGAGAACGATCGCTCGCCCCCGCGCCGACGCCCGTGGTCCTGTCACCGCGCGCTCGGCGAGAGGGTCAGAGCGTGAGCTCGTGGAGGATGGTGCCGTCAGCGGCGTGGATCCGCTCGACGAGCTGGGCTCCCGAGAGGTGAATCGACGCGTAGCCGTGCGGCCCATAGCGGTTCGGATCCTCGGCGACGTCGGCGTTCTGCCCGTCGAGGATGTAGCCGCCGGGCGTCCCGTTCGTCATCCCGAGCTGACGCCACGCCGAGCTGTCGGGGTTCACCTGGTGAAGAGGGTATTTCTCGAGATCGATCCGGAAATAGGGATACCCGCTGTGGCCGATGCAGCGGCCCTGGAGCCCCCATCCAGGGTGCTTGTCGTAGACCACGCAGCGGTGCTCGTGCCCCCAGTACCAGGCGAAGATCTTCCGCTCCTTGAGCAAGGCGCCGAGCTTCGATTGCGGCTTCATCACCGCGCTCTCGTAGAGCGAGAACGGTTGATGGTGGGAAAAGAGCACCACCCTGCGTTTCCCGGCATTTCTGACCACGGTGTCGAGCCAGCCATCCTGGTTGCCCGCGAGATTGTACTCGTCGTAGCCGGTGTCGAGCCCGACGAGGACGAAGTGGTCGTTCTGGTAAGCGAAGTAGCTCGAGCTCTGCCTGAACGCAGGCAGCGTCAGATCGAAATAGCCTTCGCCCCCCGAGTACATCTCGTGGTTCGAGTTGAGCGCGAGGGAGCGGGCGCCGGGCACCTTGGGCCACAGATCGAGGAAGCGCGACTGGACCTCTTCGGTGTTGCCCGCATAGTACACGTCGCCGAGGTGGAGGACGACGTCGTAGACCGGCCTGGTGTGGAGGATGCTCAGCGCGCAGCGGGGCGCGCCGTAGAGCCCTGTGCCCCAGTCGCCGAGGACAGCAATGCTCACGTCGTTCTTGCCCAGCTCCACCGGCGTGGTCTCGGGGTTGCCGATGAACGCGCGCTTGTTCGTCAGCCGCTTGTACCAGTCGTGGACGAAGCTCCCGATCCATCCGCCGATGTTGAGGTCGTCGAACTTGGCCTCGAGCCCGCCGTGCGGAAGCTCCGCGAGCTTGCCCTCGTCGATGGCCTTCTTGGTCATGAAGCCAAGCAGCAGAGAGGCCATCTCGTTGTCGGGCGAATAGAGGATCCCCGGCGTGCGGTCGGCGCGGGCGATCACCGCCGCTGCGACGCGGAGATCGTAAAAGAGCTTGTCGCGCTGCGCCTCGGTGAGGCCCGCGGGGAACGTCGTGATTTCGTCGGGCGGAGCAGCCTTGCTCGGCGCGGCCCCGGTGAACATCGCCACCTCGGCGCCCGCCGTCGAGGCGCCCTCCGGCGCTGACTCCAGCGCCTCCAGCCCGCCGCTGCGGGGGTGATGTGGCTCGATCGCGTCCAGCCCGTCGAGCAGGCGAGCGATGCCTCGATAAGGAACAACTACGTTGCGTACCCTGGTTTCCATGGTCCCTCCACTTCGTGCGACGCGCGCCCGGCTCGGACGCGCTCCGCCTCCGGGCGACGCTACCACGAGGCGTGCGCGACGAGAGGCCGACAGCGCCGCGAGAGTCGCGTACGCTCGTCCACACCATGAGCCGGATCCCGATCGTGCAATTGAACCGAGCCACCACGAAGCGCTTTCAAGAGGCGCTCCTGGCCGCCTTCCCGAAGTGGAGCGCCCTCGCGCAAATGCTCCGCGTTCAGCTCGACGAGAACCTCGACGCCCGCGTCGCGCCGGGCAACCTCGGCACCGCGACGTTCGATCTGCTCGAGTGGGCCGAGGCGACCGGGAAGCTCGACGCTCTGCTCACCGGTGCGCTCCTCGAGAACCCGGGCAATCCAAAGCTCGTCGCGTTCGAGGCCTCGCTCCCTCGACAGCCTCCCACGCCGGCGCCTCCTCAGGCGGGTTCGCCGGTGGCGATGGCTCCACCACCGGTGAGCCCGCCTGGCGACTCCCCCCCTCCGCCGCGGTACGTCGATCCCCTCTTCGCCGATATCCGGGCCGAATACGCGCGCGGCGAGCTCATCCTCTTCGTCGGGGCCGGGATCTCCGCCGCGGCCGGGCTCCCCTCGTGGAAACGCCTCGTCGAAGCGCTCCTCGATCGCGCCCGCGGGCGCAGCGCCCCGGCCGAGGCGCTGCAAGAGATCGCCGATTACCTCGCGAGAGGCAGCTTCATCGACGCTCTCGGCGCGGTGAAAGCCTGCCTCGGTGCGGTCGACTTCGGCGTCGCCCTGACAGGCCTCCTCGACGATCGCGCTCACGTTCGCGCGCTCCCACCCCTCGCCGAGGCCATCGGCGCGCTCGCGCCGCGCCTGCGCGCCGTGCTCACGACCAACATCGATGGTCTCCTCGAGCGAGCTTTCCGCGGCGAGTGGCCGGCGATCGCGCGCGCGACCGGCGATATCGCCAGCCAGCGCGGCTACATCCTCAAGCTCCATGGCACGCTGCGCGAGCGCGATACCTGGGTGTTCACCCGCGAGGACTACGATCGGGCGATGTACGCCGATCCCCTTCTCCAGACGGCGTTCTCGTCGCTCTTCCATGCCTGCCCCATCCTCTTCGTGGGGTATGGGCTCGCCGACGATGACTTCGATCAGGTGCTCTCCCGCGTGCGCGCTCTCTCGCGTGGTCAGGCCTCGAGGCACTTCGCGCTGGTCCCCCGACAGACAATCACCCCGAATCGGCGCCAGCGGATCGAGAGTGCCGGCGTGATGCTCGTACCCTACGACAACGCCGATGGGACCCACGCTGAGCTGCTCAACCTCCTTCGCGCGATCCCCTGACGAGGCCCGGCCTGGAAGCGCGCCGACCCCAGATGCGGCCGCTCCCGCCAACGTTGGACGCCCTCGTGAAACCCCGACGATCGCGCGCTGGTCCCCTGCCGCGGCTTCGCCCCCGCGGAGAAAACCTGCTAGCTCTCTCTCCGATGCGGCGTGCGGTTGCGGCCCTGATTTCCCTCACGATCCCGGTAGCGCTGGGCTGCGCCGGGCAACGGCCGCTCGATCCCGCGGCGCCGCACACCGCGGCTCACGCCACGAAGCCGGCCGCGCCCGGGGGCCCGAACGCGTGGCTGCCGGCGTACTCGTCGGCCCAGCTCGCGCTGCTGACGCCGGTCGATCACCCGATCACCACGCCGGCCGAGCGGGTGGTCCCCGATCTCGGCCGCTTCTGGTACGCCAACAATCGCAAGCTCGAAGAGCCCGAAGACGCGCTGAAGTTCACCCGGATGGTGGCGACGATCCTCAGCGATTCGCCTCGATTTTACGCGCTCGACGCGGTGGCCGGGCGGGTCGAGAACTTCGCGATGCAGTACGGGCCGCCCGGCGCCGAGCCGGACGGGTGGTCGGTGGCGCGACGCGGAGCCAACGGCGTGGGCGAGCTCGCAGCGGCGCCGGGCGCGGCCGAGGCCCGCGAGGATTTCGATCGCGGCGAGGCGCTGGCGAGCAAGGGGGATCTGCCGGGAGCCATCGCGGCCTACCACGCGGCGGCGATCAAATGCCCGAAGGCGCCGGCCATCGCGGTGGCCCTCGCCGTGGCGCTGGCGAAGAGCGGGAAGCCCGACGAGGCCGAGCGCGCCTACAACGTGGCGATCGCCGCGGATGCCACGTTTGCGCCCCCGTACGTCGCGCTGGCCGAGATCTTCGAGAAGCGCGGCGACGCGCCGGCCGCGCGAAAATTCGTGACCGAAGGGCTGGCCTACCAGCCCGACTCGAAGGCCGCTCTCGCGGTGGCCAAGCGGCTCGGGTCCGGCGGCGTGCGGGTCGCGCCGTTCGCGATTTTCCTCGATGTCGACAGCGTCGGGGCCATCCACGTGGCCACGGCCGAGGGCAACCCGGCGCAGATGTACGGCGGCTGCCGAGCGGTCATGCGCTACGAGCCCGAGGTGCGCGCGCAGATCTTCGAGCAGCCGAGCGAGACGCCCTATTACCTGAGCGTGGTCGAAGAGGTGATCTGCCTCGAGGCAGCGCTCGGCGCCTACATGATCGATCGCAAAGACGACGACGACGAGGCAGCCAGCGCCCAGATGGACGAGCTGCTGTCCCTGGCGCACGAGGAGGGGCTGTCCGGGTACGTGATGTTCGAGATCCTGGGGCAGCATCGACCCGAGCGCGCGCGGGTCGCGCCGCCGGATGTGCATCGAGCCATGGTCCGCTACGTCGAACGAGACCTGTTCGGGCAGAAGCCGGCGCCGGCCGGCGTTTACACGGTCCGGCGCGAGGGATCGGACGAGGACCGCGAGCTGGACGAGGCGATCGAGACCAAGGTGCGCGAGGCCGCGCGCCAGGCGGGACGAGACATCGCCCACGACGTGGAGCGGCGGCTGAAGACGAGGCGGGGTATTCGCCCTCCCCCGTCCAGCGACGACGACGACGAGTGACAGGCGCAGAAGCCGGGAGATCGAGCTTGGTGATGATCGTAGCGGCGGCGAAGAGGACTTTTCGGGCGGCGTTCAGCGCGGCGATCGCGCTCTCGTGCGGCCTCCCGGCCCTCGCCCACGCCGAGGCGCTGCCGCTCGTGTGGAAGTCGGCGACGCAGTCCCCGCACCCGGGCGTGGTCGACGCCAAGCAGGCGCCGCTGCTGGCCCTCTGCGGCGGATCCGACGCCGCGCTGATGGAGGTCGCCGCGCGCTCGGCCCACCGTCAGCTCGACGGATCGTCACTCCTCGGCGCCGACGAGCTGGCCTATAATTTAAGGGCTTCCGGCGATCCGCACGTGTGGCCGCGGGCCTGGTCCATCGCCGGGCAAGCGCTCGACGAGGACGACGTCGCGAGGCGCGTGAAGGCGTGGATCGCGCCCTGGAACACGCTGGGAACGCGTCGCTGCGGCATCGCGCGGGTGAAGGGCGACGACGGGATGACGGTGATCGCCGCGGTGGCGATCGACGCGCTCGCCGACCTGCAGCCGCTGCCGACCACGGCGCGCGTCGGGCAATGGATCACCCTCGACGGGACGATGCTGGTGCCGACGACCGAGGCCAAGGTGGTGCTGCTCGGGCCGCGCGGCGCGCCCAAGACGGTGATCGCCTCGCTCTCGGGATCGAAGATCCACTCGACGTTCTCCGTCGATCAGCCCGGCGCGTGGATGGTGCAAGTGCTCGCGACCGTGACGACCGGGCCCCGGCCGGTGCTCGAGGCGATGGTCTTCGCCGGCGCCGCGCCGCCCTCGCAGTTCGTCCCGGTGGCCGCGCCGGGCGAGTCGGCCGCGAAGGGCGCAAAAGACGACGATCAGGGCATGTTCCAGATGATCAACGCCGCCCGCGTCGCCGAGCAGCTCGATCCGCTGGTGCGCGACGCCGCGCTCGACAAGCTGGCGCGGGCGCACTCGGAAGAGATGCTGCGCGCGCGGATGGTCGGCCACGACGTGGGCGGCGGCGATCCGGCCGCGCGGATCAAGGCCGCCGGGATCAAGGCCCACGTGGCCGGCGAGAACGTCGCCAGCGCCGGGACGCTGGAGAACGCGCACCGCGCGCTGTGGGCCAGCCCCTCGCACCGCGGAAACCTGCTGCTCGACAAGTTCACCCACGTCGGCGTCGCCGTCGTCCGCGCGCCCGACGGGATGGTGTGGGTCACCGAGATGTTCTCCGGCTAGCGTCGGGCTGCACCGGCGCGATTGCGGTGTATTCTACCGGCAATGTCCCTGCGCCCGCTCTACGTCGGCATCGATCTCGGCACCACCAACTCCACCGCGGCGGTCTTCGACGGCGAGAAGGTCACGCTGGTCCGCAACAGCCAGGGCGCGACGCTGACGCCCTCGGTCGTGCGCATCGACGCGCGCGGCGGCGTCACCGTCGGCGCCAAGGCGCGGCGCTTCCTGGAGACCGACGCCGACAACACCCGGAGCGAGTTCAAGCGGCTGATGGGCACGGCGCAGACGCTCGATTTCAAGGCCGGAAAGACCTCGAAGAGGCCGGAGGAGCTGGCCGCCGAAATTTTGAAGTCACTGCGGGCTGACGTGAAAGAGCACCTCGGGTTCGTCCCCTCGCGCGCGGTGATCTCGGTGCCCGCGCTCTTCGAGCTGCCGCAGAGCGCGGCGACGTCGGAGGCCGCGCGGATGGCCGGCTTCGAGAAGGTCGAGCTGATTCAAGAGCCGGTGGCCTCGGCCCTCGCGGCGGGGTGGTCGGCCGAAGAGAAGACCGGGAGCTGGCTGGTGTACGACCTCGGCGGGGGCACCTTCGACGTGTCGCTGCTCGAGACGCGCGACGGGCTGCTCCGCGTCGTCGGCCACGACGGCGACAACTTCCTTGGCGGGCGCGACTTCGACGCGGCGCTCGTCGACTGGGTGCTGCACGAGGTCGAGCGCACGCAGGGCGTGACGGTGAGCCGCGCCGATCCGAAGCACGCGGCCGGGCTGCGCAAGCTCAAGCTCGCGGTGGAAGAGGTGAAGATCGAGCTGACGCGCGCGACCGAAGCGTCGCTGGTGCTGTCGGGCGCGCTCGAGGTGAGCGGGCAGGCCGTGGAGATCGATCTGGTGGTCGAGCGCGCCACGCTCGAGGCGGTGACCTCGGCGCTGGTCGAGCGATCGATCGAGGTGTGCAAGCGGTTGCTCGCGGCGCACGGGCTCGGGCCGGGGCAGATCGGGCGCGTGGTCCTGGTCGGCGGCCCCACGGTGATGCCGGCGCTGCGCGCGCGGGTGCGCGAGGCGCTGGGCGCCCCCTTCGGCGAGGGGCTCGATCCGATGACGCTCGTGGCGCAGGGCGCGTCGATCTACGCGGCGACCGCCGGCCTCGACGCCCGCGGCGAGGCCAAGGTCGACGAGTCGGGGCGCCGCGTCTGGCTCCAGTACCCGGCGATGTCGTCGGACCTCACCCCGCACGTGATCGGCCGCCTGGTCGACGCGGGACAGAACCAGGGCGTGAAGATTCGTTTGAGCCGCAACGATGGGCTGTGGACGAGCCCCGACGTCGCGCTCGACGAGGAGGGCGCGTTCATCGTCACCCTCGATCTGCTGCCGCGGCGGCCCAACGTGTTCAAGATCGAGGCGAAGAGCGCCGACGGGAAGGTGATCGCGCTCTCGCCGTCGGCCTTCACCATCGTGCAAGGGATGACCATCGGCGATCCGCCGCTGTCGCGGACCGTGGGCGTGGCGCTCGCCGACGACGCGGTGCGCGTGTACTTCGCGCGGGGCGCGCCGCTGCCGGCGAAGCGGACCTTCGTGCACCACACCGTCGAGAGCGTGTCGCGCGGATCGACCGAGTGCCTGCTCAAGATCCCGATCGTGCAGGGCGAGCTCGCGCAGGCGCACCTCTGCCGCCTCGTCGGATCGCTGGAGATCGGCGGCGCCTCGGTCAAGGCCAGCTTGCCCGCCGGATCCGCGGTGGAGATCACCCTGGAGCTCGATCGCGGCGGGCACCTCTCGGCGCGCGCGCTGGTGCCGGCGCTCGGGCAAATCTTCGAGCAAGTGGCGCATTTGCTCGTGCCCGACGCGTCGCCCGACGCGCTCGACGCCACGGTGACGGCGATGCGTGGCCGGATCGGCGAGCTGCGGATCGACGCGATGGCCCGCAACGCCGAGCGGACGATCGGGCGGCTCACCTACGTGGAGTGCGCGCTGATCGACGCCGCGAACGACGCCGAGGCGGCGCGCGGCGGCGACGCCGACGCCGGGCAAAAGGCGCGGCGAACGCTGCTCGAGCTCGACGGGATGCTGGAAGAGTGCGAGGCCGACAAGCGCTGGCCCGAGCTCGAGAGCCGCGCGCGGCGCACGCTGAGCGAGGCGACGATCTGGGTCGGGCAGTACGGATCGAAGTCGGAGCAGATGCTCCTGGAAGAGGCGGCGCAGGCCGTGGAGAAGGCCCGCGCCGAGCGCAACGCCGTGGAGCTCCAGCGCCAGCTCCGCGTGGTGACCAACCTCTACAACGCCTGCTTTCAGAGGCACCCCGAGGCCTGGGCGTGGATGTTCGAGGACGCCGCGTCGGAGGCCGATCAGGCGACCGACATGGTGCGGGCGCGGACGCTGGTGCAGACGGGTCGCAAGGCGATCGAGAAGAACGACATGGATGCGCTCCGCGGCGTCGTCCAGGATCTGTGGAAGCTGCTCCCGGTGTCCGCGCAGAAGCGCCGCCTCGGGCACGACTCCGGCGTGAGGTGAACGGTGACCGAGGCGAGCCCCATCGGGACCAGCGCGATCGAGCGGATCCGCGACAACCCGTTCTACGTGCTCGGGCTGCGGCCCGACGCCACCCGTCAGGCGATCGAGCGGCAAGGGACGAAGCTCCTGGGAATGTTGGAGCTCAAACTGAAGAGCGCGGGCGCGTACCCGACGCCGGTGGGGCGCGCCGAGCGGACCGTCGAGAAGGTGCGATCGGCGATGGCCGAGCTGCGTGATCCGTCGCGTCGCCTCGAGCACGAGATCTGGGCGCGGCTCGATCCCGAGGCGCTCGCCGACGCGCCCCGCGACGTGACGCCCGTCGACGACGAGCCCGCGCCCCGCGCGGCGGATCCGTGGCCCGAAGCGCTCGCCGCGCTCGGATGGAGGGCGGTCTGATGTACGGCGCGCTCGCCGGCGTCATCGGCGCCCTCCTCGTGTCGCGGCTCGGACCGAAGAAGAAGGGTCCGGGCAAGCCCAGCGTGCCCTTCACCGCGGCGGTGTGGACCATCCTCGTGCCCATCGGGCTGGTGCTCTTCGCGGGCGTGCTCGCGGGGCAGATCTACCTGCTCCCGCCGCTGCTGATCATCGTCGCGCTCGCGCTCCCGTGGACGACGACGCGGCTCTTGCTCATCCCGTTCGGCCTCGCGCGCACGGCCTACTGGCTCACGCGCACCGCCGAGGTCACCTTCGACGGCGATCTCCACGGCGGCGCGGCGCTGGCGGGCGCGTGGGCGCTCTTGCGGCAGCGCGAGCCCGACGAGGCGACGACGGCGTGGCTCGAGGATCGCCTGCGGCCCACCCCGGTCCAGACGCTCGGCGGCGCCGGGCTGCTCGCGACGGGCCTGCTCCTGGCGGCGCGCGGCGATCGCGACGGCGCGCGCGCGGTGATCGGCAGCGTGGTGGAGATCGACGCCGACGCCTGCCCGATCGCGGCGCGTCGCCTCGCGGCGGGGTGGCTCGCGGCCGACGCGGCGTCGCGCGGCGCGTGGAGCGAGGTCGCCGAGATCGGCGGCGGATCAAGCGCGGGGCGTCAGGCGTGGCTGCTCTCCGCGGTCGCGCAGTCGCTGCTGAGCGAGCCGCTCGCGCCGGGTCGGCTCGGCCTCTGGATCCGCTGGGCGCTCGCGCCGAACCGCCGCGCCACGCTCCCGATCGTACGCCGCGCGCTCGACGTGCTCGACGGCGTGTACCTCGACGTCGAGTCGCGCGAGGCCGCGCCCCCGAGCGCGGCGATCGTCACCGACGACGCGTGGAGCACCGCGCTCGCGCGCCACGCCGCGCTGCTCACCAGGCCGATCGCCTCGGTAAATCAAGGCGATTTGCTCACCCTCGGCCGCGCCTGGGACGCGATCCTCGACGACCGCGCCGCCGAGCGGATCCTGGTCGAGCGCGCGCTGCTGATCGGCGCTGAGAGCTCGTCGCGCACGCTGGCCCGTCTCCGCGACGACGTCGAAGCCGACCTGACCGCGGTGGTCCTCGCCCGCGACGTCGGCCTCGAAGCTCCGCTCGACGCGCCGAGCCCGACCCTCGATCGCGTGCGCCGCCGCGTGCGCGATCAGCTCCTCGCCGGCGTCGAGGCGTCGTCCGACGCGCTCCGCCGCCGCATCGACGAGAAGCGCGAGATCCCCGCCGTGGACGAGTGGCGCGAGTGGACCGCGCTGCGCCTCGCCTACGAGCACGGCGCCCGGCTCGGCGGGCAGGAGTTTCGCCGGCTCGCGTTCTACAAAGTCTATCCCGACATCAGCAGCCTCGCCGTGTGGCTCTTCAACGAGCGGCACCAGCGCCCGCTCGGCAACGCGATGTTCAAGTGGCTGCTGAGCGAGGCGACGGCGCTCGACGACGCGCGGGCGATCGCGCTCCAGACCAAGAACGTGGCCTGCGGGATCTGAGCCGTCCCCCCCGGGACCGTTATCTCAGCGCTGCGCTGCGACCTTCGACACCAGCTCCACGATCGTGGCCACGCCCATGCCGCCGCCGATGCAGAGCGTGATCAGCGCCGTCGCGGCCGAGCGCCGCTCCAGCTCGTCGATCGCCGTGCCGATCAGGCACGCGCCGGTCGCGCCGAGCGGGTGCCCGAGCGCGATCGCGCCGCCGTTGACGTTGATCCGCGCGGGATCGATCCCGAGCTTGCGCGCCGTCTGGAGCGGCACCGTCGCGAAGGCCTCGTTGATCTCCCAGAGATCGATGTCCGCGACGCTCATCCCGGCGAGGCGCAGGGCCTTCTCCGACGCGGGCGCGGGCGCCGTGAGCATGATCACCGGCTCGGCGCCGGCCGTCGCGGTGGCGCGGATCCGCGCGCGAGGGGTCAACCCGTGCTTGGTGACATAATCCCCTGACGCCAAAAGGACGGCGGCCGCGCCGTCGACGATCCCGCTGGAGTTGCCCGCGGTGTGCACGTGGTGGATCGCCGCGGTGTCCGGATAGCGGCGGAGCGCGAGCTGATCGAACGTCTCGCCGTGGGGGCCGACCGGCATCGCGCCCATGCCGAGGAACGCCGGCTCGAGCTTGGCGAGCGAGGCCATCGTCGCGCCGGCGCGCGGGTGCTCGTCGTGATCGAGCAGCGGCTTTCCATCGACGTCGTGCACGGTGAACAGGCTCTTCGCGAAGCGGCCTTCCTTGATCGCGATCTCCGCCTTCTGCTGGCTCTCGAGCGCGAACCGGTCGACGTCCTCGCGGGTGAAGCCCTCGCGCGTGGCGATGAGATCGGCGGAGATGCCCTGCGGCACCATGGCGATCTTCCCGCGCAAATGCAGGTTGTTGCCGTCGAGGCCGCCGCCGTCGCTGCCCATCGGCGCGCGCGACATGCTCTCGACGCCGCCGGCCACGACGCACTCTTGCTGGCCGCTCATCACGCCCATCGCCGCGAAGTTCACGGCCTGCGCGCCCGATCCGCAGAAGCGGTTCAGGGTCACGCCGGTGGCCGTGTCGGGCCAGCCCGCGGTGAGGACCGAGTTGCGCGCGAT
This sequence comes from Byssovorax sp., assembly GCA_040006075.1. Lineage (GTDB taxonomy): Bacteria > Myxococcota_A > Polyangia > Polyangiales > Polyangiaceae > JANYGI01. Next base: position 8,948 of record JBDTXR010000072.1, on the reverse strand, counting down.
GTTCGCGCCCTGCTCGTTGGCCTCGGTCACGCAGCCGATGACGACGTCCTCCACGTCCTCGACGCGCAAACGCGATCGCTGCGCGAGGCGCACGAGCGCGCTCGCGAGGAGCTCCTGCGGGTGCAGGCCCGAGAGGGCACCTTTTCCAGCCTTGCCGCGGCCTCGCGGCGTACGAACCGCATCGACGATGTAGACGTCACGCATTGGGAAAGCCTCCGATCCGGCGAATGCTTAGCACACGAAGGGTCGGATCAGAACCCGCCCGTTTCATCGGTGTTCGCGCGCCCGGGAACGCGGCGCTTCGGCTATGCTCGCGCCGATGGCGGACGCTCCTCAGCGCATGGTCTGGGTCGATCTCGAGATGACGGGCCTCGAGCCGGACACCTGCGTGATCGTCGAGATCGCCACCATCGTCACCGACTCGGAGCTCAACCTCGTCGCCGAGGGCCCGTGCCTCGTCATCCACCAGCCCGAGGACGAGCTCGCGCGGATGAACCCCTACGTGCGCGATCTCCACACGCGCTCGGGCCTGATCGATCGCATCCGCGAGTCGACGGTCACGCTCGCCGAGGCCGAGGCCGCGACGCACGCGTTCCTCGAACCGCTCATTTCCAAGGGGACCACGCCGCTCTGCGGGAACTCGGTGTGGAAGGATCGCGCCTTCCTCGAGCGCTACATGCCGAGCGTCGTCGGCCTGCTCCACTACCGGATGGTCGACGTGTCCACGCTGAAGGAGCTGGTGAAGCGCTGGTATCCCGCGCCCTACCACGCCCCGAAGAAGCGAGAGGTCCACCGCGCCCTGGACGACATCCGCGAGTCGATCGACGAGCTGCGCTGGTATCGATCCAAGGTCTTCGCTCCCCCGGTGTAAGCGCGGGCGAACGGCCTCGTTCTTCGCGCCATGAACACCCGGCTGGCTCGCTTACTCACCGCGCTTCCCCTGCTCACGCTGCTCACCGCGTGCGGCGCCTCGGCCCCGATGTCGGTCGCTGGTCCCGCGTCGGTCGCGGCGGCTCCCGCGCCGGTCGTGCTCGATCGATCGCTGTTCTCCAAGGACGGTAGCGGCGCGCTCGGCGAGAGCGATTTGCAGCACGTGCTCTCGACGCCGATCGATCTCCAGTTCCCGGCGCGGATCGGCGTGGTGCCGCTGGCCCAGGCCTTCGATCCCAAAGGCGAGGTGTCGATCGGTACCCGCAGCGTCGCGGCGCGCGATCTGGCGACGGCGCTGATCGGCGGCCCGCACTACTCGCACGTGAGCGACGTCTCGACCGAGCTCCCCAACACCGGCGGCATCGAGGGCCTGCGGTTGATCGCGGCGCGCTATCGCCTGCGCTACTTGCTGCTGTACTCGGAGCGCTTCCAGGACTCGACTCACCTCAACGGCTGGGCCTGGCTCTACCCGACGGTGATCGGGATGTTCGTGGCGCCCGGCGTGACGGTGGAGAGCAGCGGCCTGGTCCAGGCCGATCTCCTCGACGTGCGCACCGGGACGATCCTGTTCTCGGTGGTCGAGCCGATGAAGGTGCACGAGAAAGAGTGGATGATCGGCGCGGGGCGCTCGCACCTGGAGCTCCAGGGCGAGGCGGCGTCGGCCGCGGCGAAGCGGCTCGCGAAGCGCGTGACCGAGCAGACGCAGGCGCTGGTGGCCTACGCGGAGCGGATGGGATCACCCGAGGCGGCGCACGCCAGGGTGCGGATCATCCCCGCGCCGGTGGTCTCCGACGCGCCGTCAGCGAGGTTGCCGGGCACCATGGCGTCGCAGTGATTTCGCGTCAGCGTACGGTGACAGCAATTCTGTAGTCGAACTGCGCCGCCGCCCCCACCGCGGCGCTCGAGGCGGCCACGCGCAGGTAGTACACGCCGGGCGCCAGCGCGTGCGCGCCAGCCTGGAGCGGCGCGGTGCCGGTGCCGTCGACGAGCGAGCAGAGGCCGCGCCCCTGGCCCACGTCGTCGTCGGCGAGCTGCATCGCGCCGGCGTCGAAGAGGGTGAGCCGGCTCTGGATCCCGCCCGACTCGCAGCTCTCGATCGCGCCCTCGAGGATCTCGGCGCGCAGCGATTTCGAGGCGCCCGCGGGGATCGTCAGCTTGTAGAAATCGACGTCGGCCGCGACCAGGTGGCTGCCGGTCATGAACGCGTCGAGCATGGCGAAGACGTCGGCCGAGGCCATCGCGTCGTTGACCTCGCTCTCGGCGCCGACGGTCGGCTGGACGTCGACCTCGAGCGTGTAGCCGGCGATGGTCGTGACGTTGCCCGAGGGCTGCACGCGCAGGTAATAGCCGCCCGACGCGAGGTTGAGCTCGAGGGCCGAGCACGAGCCGATGCCGCTGTCGTCGTCGAGGCGGATCGGCACGCCGAGCGAGTCGAGGAGCGCGAGCTTGGTGTCGACGCCGGCAGCGCAGTCGTTGCCGCTGGCGTCGAAGGTCTCGATCCGCACCACCGACTGCGCGGGCGCGAGCTGGAATTCAAAGAGATCGACGTCGCCCGCCACGGCGATCGCCGCGCGGATCTTGCCGTCGCCGGTGAAGCCGACCGGGTTCACGGCGCCGGCGAGCGCGGTGGCCTCGACGGTGGTGTTGTTGGGCTCGACCTCGCAGCCGGGCTCGACCTCGCACGTCGCCGAGCAGCAGTCGCCGCTCACGGTGTTGCCGTCGTCGCAGGCCTCGCCCGCGATGATCAGGCCGTCGCCGCAGAGCGGTCCACACTGGCTCGGCTCGCCGGCCGAGCTGCTGCAGACGTAGCCCGGCTCGACGTGGCACGTGGTGTCGCAGCCGTCGTCGGGCTCGAAGTTGGCGTCGTCGCAGGCCTCGCCCGCGACGACGATCCCGTCGCCGCAGATGGCGACGCACTTGGTGGGCTCGCCCATGTCGCAGGTGAATCCCGGCTCGCGCGTGCACTTCACGCCGCAGCCGTCGCCGGCCACGTTGTTGCCGTCGTCGCACTCTTCGCCGGGGCTGATCTCGCCGTTGCCGCAGTGGACCGCGCAGATGCTGGGCTCCTCGATGCAGCCGAATCCATGCTCGGTGTGGCAGGTGGCGTCGCAGCCGTCGCCCGCCGTGGCGTTGCCGTCGTCGCACTGCTCGGTCGGCGCCACGAGGCCGTCGCCGCAGGTCGTCACGCAGACGCTGGGCATGCCGGTGCACGTGTATCCATGCTCCACGGCGCAGGTCGCGTTGCAGCCGTCGCCGGCCTTGCCGTTGCCGTCGTCGCAGGTTTCGTCGCCGTCGATCTGGCCGTCGCCACAGCGCACGCACCCGCTGGGCTCGCCCGCGCAGACGTAGCCCGGCTCGATCGCGCAGGTCGCGTCGCAGCCGTCGCCCGACGCCGTGTTGGCGTCGTCGCAGGCCTCCGCGCCGTCGATCAGGCCGTCGCCGCAGATCGGCGCGCAGACGCTGGGCTCGCCCGTGCACGCGTAGCCCGGCTCGATCGCGCAGGTCGCGCCGCAGCCGTCGCCGGCCTTGCTGTTGCCGTCGTCGCACGCCTCGCCCGCGCCGATGGCCCCGTCGCCGCAGACGATGAGCGCGCGGTGCTTGGGATCGTCGATGCCGAAGAAGACGCCGCACCCGGCGAGGCCCGCGCAATAGAGCGTGGAGAGCGCGAGGAGCAGAGCGGATCGGGATCGCATCAGAAGGCTCCTTGCAGCCACAGGCCGGCGCTGTGCGCGTCGCCCGAGGCCCCTGCGCGCACCCGGGAGAGAGACGAGAGGGACGACGTCTTCGGGGCCGGCGCCGCGGCCTTCACGCTCGAAGGAGCCGTGATCCAGAGGACGGCGCCCGCGACCGCGGCCGTCGCGCCGAGCGCGAGCGTGACCGTGGAGACGATGCCCGCGTCCTGCGCGTCGCGGCGGAGCTGGAACCCCGTGTCGTCGCAAAAACTGTCGGCGTCGCAGTGCCCGTTAGCCTTCGAGGCCGCGAGGTTCGACAGGGCCTTCACGCCGAACGCCGCGCCGACGCCGAGGCCGACGAGGCCGACGCCGGCGAGGGCGATCCCGATCGCGCGGCGCGGGCTGGACGGGGCCTCGGGGGTCATCGACGCGACCGGGAGCGCAGCGCTCACCGCGGGCTCAAGCGCCGGGACCTCGACGGTGATCGTCGTCGCCGCGCCGACCTCGCGCGAGGTGGTCCAGGCCTTTTTCCCCGGGGAAACAGCCTCGAACGTGAAGCGCCCCGGATCGACCGGCTCGGGCTTGCCGAGGCGGTCGGCCGCGACGATCTCCCCGTTGCGTCGCAGCGTCGCGCCGGCGGCTCCAGGCGCGATGGTCATCACCACGCGCGCGAGGCGCGGCTCGACGGCGGCGACGCGCTCCTCGGCGGTGCTGCGCCGGGCGTCCTTCGCGGCCGCCGCGAGCGAGGCCGCCTGCTGGTACTGGCTGTACGCGCTCGCGGTGCGCCCGAGCCGCTCGTAGCAGTCACCGAGCCGCAAGATCAGGTTGATCGCGGCGAAATCGAGCCGTTTTGCCGCCTCGAACGCGGTGCAGGCCTCGGCCGTCTTGCCGGCGTCGAGCAGCTCTTTGCCCTGGTTGTAGAGCGTGAGGACCTGCTCTTTCGTCGACGCGCTCGCCGCCGGAGGATCGGCCGCCGCGGCCGTCGACGGGCCGAACGAGACGGCAGCGACGGTCGCGATCACCCCGAGGACGAGTCGACCGGGCGTCGCCGATCGGGCTGTCTCGCGGCGACGCGACGCCATCACCAGGGGGTGTCCGCGGCCGCGTTCGCGACCTTGCGCCTGCTCCCCGGCTTCGCGCCGGGCATCTTGCCGAACAGGGGCTTCACGGCGGGTTGCGGGGCGATCGAGGCCGCGGGGACCACCGCCGCGGACGCCGATCCCAGCGGCGCAGGCGGAGGATCTTCGGCGACGGCGACCACCGCCGCGCTCGGGATCGGGGCCGGGGCCGACGCCGCGACGGCGATCGGCGCGGGCGGCTGCGCGGCCGCGGGCAGCGACGCGTCGTCGATGTGGGCCGTCGCGTTGCGCGTGCTCATGATGAAGCTCACCACCACCACTATCGCCGCGAGCAGGGCGCCCATCGATCCCAGGAGCGCGGCGCGCGATCCCGGCGCGACGCGCGACGCGCTGGTGCGGCTCCCGGAGGCCCGCGAGAGGCCGTGCTGCGAGAGGCCCGGCTGCGACGGATCCGGCATGGAATAGCCGCGGATCGTGGGCCCGCTCGGCTCGGGAGGCGCCATCCCGCGCGGCCGCTCCGGCTCGTTGTCGAGCTCCATCGTCGCGCGATCGGGCACGTGACGGCCGAAGGGCGCCAGCGCGCGCGCGAGCTCGGTCACGTTGGAGTAGCGGTCTTCGCGGCGCTTCGAGAGGCAGCGCATCACGATGGCCTCGAAGTCCGAGGGCACGTCGGGCAGCGCCGTTTGCAGCGGCTCGGCCGCGCCGGCGACGATCCGCATGATCATCCCCTCGGTCGTGTCCGAGGTGAACGGGTTCTTCCCGGTGACGAAGAAGTACAGGATCACGCCGAGCGACCAGATGTCGGCGCGCGCGTCGACCTCTTTCGGGCGGAGCATCTGCTCGGGCGACATGTACGCGCGCGAGCCGAGCACGGCCTGCGTCTTCGTCATCTCGACCTGATCGCCGAGGAGGCTCGCGCTGGTGTACTTGGCGATGCCGAAGTCGAGCACCTTGATCAGCGCCGCGCCGCTGGGGCGCCGGGTCAGGAACAGGTTCGCGGGCTTGAGATCGCGGTGAACGATCCCGAGCGCGTGGGCCTCGGCCAGCGCTGCGCACACCTGGCCCACGTAGGCCGCCGCGGTGCTGACGTCGAGCGGGCCCGAGCCTCGCACCACGGTGCGTAAATCGCGCCCGTCGAGGTGCTCCATCACGATGTACGGCACGCCGTCGTCGAGCGTCCCGGTGCCCGAGACCTGGGCGATGTGCTCGCTCTGGAGCCGCATCGTCGCGCTGCCTTCGCGGAGAAAGCGGGTCCGGACGTCGTGGTTGTCGGCGAAGATCGGCAGCAGGCACTTGATGGCGACGCGCTCGCCCGTTTGCTGATCGGCGGCGGCGAACACCGCGCCCATTCCGCCCACGCCGAGCACCCGGTCGATCAGGTATTTCCCTGCGACCAGCTCCCCCGGTGTCAACGGCAATGTGGCCTCGGCGCTCATGTGCGAATGCTCTCCGTCGTCGCTTCAAGTTACAGGGAACCGCGCCAAACGCCCGGTTTACTACAGTCGTCTCCTGCCCGACGGGTAGACGCTATCGCCGACGGGTCGAACCGTCCAGCCCGTCTCGACCACCGATCACCTCTATTTCTGCGGGAATTAGGTGCCGCTATGGACCGACCGGGCTCTTCGACCCCTGCGGCTCCATGGGTGCAGATCGGCGGGGGAAGCAGGAACTTGACTGAAAACGCGAGAAATCGCGCTCTCGGCTCCCGGCTGTGCGGCCTCGGTCGACCGGGTCGACGCGTGCCTCCGAGGGTACCTGGCCCCGCTTGCCCGCGACGAGCGCCGAGGCTAGACACGCCGACCGCGAAGCGTCCCCGCCGATGAACGTAAGATTTGCCCCGCTCCTGCTCGCCTTTCTGGTGTCGATCGGCGGCTGCTCGCGTAAATTCGCGGTCGGCGATCACGTGCTGGTCGAGTGGGAAGGCCAGAGCTACCCCGCGATGATCAAGGCGGTCCCGAGCTCTTCGAAGTTCAAGGTCCACTACGACGGCTACGACGACGTCTGGGATCAGGAGGTCACGCGCGACAAGATCAAGGGCCTCGTCGAGGGCACGGTCGTCAACCCCGAGCCGCCCGCGAAGGTCCGCGCCAAGGCCATTCAGGCCGCGCAGACCAACGTGTACAAGATCGGCGACCGGGTCCGCGTCGAGTGGCACGGCCAGATCTACCCCGCGATCATCGCCGGCATCGTCGGTCAGGAGCGCTACCGCATCCGCTACGACGGCTACGGCACCGAGTGGGACGAGACCGTCGGCCTCTCGCGGATCCAGCCCAAGTAACCCCAGGTTTTCTGCGTCCGGACCTTTTGTCCTGGCGCGAAACGGCGCGCGCATCTATTAAGCGGCCGAATTTCGATGGAGCCGCCTTGCCTCGAACGGCCGGCTCCGACCACGGAGCTCTCGTGACCACCGAACTGTCCAATCTTCGAAACATCGGGATCAGCGCCCACATCGACTCGGGTAAGACGACGCTGACCGAGCGCATCCTCTTTTACACGAAGCGGATTCACGCCATCCACGACGTGAAGGGCAAGGACGGTGTCGGCGCCAAGATGGACTCGATGGATCTCGAGCGCGAGCGCGGGATCACCATCCAGTCGGCCGCCACGTTCTGCACGTGGAAGACCACCAACATCAACATCATCGACACCCCCGGGCACGTCGACTTCACCATCGAGGTCGAGCGCGCGCTCCGCGTCCTCGACGGCGCGATCCTCGTGCTCTGCGCCGTGTCCGGCGTGCAGTCGCAGTCGCTCACCGTCGACCGCCAGATGCGCCGCTACGGCGTCCCCCGCATCGCCTTCGTCAACAAGCTCGACCGCGCCGGCGCCAACCCGCTCCGCGTCAAGGATCAGCTCCGCGAGAAGCTCGCGCTGAACCCGGTGCTCCTCCAGCTCCCGATCGGCCTCGAAGACAAGTTCGAGGGCGTGGTCGATCTCGTGAAAATGAGGGCCTTCCGCTTCGAGGGGCCCAACGGCGAGAAGATCATCGAGAGCGACATCCCCGCCGACATGGTGGCCGACGCCAACAAGTACCGCGACGAGATGCTCGACGCGCTCAGCATGTTCTCGGACGAGCTGGCCGAGGCCGTCCTCGAAGAGAAGGTCACCGAGCCGGTCCTGGTCGCGGCCATCCGCCACGCCACGATCGCCCTGAAGATCGCCCCTGTGATGATGGGCTCGGCCTACAAGAACAAGGCCGTGCAGCTCCTCCTCGACGGCGTCGCGGCCTACCTGCCGAACCCGATGGATATCGTGAACAAGGGCGTCGACCTCGATAAAAACGAGGAAGAGGTCACCTTCACCAGCGATCCGAGCCTGCCGCTCGTGATGCTGGCCTTCAAGCTGGAAGACGGCAAATACGGCCAGCTCTCGTACCTGCGCATCTACCAGGGCACGCTCAGCAAGGGCGGCGAGGTCACCAACACCCGCACGGGCAAGCGCCACAAGGTCGGCCGCCTCGTCCGCATGCACTCCGACGACATGGTCGAGATCGACTCGGCCGAGTGCGGCGACATCGTCGCGATCTTCGGCGTCGACTGCAACTCGGGCGACACCTTCACCGACGGCAAGCTCAACGTGGCCATGTCGTCGATGTTCGTCCCCGACTCGGTCATCAGCCTCACGGTCTCGCCGAAGGACAACAAGGCCCAGACGAACATGTCGAAGGCCCTCCGCCGCTTCACGAAGGAAGATCCGACCTTCCGCGTCAGCGCCGATCCCGAGAGCGGCGAGACGATCATCGCCGGCATGGGCGAGCTCCACCTCGACGTGTACATCGAGCGCATGAAGCGCGAGTACGCGGCCGAGGTCGTGACCAGCCCGCCGCGCGTCGCCTACCGCGAGACCATCACCAAGCGCGTGGACTACAACTACACGCACAAGAAGCAGACCGGCGGCTCGGGCCAGTACGGTAAGGTCATGGGCTTCATGGAGCCCTGGACGGACGAGCCCTTCCGGTTCGACGACCAGATCACCGGCGGCAAGATCCCGAAGGAGTTCATCTCCGCGGTCGAGAAGGGCTTCCGCTCGATGCTCCCGAAGGGCGCGCTCATCGGCGCTCCCGTGACCGGGGTGTCGGTGACCCTCGAAGACGGCGCCGCGCACGCGGTCGACTCGTCCGACATCGCCTTCCAGGAGGCCGCGCGCGGCGCCTGGCGCGAGACGTACCCCAAGGCCGGCCCGCAGATCCTCGAGCCGATCATGAAGGTCGTTTGCGAGGGACCGAGCGAGTACCAGGGCGGAATCGTCGGCCTGCTCATGCAGCGCC
>JBDTXR010000071.1:0-27401 GCA_040006075.1 Byssovorax sp. | reverse complement strand
GCCCCACCCCACCCCGCATCAGGTCTGACCGAAAAACGGTCAGACCTTCAGCGCTTCGCCGCCCCGCGCTGGGGGCGACCGCCGCCGTTGCCGCGCCGCCCGTGCTCGCGGCCGCCCGCGCCCTTGCCGCGCTCGCCGTGGCGGCGCTGGCCCTTCGCGTGGTCACCCTTGCGGTGCTGGCCGCGGCGGTGGCTGCCCTTGGCGTGGCGGCCCTTGGCGTGCTCGCCCTTGCCCTTGCGGTGCTCGCCCTTCGCGTGCTCGCCGCGCTTCCCCTCGGCGACGTGATCGCGATGCTGCGCGGGGGCCCCGGCCTGCTCCGCGGGGAGCGGATCGGCGCTGGCGACGCTCGACACGGTGGTCGCGGCGGCGGCAAAGGGGAGCGAGAGGGCGACAGCGAGGAACAGTGCTTTGAGGTTCATGATGGTCTCCGGTCGAGCTCTGTAGCGTCAGGCTCTGGACACCCCTTCAGCACGGGGCGGGCCAACCCGAAACACCGGGAATTTCCCCGCGAAACGCCCTCACGGCGTATCCATCAGCGACAGGGTGTCAGAGCGAAATACGCTTCCTCGGGCGAGCCTCGGGCGAGCCTCGGACGCTCGGGTGCGCAGGACCGGCCCTCGGGACCGGCGATCGGACATTGAATGCGCAGTTTCCGGAGGCTCCCGATGGACATATCCCGTCCGGCGAGAGGCCCGTGGACCATGGCTTTGCGGCCGGCGCGGCTTCAGGATCTGACCGACGGCGCCGCGACGCCGATCCGGGAGGACGCCATGTACGAGCGCGACGACACCGAACGCCGGGACGAGAACGAGATCACGCTGGAGCACCCGCCGCGCTGCGGGTGCCTGGAGTGCGATCCCGATTTCTACTTCGAGCGCGGCGAGCGGAGCGACCTGCTGAGCGACGAGCGCTGCGCCGCCTGATCAGCGCGACTTCCGCAGCAAGTAGTCCTCGCCGTGGAGCTTGAGCGCTACGCGCCCCACCCGCTCGTCGAAGCGCTCTTTCACGGGGCGCGCCACGAAGCCTTCACGGCAGTGGGCGCCCGCGCCGATCACCGTCGGCCCGTTGGAGAGCGCGCGGAGATCCTGGCTCCACGGGCCGCGGTGGAGGAGCGGCACGGTGGGGAGCTCGAGCGCCCGCGCGAGCGCGAGGAAGTCGTCGTAGTCGAGGTATCTCCGCGACGTGACGTCCTGCGCGTCGAAGAGCACCAGCGCCACGCCGTCGTCCTTCGCGCCGTAACGAAGATCCTGCACTCGGCCATAGACCTCACCGTAGATGGCAATGCCGGGGAAGGCCGCGAGCCGACGCTCGAGATCGAGGGCGATCGCCGGCTTCCACCAGAGGTTCTTCGGATCGCGGCGCTTGATCCGCGTGTGGCTGCCGACCCACAAGCGGCCTTCGTGGAAGAGGTAACGCGCGTTGGCGCCGTGGACCTTCTCGGTGAGCACCACCTCTTCGCCCTCGGCGAGCACGTCGGGGAAGCGGCGGATCGCCTCGAGATCGCTGTAGGCCGGGAAGAAGCCCGGATCGATCTCGTCCTCGCCCTCGGCCGGGGGCTCGGGCGGCTCGTACTTCGTGATCCCGAGCAGCGCGGCCACGTCTTGTCCCTCGGTGGCGCCGGGCGGCGCGGCCGTGAGCAGGCCCATGCTGAAGATGCCGCGGAGCCGCCGCGCCTGGATGCGCCGGTGCTCGCCCAGGAAGGCCCAGCGCGGATCGCCGGCGGGGACGACCGAGTCGACCGGCACGTAGACCGCGAGATCGCCTTCCTGAAGCTCGCCGGTGCGGAGGATGACCGGGTAGTCGCGGACGCGGGTGATGGAGAGGCTGTCGGCGTTGGGGTGCTTTTCCAGGGGGCCGACGCGGAGGGTCTCGACGTGAAATTCGCTCATGGCTTTGGTGCGCCGCGAGGGGACCGGCGGCGCTCGGGAGAGTCGATGGGAGAGAGTGGGCGCGCCCCTCCCGGTCCGGAAGGCCCTTTGGGGCAAACCAGCTTCGAAGAGCGATGACGCGCGCGGGCGCTCGGCCGCGCAGGCCCGGACATCAGGAGAGCTGAAACGACGAAGCCCCCTGCCGGGGCTTCCGGAGGGGGCTTCTTGCCGCGATCCACACGAGGGATCAGGCCATGGAGCACCCTGCCGGATCGGGATAGCCCCGATCGGCGTCTGGCCTGGACGATGCGCTGAGGATGCGACAGGAGAGCATGAGTTACGAGCGCGAGTGTTTACGAAGCCTCGTGGGGTGTCAAGGCCTCTTTCGCGCTCAGTCGAAGCGCTTGTAGCCGCGGCGGGGCGTCGGCCCCTTTTTCACCGGGGCGCCGAGGCTACGGTTGGCGAACGAAGGCGCAGGGGGCGCGGCGCTGTCGGTCGCGGGCGCGAGGCTCGGGACCGCGCTGGACGACGACGCGGCCTGCGCGAGCGTCGCGGCGCGGGCCGCCGTGAGCCGGAGCGCGACGAGGTGCGCGAGCTCGGCGCGGGCCAGCGGGGCGGTGCGCGCGCTGCCGAGCGTGCCGATCGCCGCGAAGCCCGAGGCCGCGGCGATCGCCGTGGCCCCGGCGACGATCCAGCCGCGGCGCGCGCGTCGCGCGGTGGATCGCTGCCCGGGATCGTCGTCGCTCGCGGTCACGAGGGCGATCTCGCCGGTGGCGATCGCGGGGATCTCGCCGCGCAGCTCGGCCTCGCGATCGGCGAGGGCGCGCTCGAGCTCGGCGATGAGATCGCGCGCCGAGTCGGGGCGGGCGTCGGGATCCTTGGCGAGGGTGCGCATCACCACCCGCGCCACCGCGGCGCCGATCCGGGCTTCGGGCGCCGCGATCTCCGGCGAGACGGGGACGGTCTTGATGTGCCGGGCCATGACCACGACGGCGTCTTCGTCGACGAAGGGCGGGCGCCCCACCAGCATCTGGTAGAGCAAGACGCCGAGCGAGTAGAGATCGCTGCGGGCGTCGAGCGCGCGGCCCTGGGCCTGCTCCGGCGACATGTAGCGGGGCGTCCCGAAGACCGTGCCGGCCTGCGTTTCGAGCGCGTCGACGGCGGAGGGCTCGCTCTGGATCTTGGCGATCCCGAAGTCGAGCACCTTGCAGATCTCGTCGTGCTCGCCGCCGGGGCCGCGGGCGAGGAAGAGGTTGTCGGGCTTCAGATCACGGTGAACGATGCTCTTTTCGTGGGCCTCTTCGAGCGAGAGCAGGGCCTGCCGCGCGATGCGCACCGCGCCCTCCACCTCGATCCGCGGGCGCCGCTTCAGGCGATCGCCCAGCGACTCGCCCTCGAGCATTTCCATCGCCAGGTAGAGCGAGGCGCTGGAGGTGGCGAGCTCGTCGCCGTGCGGATCGGGGACCTCGCCGAAGTCGAAGACCGTGACCGTGTGCGGCGACGTGAGGAGGCTCATCGCCCGAGCCTCGCGCGAGAAGCGCGCCTTGGCCTGGGCGTCGAAGGCGCGATCGGCGCGGAGGATCTTCACCGCGACGTCGCGGCCGACCGCCTCCTGGCGCGCGCGGTACACGGTGCCCATCGAGCCGGCGCCGAGGCGTCCGGTGATCACGAAGCGATCGGCGACGGTGACCCCGAGAAACGGATCGCCGTCGGCGTCGGCCAGGCTCTCGGCGGGGATCAGCGCGTAGCCGTCGTGCGGGCAGCGCGGGATCGATCGGCCGGGCGTGGCGGTGGCGTCCGAGAGGCTCTGGACGCGATAGCGGCACCGCGGACACACGTGCCCTCCCAGGGCGCGCACCCCGGGCTGCGTCTGCTCCGCGCTGGTGGCCGTCGATCCGATGACCGGAGGGTCCTTTACTTGTGCGCGCACCGCAAGGGCCACGGCGGCCCGTCGATCTGCGGCACGCAGCGAAACGTGCCCGGAGCGCCGCAGCTCTCGTCGGAGCAGCACGTGTCGGTGCACTGGCCGCGGGTCTGTCCCGCCGGGGGCGGCTGGCAGAGGCCGCTGCGACACTCCATCCCGCCTGAGCAGGCCTCGCCGACCTCGCCGACCGCCGTGGTCGGCAGCAGCGTGGCGCAGGCGCGGACGAAGACCGCATGAGGCAGGTCGGCGCAGCCCACCGGGCGGCCGAGGATGGGCCCGCACTGCGTCGCGCTGCAGCACGGGGCCGAGCAGCGCTGGGTCCCCTCGAAGTCGAGGCAGAGGCCCGACGCGCAGGCGTCGTCGCCGTCGCAGGGCTCGCCGTACGCGACGGTGCCGCCGAGCGGCGAGCACCAGAAGCCGCGCACCGCCGCGCGCTCGCCGAAGCGGCAGGCGTTGGTCGACTCGGAGCAGCTGGTGTCGGAGCAGCAGCTATCGATGCAGGTGCTGTGCGCGCCGGTGACGTCGCAGAGGCCGGATCGACAGTCCTCGTGGGCGGCGCAGGCGATCCCCGGGACGCGCAGGCCCGGCGCGGCGCGGCCGACGTCGCTGGCCTGGCGACAGTAGCCCGCGCCGCCGAGATCGGGGTGCGCGCAGACCAGGCCCGCGGCGACGTCGCCGCAGTCGCCGGAGCTGCAGCACGGGCGCGAGCAGCGCTTCTTGCCGATCGAGAACGAGCCCGAGCCGGTGAACTGCGCGGGATCGAGGCAGAACGATCCGGTCGCGCAGCCGGCGTCGTCGTCGCAGCGGCTGCCGAGCTCCATCGGCGGGCCCGCGGGCTCGACGCAGACGTGGTCGGTGCACGCCTGGCCAATCGGGCAGTCGGGCGGCCCGGATCGGCCCTCGCGCGAGCAGTGGATCGTGGGGATCTCGCCGTCGATGAGCAGCTCGCAGCCCGCGGCGGCGGCCCACAGCGCCAGCGCCGGGAGAGCCCGAGCGAGGCGCCCGAGGCGCGCGGGGAGCCTCGCCGAGGCCATCAGAAGCTCACGCGGAGCGCGCCCGCGAGCGGCCCGAGCGCGAGATCGACGCGCGGCGGAGGCGGCTTCGGCGCCGCGCCGGCGCTCGCGCGTGAGCCGAGGTGAATGCCCACCGCCGCGCCGGTGGCGGCGAGGCCGATCAGCAGCGCGATGTCGGCCCCCACGGCCTGCCGGTGCGCCGCCTTCGCGCTGGCCAGGAGATCGTCGGCGGTGACTCCGGGGCCGGTGGCGGCGCTCGCGCCGGGGCTGCGCGCGAGGGCGCTGATGCCGAGGACCACGCCGGTGAAGAGGCCCATCGCCCCGACCGCGCCGCTCACGATCACCCACGGGCCAAACGATCGCGAAGGCGCGACGACGGGCGCGGCGACCGGCGCAGCCGGCGAGCCCGCGGGCGCGACGAGGTCTTGCTTGGCGCCCTCGAGGCGCTGGAGCACGCCCTCGATTTTCTCGCGCTCACGCGGATCGGTCTCGGCCTCCAGGTAGCGCCGGTAGTAGCCCACCGCGGGATCGATCTCCCCGAGGCGCTCGTGGATCAGCGCGAGGTTGTAGACCAGCTCTTTGCCGTGCGGATCGAGCGCCAGCGCGGCCTCGAGCTTGGCTACCGCTGCGCGATAGCGGCCGTGCGCGTGGAGCTCGCGGGCCTCGTCGTGGAGCGCCATCGCCTGCTTTTCGCGGGCGTCTTGCTCGGGGCTCACCGGCAACGTCGCGGGCGCGCCGTCGGCGATCGCGCGCCCGGCGACGAGCAGGAGCGCGACGGTCGCCGCGATCCGGACCGCCCCCTGTTGCCCTGGCCACGGCTGCTTGGTCATCGACCATCCAACCATAGCCCAACGCCGCCGCCGTCGAGCGAGAGACGCGCTTCAGCGCACGGTACAAGCGTAGTCGCCGACCAGCACCAGGGTCCGCGCACACCGGACCTCCACCGTGCGCTTCGGGGTCACGAGCTCGAACGACTGCGCGAGCGGCGTGCGTTCCATCCTGGTTTTCTGCGGGTGACACGCCGCCCCCTGGTCCGCGCACGCGGCGACGACGGCCAGCGCCTCGACCTCGGCGTTGTCGGACATCACGTTGACGACGGCCGCGATCGAGAAGACCACGCACAGCAGGAAGATCGTGGTCTGAACGGCTCGCTTCATGAGCGCGAGTCTACGCCGACCGCCGCTCGCTCTAAAGACGCATTCCCGACCCGGGCAACGCCTGCCACGGCGTGCGTCGCTTCGTGAGCGTGCCGCGGACGAACGCCTCGAGCACCGGCGCCATGTTCTCGGGGACGTCGTCGTCCCACTCGCCGCCGTCGATGCCGTCGCGCGGACGGAGATCCGGTCCGAGCACGAAGAACCCAGGGAAATTCACGCTCGGGATCTCGAGCTGGTCGAGGTCGTCGCGGAACACGTCGGCGTAGACCCGCACCAGGCGCACGCGGGTGAGCGCCGCCTGCATCCGCGGATCCGGCAGCGCCTCGAACACCGAGGTGCACGGGCCGCAGCTCGCGAGCGTCGTCATCACGATCATCGTCTGGTGGGCCTCCTGCGCGGCGGCGCGCTGCTTGGTGAGCTCGTCGGCGAGCGAGCGGGCGTCGACGCCGACGTCGATCACCGTGACGGCGTCGCGCGCGATCGTCGTCGTGGCCTTCGGCACGCGCAGATCCGGGCTCGCCGCGCTCGGCGCCGGGCGCGACGAAGCGCGCGCCGAGGCGCGTCGCGGCGGGCCGGCTACGGCCGCGCTCGGCTCGGCGGGCGCCGCGGTCACGCGCTGGATCAAGAGCCCGATCCCCGTGCCCCACGAGAGCACCAGCGCGAGGCCGAGCGCCACGTTCACCACGGTTCCGCGGCGCGCTCGAAGCGCGCGGGGCGCGCTGGCGATTGGCGAGCGCGGCGGCGGCGGGACCGCGGCGCGCAGCGGGCCGATCAGGTAGGGATCGTCGATGAGCCCTGGATCGTCGCCGGACGGATGCTCCCCATCATCGGGCGTGTCGTTCACCTCGCCAGACTAGCGCCGATCGGCCGCCGCGCCCGCCCAGAAATCTACGGCAAGCAGGCCACGTCGATGAGCCGGAGCATCAGCCGCCGGGTGCTGACGACCGGGCTCATGACCTCGGCCCAGCCGAACGCCAGGCGGCCCGAGGTCACCGCGAGCGCGGGAGGATCCTTGATCCCGAGGGCGCCGTCGGCGATGTCGAGGCCCGCCGCGGGGGGCGCCGCGGCGGCCCCGAGCTTCGCGGCGAGCAGGCGGCCCTCGGTCGTGAGCCAGGCGACGACCGCGGTCTCGCCCACGGCGCTCAGCGTCGCCGAGCGGCCCTCGCCGACCTTCCACGCCGGGGAGATCGGGCACCCCGATCCATCGAGCGCGCGCGTGCGGATCGTCGATCCCTCCATCCACAGCGCGATCACGCCGGAGCCCACCGCGGCGAGCGCCAGGTGATCGCGTTTGTCGGCGGCCGCGGGCGCCACGACGCAGGCCGCGTCGCTCTCTTTTCCCTTGGCGTCGAAGCGCGAGGCGAGGATCCGACCGTCGGCCTCGAACCAGGCCACGAACGTCGCGGTGGCGCTCCCGGCGACCGCGGGGCGGCTCGGCGCGACGGCGTGGTGCGTGACCCCGAGCGCCGTCACCGGAGGCGCGCCCTCCTCGGCCGGCGAGAACTGAAAGAGGCCGAGCTGATTCTTTCCGGCGCCGAACGGCGCGGCCGCCACCACGGATCCGGCGTCGGTCGCCGAGAGCGCGACGTCGCCGGCGACCTCGGGGCCGAACATGCTGAGGTGGCCAATCTCCGGGGGCGGCAACGGCTCGGCGCGCGGGCGCGCGTAGGCCAGCGCGTTGGCGTCGAACCACGCCACGGTGAAGCCCGATCCGCTCCCGAACACCCGCGCAATCTTCTGCCCCGCGAGCCCCACACCGCGGGGCCGCTCGGTGGGTTTGCCTTCCGGATCGAACGCCGAGAACGCGATCTGCTCTTCGCGCTTCCCCGCGAGGTGCACCAGCCACGCGGCGCCGACCCCGCCCTTGCCCGCGCCGAGCGCGAGCACGCCCTCGCTCTGGTACGCGGCGATCTCCGCCGTCTGCGCCCGACACAGCTTGTTCGATCGCGCCGTCGTCAGCTCGGTGACCGACGCGGCCCCGGCGGGCGGATCGAACGCCACGACCGCCGCGGTGTCGGGCGGCGCGGCCGCGCTGCCCGAGGGGATCGGCGCAGCGCTCGCGACCGGCGCCGTGGACGCGAGAGCCGAGGTCGATCCGGCGGGCGCCGGGCCGGCGCGGTGACCGCACCCGATCACGGCGAGCGATGCAATCAGGCCAAGGCCCGCTCCGACAAGGAACGAAGGGTTCAAGCGCGATCTCCTCCCAGAAGCGTGCCCGACGACACCAGAAATGGCCCAGTTTCCCGCGCTTACGCGACGGTGATCACCGGCTCGTGGCGAACCTCGAAGTTGACCGAGCTGGCGATGAAGCAGATGGCGTGCGCCCGCTCGTGGAGCGCGTGGGCCTTCGCCGCGTCGCCGCCGGCGGCGATGGTGACGCGGGGGCGGAGCACCACCTCGGTGAAGCGCATCTTGCCGCCCTGCCGATCCATGGTGCCGTGAGCGCGATCTTCGTAGGCCACGACCTCGATCCCGCTCCGCGCGCAGAGCGCCGCGTAGCTGAGGAAATGGCACGCCGAGAGGGCCGCCACGAGCAAGTCTTCCGGGTTGTGGAGCGTGGGATCGCCCAGGAACGGCGGCGCTGCGCTGAGCGGCAGCGGCGGCTTGCCCTCGATCTCCACGCGCGCCTCGCGGCTGTACGCCTCGTAGCGCGTGGTCCCGCCCTTCTCGGCGCCCGTCCACACCAGGCGGCAATCGAAGTGGTGCGCCGTGGAGCCGGGAGCCGTCATGCTCTCATTTCTCTCTCGAAAACGCTTCGATCGCAAGGGCTCCCACGAGGAGCGGGCCGCGCGCCTTGCGGCCGCGCTTGACCGGCTCGCACCCGAGGTCGCTCGTGAGCTGCTCGCGGCTCTCGGGCAACGCGCCGAATCCCCGGGAAAGCAGCACCCGCACCACCGAGGCGCGGGAGAAGTGTTTTCCCGGGAGGGAGGCGCTGAGCTCTTCCGCCAGCTGGTCCAGGCGGTCGACGATTTCGGTGGGCAAACGGATGACGGCTCGCTTCACGAACGAGACCGTACCACGTCGTCAACGATGTTGATCGTCGTTTCCGGAAGACAACGAGCAAAATTCCCGAGGCTCTCCCCGCTCCTCCGCTCGTGACGGAGGACGAGGGCGCGGCCTCGGCGCCGGAGGCCGAGCTCAGCCCTTCGGGGCCGTCTTCTTCTTGGCCTTGGGCTTGGCGGCTCCGCTGGCCGGCTCGGCCGAGCCCTTCTTGGGCTTGCTGAGGGCGCCGCGGTGCTCGGCCTCCAGGTGCTCGAGACCGGTGAGGATCAGCGCGCGGAGGATGTCGGAGCGCGTCGCCTCGTGCCAGGCGGTGGAGAGGACGTCCTTGAGGGCGTCGACCCGCTCCAGGGTGGGGTTGTCGAGGCGCACAGCCACGTGGTCTTTCGGGGACATTGTGGACAATCGTAGCCCGTGGCTGCGCGGGAGGACAGATGTTGACATCGTTTACGTCGTCAACAACGCGCCGGAGGAGGGCGACGGTCCGCTTCAGAAGGTGATGGACTTGGGCACCGACGGCGCCTTCTTGTGGTCCACGATCGGCGGCTTGAGGACCTTTGGACCCTTGGCGCTGGCCGAGGTGCTCGGCGCCGGTGAGGCGCTGGGCGCCGCGTCCGTCGTGGGCAGAGCGGTAGGCAGCGCTGGAGTTACCGCGGCGGACTCTGCTGTGGTTACAGGGATGGATGAAGCGGTGATGATCGCCGCCGGGATTGGCGTCGGGCGGCCCGCCGGGAACGTAGCGCGGGTCAGGTACCCGAGGACGCCAATCCCCACCACCACCGGCGCGAGCAAGCCGATCCAGAACGCCACGCCCGGCCGTCGCGCTCGCCGCGAGCTGCGCGTGTCGACGGGCGATCCCGCGGAGCCGCGCGCGCCGCCGGCCTTGGCGTCGGTCGAGAGGACGGAGTTCGTGGCGCCGGCGCCCCCGCCCGCGGCCGGGCGGATGCCGTCGGACACCTCGTTTTGCTCGGGGTACACCGTGAAGATCCGCCGCATCGCCCCTTCGAGCCACTGCTTGGCGATGCGGTTACCGCACACGTCTTCTTCGATGCCCTGATCGACCGCCCACTGCGCCAGCGCGGCGCCGAGCTCGCGCATCGAGGCCCAGCGCACCGCCACGTTCTTGGTGAGCCCGCGCTGGAGGATCGCCCAGAGCGCGGGATCGGAGAGCTTGTCGATCGGGGGTGGATCGTTGGTGAGGATCGCGGCGATGAGCGAGTTGTAGTTGGGCCCTTCGAACGGGCGGCGGCCGGCGACGGACTCGTAGAGGACCACCGAGAAGGCCCAGATATCCGTGGCTTCACCGACGTTGTCGGCGCCGCGCGCCTGCTCGGGAGACATGTAGTCGGGGCTGCCGAGGACCTCGCCTGCGAGGGTGAACGGGCGATCGGGATCGTTCGAGAGGAGCTTGGCGATGCCGAAGTCGACCACCTTCGGGACCAGCGCGCCGCTCTCGTCGGTGATGAGCAGGACGTTGTCGGGCTTGAGATCGCGATGGACGATGCCTTTGCTGTGGGCCGACGCCAGGGCCGAGGCGACCGGGAGCAGCGTCTGGACCGCGATGGCCGGCGAGAGGCGCTTCTTGCGGCGGAGGATCGCGGCGAAGGACTCGCCGTTCAAGAGCTCCATCACGATGAAGGGATCGCCCTGCTCGGACTCGCCGAAGTCGAAGACGCGGACGATGGAAGGGTGCTTGAGGCGGGCGGCGGCGCGGGCCTCCTGGAGCAGGCGCCCCGCGGCCTCGGGCGCGGTGCGATCGCGGCGGATGAGCTTCACCGCCACGTCCATGTCGAGCGGGAGGTTGTGCGCGAGCCAGACCGCGCCCATCCCGCCGCGACCGATGATGCGGGTGAGCCGGTATTTGCCGTCGATCACGTCCCCCGGGACGTAGATGGCGGGGGCCGGCGCGGGCTCGTCGGTGAGCGGCACGCGCGGGTCTGGATCGGGGGCCGGGCGCGCAGGCGGCGCGAGCTCGGCGCTGATCGAGCCCTTGCGCGTGGGCGGCTTTGCGGCGGGCGCCTCGTCGAGCACGAGATCGACGGAGTCGAGCGCCCGCGGCTCTTCGGCCACGCGCGGCGGCGGCGTGTACGGCATCGTCGCGGGGATGGTCTCGTCGAGGCCGAGCTCGATCATCGCCGCGACCTGGGTGCCGAGTCGACGGGTCTGCGTGCTGGGCGCCTCCTCGACCGGCGGCGGCTCGGAGGTGTGCACCACGACCGGCGGCATGGACGCGGGCCGCGGGACGCTCGGCGCCGAAGCGGGCCTGGGCGCGGTCGCCCCCGAGCCGGGCGCGTTCGCTTCGGGAGCGGACGCGACCGGCTTGCGGGGCGATGGCCGAGGAGGAACGGGCATGGAGCTATGGGGCGTCGGGGCGCGGGCGCACCGGCCGGGGCAGCGTACACGGGTCGCGACGGCGACGCGACAATGGCGATCACCGCCCCTTGGGCCGCGACGACGGCCCTCGCGCCGCGGCTTGCCACGAGCCGGTGCAGACCTCTACGCTCGCGCCGAGAGGCGACCAATCATGAGCACGGCCGAAGTTTCGATGGGCAAGGCGAAGCGCCCGCGCGAGGCGGGGACAGTCGACGCGATCCCCGCGCTGGTGCAGGAGCTGCGCTCCGCGTTCGACAGCGGCAAGACGCGCCCGATCGCCTGGAGGCTCCAGCAGATCGCCGGGCTCAGCCGCTTCGTCCACGAGCGCGAGTCGGAGATCACCGAGGCCCTCCACGCCGACGTGGGCAAGCCCAAGCTCGAGTCGTTCATCGCCGAGATCAACTACGTGCGCGGCGACGCCGATCACGTGATCAAGCACCTCGCGGCGTGGATGAAGCCCGAGAAGGTGCGGACCCCGCTGGTCACCCAGCCGGGGACGAGCCGCGTCCACCGCGAGCCGCTCGGCACGGTGCTGATCATCGGCCCGTGGAACTACCCGTTCCAGCTCGTCGTCGCGCCGCTGCTCGGGGCCCTCGCCGCGGGGAACTGCGCGCTGATCAAGCCCTCGGAGGTCGCGCCGGCGACGTCGGAGCTGCTGGCGCGGTGGCTCCCGCAGTACGTCGATCCGGAGTGCGTCAAGGTGGTGCTCGGCGGCGTCCCCGAGACCACGGCGCTGCTGCGCGAGCGCTTCGATCACCTCTTCTACACCGGCAACGGCGTGGTCGGCCGGATCGTGATGGAGGCCGCGGCCAAGCACCTCACGCCGGTGACGCTGGAGCTCGGCGGCAAGAGCCCCTGCTACATCGACAAGAGCGCCGATCTCACGGTGACGGCGCGGCGGATCGCCTGGGGCAAGTTCTACAACGCCGGGCAGACCTGCGTGGCGCCGGACTACCTCCTCGCCCACGAGGAGATCCACGACGCGCTGCTGGAGCGGCTCAAGATCACGCTGACCGAGTTCTACGGGGCCGACGTGCAGAAGAGCGCCGACTACGGCCGGATCGTCAACGCCCGGCACCACCAGCGCCTGATGAAGCTGCTCGCGAGCGGCCGGATCGTGGCCGGCGGGCAGAACGACGAGAGCGATCGCTTCCTGGCGCCGACGATCCTCGCCGACGTGAAGGCCGACTCGGTGGTGATGGAAGACGAGATCTTCGGGCCGATCCTCCCGGTGCTCAAGGTGCGCGACGTCGACGCGGCGATAAGCTTCGTCAACGCGCGTCCCAAGCCGCTGGCGCTCTATGTCTTCGCCGGCGACTCCGACGTTCAAGACCAGATGATCGCCCGCACCAGCTCCGGTGGGGCGACCATCAACCATGCCTGGCTCCACCTCGCGGTGCCTGATTTACCGTTCGGCGGCGTGGGGCCGAGCGGGATGGGGGCCTATCATGGCAAGGCCACCTTCGAGACCTTCAGCCACCGTAAAGGGGTGTTGAAGAAGCCCACCGCGGTGGATCCCAACCTGCTTTATCCGCCGTACACCGAGGCCAAGACGAAATGGATCAAGCGCCTGCTCTGACCACAGAGACGCCGTGGATCTGATCTCCCTCTGCCCGTTTCCGGTCGCCGCGTTCCCCTGGCAAGCCCAGCCGGGGGCGTGGAACCTCACGGTCTGCGTGAAGGCCACGTTCTCGCTCGTGCACGGGCAGACGGCGCCGATCTCCGCCACGCAGCACGCCCTCGTCGACGACGCGTACTGGGACAGTAACCCCGCCGCGAGCCTCTACGCGCCCAGCGACTTCGTGCCCTACAAGCCGCGGATCGACGTGCTGCTCAGCGGGCACGCGTACGCGCCGGGGGGCAGCTCGGTCGAGACGCTGCCGGTGCGCATGCAGGTCGGATCGCTGACCAAGGCGCTGACCCTCACCGGCGAGCGATCGTGGGTCCAGACCCGCACCGGGATGCAGCCCGGGACGCCGGTGCCGTTCCGGCGGATGGCGCTGCGCTACGAGCGCGCCGCGCTCGCGGGCGAGAACCCGATGGGCTTCACCGGCGCCACGCAGCCGGGCGAGATCGGGCGGCCCTTGCCGAGCATCGCGGCCTCGGGGACGCAGACGCCGGGCTTCGGGCCGCTGCCGCTCCTCTGGCGCGCGCGGCGCCGCAACCTGCCCGACGCCGCGGTGCTCTGGGCCTACCGCACGCGGCTCGCGTCGGCGGCGATGCCGCAGGGCTTCGACTTCGATCTGCTCAACTCGGCGCCCGCCGAGCAGCAGATAACCGTGCTCCCGCCCCACGCGCCGATCGTCCTCGAGAACCTCCACCCGCAGCTCCCGCGGCTCGAGACGCGGCTCCCGGCCCTCGGGCCGAAGCTCTTTCGCGGAGGCCGCAGCGCGGGGCGCCCGACCCCGGTCGCGCTCCGCCTCGACACGGTCTGGATCGACACCGATCGCGGGGTGCTCGTCCTCTCGTGGCGCGGGCTCACCGCGATCCCCGGGCCGAGCGACGAAGAGATCGGCCCGCTGGTGGTCGCGCTCGAGGCCGAGGGCGAGCCGGTGCGGAGCGAGGACATCGAGCGCATTTTCCTGGCCTCGTCGTCGCGTCGCGGGCCTCCGCCGACCGAGCTCGTGGCCATCACCGAGGAGATCCGCACCGCGCCTCCGGCCGCGGCGACGCCGGCGCTGCCTGCGCCGCCTCCGTCGGCGCCGGTGATCACGGTGCCCGCGGCGCCGACACCGATCGCGCCGGTGATCGACGAGGTCACGCCGTTCTTCGATCCCGACGTCACCCAGGCGGTGCGCACGACCGCGAAGCTGCGGGTCGCGCTGCCGTTCCGCGCCGACGGCACCGGCGCGTCGCCGCCGCAGCGCGCGTCGACGAGCGACGCCGCGCTGCCGCCGGTGCTTCCGTTCAAGGCCGCGGGGGCCGTGATCGTGCCGCCCGCGCCTCCGTCGACGCCGGACCGAGAGGCCGCGTCCGAGCCATCGCCGAGCGACGCGCCCGCGCCGTTCGACGACGAGTCGACCCAGCGGATCAGCTTGAAAGCACTGCAAATCCCGCTGATCCGGCTCGCGCGCGGCGCGCCGCCGGCCGCCGCGGCGCCCGCGAAGGAGGCCGCTCGCGAAGAGCCGGAGTCGTACCCCGGGCACCCCGCGCCGCCGCCGATCGGCGCGCAGCTCTTCAGCACCGCCGCGCCGACCGCCGCGCCGGTCGCGCCGGCCGAGCCGCCGCCGATGCTCGGCGCGCCGCTGTTCGAAGTCGTCGCGAGCGCCGCTCCCGCAGGCAGCGGCGAGGGCCCCCCGATCGAGTCGGATCCCGTGACGGTCGACGCCGATCCGCTGAGCATCGAGCGCTGCGCCGCCATCGCCGCGGAGCTCGCCGAGCAGCGCGAGCCGCGCGACGCGGTGCTGGCCGCGAACGGCTTCACGAGCGAAGCCTGGAAGCTCGTCGAAGAGCACTGGGCCAAGGCCATCGCCACCGACGCCAGGAGCAGCCCGTCGAAGCTCCTCGGCGCCTACGACGCCGCCTACATCGCGGCGATCGAGTCCTTCCGCGGCCCGGTCACCGCCGAGGAGTACGGCCGCCTGCTCCACGCGATGAAGGCCGGCAAGGTCAACGAGGCCCTCGCCGCGCTGCACATCCAGCGCACCGCGATGACCCGCCTGATGCGCGTGTGGACCCGCAAGCTGGCGGAAGATCCGCAGCTCCTCCGCAAGGTCCAGAGCGTCACCGACGCGGGCAGCTAGCTCAGCGCTTCGACCAGGTGACGTCGAGGTCGCAGTCGTCGAGGAAGTCTTCGTCGACGCGCGAGGCCACCGGGACGACGGCGCACCACGTGAGCGAGATCCGGCCGGCGTCGGGCTCGATCCGCACGGTTTGCAGCACGGGCTTCGGCTGGAACGACTTCACGTCGGGCGGGCGCAACGTGAAGAGCGGGAGCTCGCCGGGAAGCGCGAAGCGGAGGTCCGCGGACTCGCGGTGCAGGTGCTGCAAGATCACCGGCTCGTCGCCGCGGAGGCGCGCGCGCGACAGGCCCGGCGCGGCGCCTTGCAGCGCGCGCGGGTGGATCGTGCCGGCGTCGAGCGGCTGCAGCGCGGCGAGATCGTCGCCCTCGCCGAGGGCGATCTCGCGGATCGGGTGCGCCGGCGGATCGTGCGCGAGGATCGGGCCGGCGAAGCGGAACATCCGCGGATACCACGCGTGGTGGAGCCAGCCGAGGGCGCCCGGGATCGGCGCGTCGATCCAGGCGCGCGGGCTCGCCACGAAGAAGCGCTCGGGCACCAGCAGATCGCTTGGATCCTCGATTTGCGGCAGCCTCGCGCCGTCGGCGCGCGCGCGGTCGACGTCGACGAAATAGGCGGCGCCGGCCGAGTTGCGCGGGTACGCGAAGAGGCCGACCGGGCGGCCGAAGCGGACGATCTCCTCGGGCTTCGGCGGAGCGAGCGTCCAGTGCGCGTGCTCGTCGTAGCCGCCGTACGCGTGCTCGAACGACATCGCCACGCGCTCGAACGGGGCCGGCGTAGAGAAGCGCACCGAGCCGTCGGCGCGCACCTCGGCGCGGCGCTCGCCGCAGACGCGGAGGCGACGCGCGAAGCTGCCCACGACCAGGGCGGCGAAGACCTCGGCGGCGCGGCCCTCGGCGTACGCCGAGCCGGTGAAGACCACGTCGGTCGCGACTTTCGGCGGGCCGAGATCGGTGTCGTCGCAGAGCAGCTTGTGGCCGCCGTAGGCGTCGAGCTCGACCTCGGGCTCCGCCGTGAGCGGGAGCTGCTGGTCGGCGAGCGCGAGGCGGCCGCTCGCGTCGAGCGAGTACGTGCGCTTGGCGACGCAGGCCAGCGCGCGGCGCGACGTACCGAGCACGTGCACGAGCGAGATCGTCTCCGTCAGGGGAGGCGCCTCGGGCTCGAGCTCGGGCTCGCTCATCTCAGCCGCCCCCGGTCACGGTCTGCACCGCGCTGTTGCCGGTGTCGTAGAGGGGGATCCCCTCCAGGCCCTTCTTGCCGTCGAAGGGCTTGAACGGCGACCACTCGGGCTTGCCGTCGGCGGTCGGGCGTCCCAGCGCTCCGTTGATCGGGCGCATGGGATCGAAGTCGAAGGCCTTCTTCGCGGCCTCGAGCGGCACGGCCGCGTCGAGACCGGCGCGCTTCAGGAACTCTTCCTCGAGCGCGCGCCCGAGGGCCTTCGAGCGCCCCGCGAGCTTGCGACCGGCGAGGCCGCCGACGTCCTTCGCGAGAGGCGCGCCGAGCTTCTTCGCGATCTTGTAGCCGAGGCCCTTCTTCGACGCGCGCACCGCGAGCTTGTGGGCCAGCCCCTCGGCCTTGTCGCCGAGCTTCTTCAGCGGCTTGAATTTCTTGAACAGCGCGCCCTGCCCCTTCGACAGCGCGGCGTTGAGCGCGACGCTGAGCGCGCCCGAGAGGAAATCGCTGAGCGACGGCGTGGTCTGCACCGTGGCGATCTGGATGATCAGGTTGGTCATCGGGAAGCCGAAGTCGCAGCAGTCGACGTTGGTCGAGACCGGGCCGGCGATGCAGCAGGTCGAGACCTCGTCCTCGATGAACACCGTGCCGCGCGGCAGCCAGCACGAGTGATCGCCGAAGAGCATGTCGAGCGCGAAGAACGCGTTCATCGGCACCAACGGGTAGTGCGGCCAGGGGATCAGCGACGAGTGCCCGTTGACGACCGAGGGCACGCCGTTGATCAGCACCTTGAACTTCCAGCCGGGGCCCATGGCGAAGGGGTGCGCGCAGACCAGCTCCGGGAAGGGAAAGTCGGGCTCGCCCGGGGGCGGCGGAAGCAAGATTTGCAGGCCCTCGTGCCCGTCGACGCCGACCGCGAGGAACCCGAGGATGTTGTGAAAATTGCTCGCCATGGCTCACTCCGTCATCGAGAGCATCGACGCGAGCGCGGGGCTCGCCTCGACGCGCAGGTTGCGCTCTTCGTGCTGGATCAGGGCGTACGCGAACAGGGCCCGGTACGCGACGCGGACGCGGCTCGCCTCGGCGTCGATGTCGACGGCGTCGACGTGGAGGATCAGGCGCTGCTCGACCGCGCCGATGGTCACGTCGGCCGTGACCGGCGCGACCGGGACCGTGAACGCCAGCGCCGCGCCGGCGGGGCGCATGCCCTCGAGCACCACGCGCGTCCCCGGCGGGACGGTCGCGAACGTGGTGCTCGGCGCCGCGCGGCTCAAGGCCAGGCCGGCGCGGGCGACGTCGACCTTCCCGTCGTCGCCGATCAGCGCGCGGGCGCGCAGGCCGCCGTGGAGGGGATACGGCCCGAAGCACACCGGATCCGGCTGATCGCGGAAGCTCCGGATCGGCGCCGCCGGATCCTCGAGCTGCGGCAGCGGCTGATCGATCGCCTCGGCGCGCTCCAGGTAGAAGCCCACGCCGTCGAAGTTGAGCGGGCAGGCCTCGTCGTGCTGGGGGACGATGGCCTCCTCGCCCGACGCGAGCTTCACCAGCGTCGTCTTTCGAAAGACCGATCCGCCGTACGCGTGGGCCCAGGTCATCGGCACGCGATCGAACGGCAGCGGCGTCGTCGGCGTCGGATCGCCGAGGCTCCCGGCCCACACGCGCGTCCCGAAGGCCAGGATCCCCCGCTCGGTCTCGCCCACGGTGAGCCGCGCCGCGGCCTGCCGCGCCTGCCCCGAGGGCGCGTACACGAACCCCGTGGCGCAGACCGAGGTGCCGGCCTTGGTGGGGTTGCCGTCGCTCACCCCGGGCGGCGGCACCACCAGGAGCAGCGGGAGCTGCTGCTCGGCCAGGACCAGGCGCTCGCCCACGATCTGGAACGTTGCTGCTGCAACGAACAGCCCCACCACGCGATCGTCCTCCGCGTTGGGGACGACCGCGGCCGGGATCGGCGTCTGGTTGGTGATCCGCATCCGAGCTGGTTTTTGCGGCCTAGTTGAGCTTGATCACGCCGGCGCTCATGCCGATGTTGCCGCCGCCGTTCACGCTCACGGCGCTCGACGTGATGTCGACCGTGCCGCCGTTGATGGCGATGGCGCCGCTCCCGTTGATGCTGATCGTCGCGCCGCTGATCACCGTCATCGGGCCGGTGAGCACCAGCACGGCGTCGCCGGTGATGATCGTCACCGGGGCCTCGGTCGCGGCGAGGACGCCGGCCTTGCGCGAGGCCATCACCCCGGCGTTCACCGCGTGGATCATCGCGTTCAGCGTCTGCTCGCCGTCGGCGGTGAAGGTCTGCGTCGGGGCGGTCACCGTCTGCATCGCGTCGGAGTGCAGGGTCTGCGGACCGCCCGCCGTGTAGGTGTCGGGGCCGCCCACCGACGTCAATTGCACGGCGCCGATCGTCGTCGTGGAGTTGGCGCCGATGCCCGTCGTGGAGTTGGCGCCGATGCCCGTCGTGAGGTCGCTCCCGATCGTCGTGGTGCGGCTCGCGCCGACCGCGAGCGATTGATCGGCGCCGATGCTCACGTCCTGGTTCGAGCCCACCGCGATGGTCGCGTTGCTGCCGACGAGGAGCGAGAGGTTCGCGCCGATCGACGTGCTCTGGTTGGCGCCGACGGTGATGCTCTGGTTCGCGCCGACGGCGATCGACTCGTTGGCGCCGATGATCTCGGAGTTGTTCGCGGCGACCGAGGTCGTGCGATCGGCCCCCGTGGACTCGGATCGATTCGATCCGGCCGACGAGCTGCTGTCGACGGCCACCGTCTCGGAGCGGTTGTTGCCGACCTCGCTGTTCCAGTCGCGCGCCGCGTGGATCTTCACCTCTTCGCCGCCCGGCTTGTCCTCGAACGACAGCTCGTTGAATTTGCCGTCCTGCGGGCTGGTGAAGGTCTTCATCGTGCTCTTGGTCGCCGCGCCGGGGCCGCTCGGCGGCAGGTTCGCGCCGTTGTAGACGCGGCCGGTGACCATGGGCTTGTCGGGATCGCCGTCGACGAAATCGACGATGGCCTCGGTGCCCACGCGCGGGTGGAACACCGCGCCCTGGCCCACGCCGGCGAAGATCTGGCTCACGCGCACCCAGCACGAGCTGGGCTCCTTCGCCAGGCGCGTGCCCTCGCGATCCCAGTGGAAGCGCAGGCGCACGCAGCCGATCTCCCCGCCCTCGGGCCCGCCGACGTTGATCTCCGCGCCGGTCGACGACGGATCGGCGGTGACGAAGGCCGTCTGCGAGCCGACGATGCGCGGCTTCGGCGTGATCTGCGCGGGCCGGAACCGCGACTCGGCGATGCGGCCGTTGCGACCGCGGCGGGCGCACTCGATCGTCGCGACGTAGGGCGGCTCCACCGACGCGTCGCCCTGGGTGATGATCCCGTCCTGGTGCCCGCGCACGTCCAGGCGGGTGACCAGGAACTCGCCCTCGTAGCGGCTGGCCGCGTGCTCGAGGCGGAAGATCGACCCCGCGAACAGCGGGCGCGCGCGCGATTTCGACACGGCGTACTCGGCCTCGACGGCGTAGCGCTCGACCCGCGCGGTCGCGAGCGGCGTGCCCTGCGCGGGGGCGTCGGAGTAGCCGCCCGGGTAGTCGTAGTCGAAGAGATCGAGCCCGGCGCGGTCGGTCTCTTTCTTCTCGGCCATCATGTCGAGGGCGGGCTTGCGCCAGTTGTAATCGTCGACGAACACCGCCGTCGGCCGCAGGCGCGAGCCGAGCTGCATCGCCATGATCTCCCGGTGGTGGACGTCGCCCGCGAGCGGGAGGAACGGCTCGAGCCGCGCCCGCCCGCTGTCTTGATCCGAGAGCACCAGCAGGCATTTCCCCTGGCCGTTCTCGAAGTGGTAGGCGATGCCTTCCTCTTCCAGGAGCCTGGAAACGAAGGCGAAATCGCTCTCCGAGTACTGCACCACGTAGGGGCGCGCGGCGAGGCTGTCGAAGCGCGAGGTGTCGGCGATGCGGAACGTGAACAGCTCGTTCGCGGGGGCGAAGCCGGTGTCGCCCTCGTCGGCGTCGACGGTCGCGCCGTCGGCGAACGTGAGGTTGGGGTCGCCCTGGAGCACCGCGCGGAGGATCTGGCGCAGCGTCTTGTCGAGGAAGATCCGGCAGCGCTTGCGGTACGCGGCGCGCACCAGCGGCGGCTCGACGATCACCCGGTAGAGCATCCCCTCGTTCACGGGGTGCAGCTCTTCGGCCTCGGTGATCACCCCGTGGACCACGCGGTACGCCGGCAGCGTGTTGGTGGTGATCCGCAGCGTGGCGCGGCGCTGGATCAGATCGTGGGGATCGATCTCCGGGCCGGTGGATCGCGCCAGGAGCACGACCTCGTAGCGGTAGAGCGACGAGATCGCCTCGCGGCCGTGAAAGCGGACCACGCGAAGCTGGCTGGACGCGTCGCCCAGTTCTTCGCAAACGAAAGTGAGCTCGGTTGTTGTCACGACTCCTCCACGGCAGCGTTCTCCGGCATCCTTTCAGGGTGGGGGCGCGGCGGCAAGCACGGTGGAGACGGCGAAGAGGCTTGTTTACTCGCGCGGCTCGTCCGTATCATCCGGCCCGATGACCGAGGGCATCGAAGAGCCGATCGAGGGCGTCACGCTCGAGCGCTACGCGGCGATCGTGGCGCGGCTCGACGTCGAGGCGCCCGCGAGCCCGAGCGGGGCGCCGCCGCCGACGCGCGCACGCAACGACGTGCTGCGCGCCGAGGGGGTCGATCCGGCGATCTGGAGCAAGGTCCACGGGGGCTTTCAGGAGCAGATCCGCGAGGAGATCCGGCGCGCGTCCACCGCGACGCACGTGCCGATGCTCGAGCGCTACGCGGTGGTGACCCGCTACGGCGCGGCCTACGCCAAGGCCAAGCGCGGCCTCGAAGAGAAGCGCCCCAAGGCCTCGCGCGCGCGCATCGCCAAGCAGGATCCGTGAGCGCGGCCGACGGGCCTTCGCCTCCGGACGCCGCAGCGATCGTCGCGGCCGGCGCGAGCACGAGCACGATCGCGACGACCACCCTGCCCTCCGGCCGCCGCCTCGAGGCCGAGCTCGACGCGACCGGCGCCGACGTGCTCCGGATCCGCGCCCACGACGGCCAGTGCGTGCTCACCGTCCGGATCACCGACGAGGGCCCGGTGCTCAGCTTCTCGGGCGCCTCGCTCGAGCTCGACGCCCGCCGCCTCGACATCGCCTGCGACGATCTCCGCGTGCGCGTCGGGGGCAGCGCGGCGCTGGCGATCGGCGGCGACGTCGACACCCGCGTCGCCGGCCACGCCACCCACCGGATCGAGGGCGCGTCGCGCACCGAGGCGCAGTCGCTGGCGCTGGCGGCGCACCCCGGCGGCATCACCCTCGAGGCCAACGACGACGTGGCGTTGAAGGGCGAGCGCGTGCTCCTGAACTCCGACGATCCGCCCATGCCCCTCTCGATGGCCGAGTACCGCGCCCGCCGCCTCGCCGCCTCGGAGAGCGCGCCTGCGAAAGCCCTCGATGCCTCCGAGAAGCCCGTCGACCAGGACTGACCGGCTCCGGCGCCCTGCCCTCCTGCTCGTCGCGTTCGCGCTGACCGGCGGCTGCGCCCGTGACGTCACCGCCCCTCACGCCATTGGCCCCACCGATCCTTCGGCAACCGTTCCCGTTCCCGTTCCCGACTCTCCCTCTCCCTCCGCAGCGCCGTCCGCCCTCCCCTCGGCGCCTCAGCGCGCCGAGATCCGCTATCTCGCCCTCGGCGACTCGTTCACTGCCGGCACCGGATCCAGCATGGCGCAAGCCTTTCCCGCGCGGCTCGCCGAGCGCTGGCGATCCAGCGGCCGCCCCGTGGTGCTCAGGAACGTTGCGGTCAACGGCTTCACCACGCAAAACCTCCTCGATCGCGAGATGAGCGAGGTCGCCCCGTTTGCCCCCACGTTCGTCACCCTCGCCATCGGCGCCAACGATCTCGTTCATGGTAGCTCCCCCGCCACGTACCGCGCCCAGCTCAAACGCATCTTCGCCGGCCTCGCGGCGCAGGGCGTGGCGCCGACGAGCGTTGTCGTTCTCCCGCAGCCGGACTGGTCGCTCTCGTCCAATGCGGCGAGCTTCGGGGATCCCCATCAGGTCGCCCAGCGGATCGAGGCGTTCAATGGCGTGCTCCGCGAAGAGGCCGAGTCGGCCGGGGCGCGCTACCTCGATCTCTTCCCGCTGATGCGCGATCTCGGGCGGCGCGGCCTCGTGGCGAGTGACGGGCTGCACCCGGCGGCGGCGGCGCACGAGGCCTGGGCGGCGGAGATTGACAAGCGGCTGTCGGGGCAGATGCCATGAGCCGGGTGCGGATCGCCGTCAGAAGCAGCGCTCGACGGTGTACGTCCCGTCGCCGCTCTGGCCCGCGACGATGGGCGTGCTGGTACCGGCGAGCTTGAACGTCACGCTCGTGGCGCTGATGGCGGTGATCTCGATGGTGCCGTCCCAGTACGAGCTGAACTGCCTGCCACACTCACTGCTGATCCCCACGGCCGCGAGCTGGCTGAGCGAGTACGTGCCGACGGCCTGGAGGGCGGGCGGCAGAAGGATAGTGACGAGGGACTCCGTGTCGCAGGCCTCGCCGAAGGCGTAGGGATTGGTGCAAACCAGGGTGAGGGAGTTGAGGAACACGACCAGAGAGTCGGGATCGAAGGGTTTGCCTCCGCTGGACGTCGCGGCGGCCCAGCCAGGATCGTTCTTGTTTGGGCTCTCCGAATAGAGCATCGCGAGGTTGACACTGCCCTTGGGCTCGATCCCGCCGGTGGTCGCGTCACCCGTGCTCGTCGTGGTCGTCGCGCCAGCGCCCCCGACACCGCTGCTGCCTCCGCTCACCTGGGTCTGGCAACCCAGGATCAGCACCGCCATGCTCGCTACCCACGCACCGTGTTTCACCCTCATGGTGCGCGGGCGCAGCACGAATCAGGCCACGGCGCATCGGCCTCGGGATCGGCGCGATCGCCGGCGAGGCGAGGGCGCTGTCGGTGATCGGGTGGGCTCGAACGGCGCAGCCTGGCGCAGCCGTTCAGCTCAGGGCGCGGCCGAACCGGTCGAGCGCCTTGGTCCGCTCCTGGGCCGCGGCGCGGATCCCTGGAGGCGACGAGTCCCCAGGTCATCCCGCCTCCAGAGCAGAAGTCAATGGCTCCACTCTTGAGCCCGGGCGCGCGGCGGGGCATGTGGTTGACCACGCCCAGGTACGTGGTTGACCACGTCGGGCCACGTGCTTGACCACGTCGGGCCACGTGCTTGACCACGCCCAGGTACGTGGTTGACCACGTCGGGCCACGTGGTTGACCACGTCGGGCCACGTGGTTGACCACGTCGGGCCACGTGGTTGACCACGTCCAGGCACCTGGTTGGCGGCTCAGCGGGGCGCTTTGCCTACACGCGACCACCAAAAAATCGCCTGATCGTGACAAACTTTGGTGTGAATAGAACGGGGGGAGGGCTCGTTTAACAAGGGAGCTTCCGTCAACTCGCGGACGGTGAAGCTTCGGGGGAGGGACGGTGAGAGCGCCGCGCCCCGCGTTCGAACCACGCAGAGTAAGGGGCACGTCCATGAGCACGAAGAAGAGCAACGGGATCAAGGCGACGGCGCAGACCGAGGGCGCTGTCGCGACGGGTGCGCAGGCGCCGGAAGCGGACTTCAACGACACCATCGCCAGGAATCGCAGCCTGAAGCTGGTCGATCTCGCGGCGATGCCGCACCCGCCGACCGGGTTTCGGGCGACGGATCCTGGGGAGCGAAAGCGGCGGATCCGCTGGCTTTCGAGCGATCATCGCGCCGAGGCGGTGGGGGCGCTGCGCGAAGCTGGGACGCGCGATCTGCGGGCCGAGCTCGGGCAGTTCGCGCCGGAGCCGCAGCGCGGGACGATGCTCGCCGATCGCGTGACGCACTCGGGGGAGCTGGTGGCGCGGGCCGAGAAGCTGCTGGCCTATGCGAAAGAGGCGGACCAGATCGCGATGAGCGATGCGCTGCAGTTTCTGGAGGCGGAGCAGAAGCAGTATCTGAATGCAGTGGAGCACAACGACGCGCTGGAGCTGAGCTACCAGGCGCTGGTGAAGGTGTTTGCGATGCGGTCCGGGGCGATCGCGGAGGGGATCGCGCAGGCGCAGGCGAAGGTGACCGCGGCGCCGGTGGATCCGGCGGCGGGCGGGAAGTAACGGAGAGGTGACGTGAAGCGAAGGCCCCGGGGACACCTGGGGCCTTTGCTTTGTGCGCCGCCGGGCGAGCTTACCTTCGTCGTCGAGCCCCCGCGCCGACGCCGGTCGCCGCTCCTTCCTCCGCCTCGCACGCCGCCCGAAACCGCGATCGCCTCGACCCCCTTCTCTTGATCCGTCCAGGGGGCTATGGTCGCTCCCCTTCGCCGCCGACCTCGGATCCACCCGGGTCCGATCGTCGGTGCCACGGCGGAGAGCGAGACCGAGACGGCCATGGCTGCACGCAAGAAGAGCGAGAAGACGACGGCCTCGGAGATCGCCGGGCAGAGCGATCCGCGCGCGCCGCTCGGGAGCAAGGACTTGCTGGCCGCCGCGAGGCCCGTCTTGAAGCTGCTCGCCGAAGATCTGCTGGAGCGCGCCCGGGCCTCGAGCGCGGTGACGGCGGCGCTCGAAGCCCGGCACCGGGTCGAGCAAGAGCAGCGGCGCACCGCCGATCCGTTCGTCGTCTGGCAAACCAACCTGGTGGACCAGGTCGCCGCCGCCTGGATGCTGTCGTGTGTGTTCGTGCGGACCCTGGAAGACCGCGGTTTGCTGGGCGGAGCCCGACTGGCCGGCCCCGGCGCCGCCGACAGCCAGCGGCAATTCTTCGAGCTGGCGCCGTCGCTGGGCGAGAGAGACTATCTGCTGACCGTGTTCCGGGAGCTGAGCCGGTTCCCCGCCGCGGCAGATCTGTTCGATGCGAAGCACAACCCGGTGTGGCTGTTGACCCCGAGCGCTTCGGCCGCAAAAGCGTTGCTCGGCTTGTTCCGGCTGCCGAGCCCGGAGGCGCCGACGTTTCGCTTCGGGCAGGCGGATACGCGGTTCCTGGGAGATTTATATCAGGATCTGAACGAGGTGGTGCAGAAGCGGTATGCGCTGCTCCAGACGCCTCGATTTGTGGAGTCGTTCATATTGGATCGGACTCTGGAGCCGGCGATTGAGCGGTTTGGGTTGGATGAAACGACCATCATAGATCCTACCTGCGGGAGCGGGCACTTTCTGCTTGGGGCCTTCGATCGGCTGTATGAGCATAGGTTGTTGAAGGAGCCCGCGCTGGGGGAGCGTGAGGCGGCGAGGAAGGCTCTCGATGCAGTTTATGGATCGGACATAAACCCTTATGCGGTGGCCATTGCGAGGTTCCGGCTGACGCTCGCGTTTCTGGAGAAGGCCGGATTCACGCAGTTGGCGGCAGCACCGAAACTTCCGCTGCATCTGGTGGTTGCGGATTCCTTACTTCACAATGCACAGCTCGCTCAAGCGAGCTTTCAAGAGCTTGAGGGACAATCGGCAGTAGCCTGGGCGGGCCAGATCTATGCGCTGGAGGACGACGTTGCAGCGCGGGAGATCTTATATCGGAGATATGCTGCGGTGGTGGGAAATCCGCCATACATCACCGTAAAAGACAAGGTTCTTCGAGATCGATACCGCGAAATGTATCTGAGCGCCGCGATGCAATATTCTCTAGCTGCTCCATTTGCCCAACGTTTCTTTGAGCTCGCAAAAGACGGCGGGAGCGTCGGCATGATCACGGCCAACTCGTTCATGAAGCGTGAATTCGGCAAGAAGCTTATTAGTGAATACTTGCCGACTGTGAACCTCGAACTCATCGTCAACACCGCTGGCGCCCATATCCCAGGCCACGGAACGCCAACCGTCTTGCTCTTTGGAACCGCCGAGGCGCCTAAGGGGAGGGATATCCTTACGGTACTGGCAAAGCGCGGTGAGCCCCATCCCCCAGAAAATCCAGAACAAGGTTTGGTCTGGAGAAGCATTGACGATCACTGGAGCGAAGTTGGATTTGAGAACGACTATCTGTCGGTCGCCAGGATCGAGCGGAAGAACCTGACAAAGCATCCGTGGAGCCTGGGCGGCGGCGGTGCCACAGATCTCAAACTACTGCTGGAGGAGCGCTCGAATCGAATCCTGGACAGTATGATCCGAAGCATCGGACGGGTTGCGCACACTGGAAATGATGAAGCGTTCGTTGCATCCAGCGATACCCTTCAGCGACGCGGTCTGCACCCCGAGCACATCTCAGAATTCATTGAAGGCGAAAGCCTTCGAGATTGGGGATTGGCCCCAACTCCGGCAACGGTGTTTCCCTATGGCCGAGCCGACCTGAAGCGATGTACCGAATCTCTGGACGATCCGCGTCTGCGCTGGCTCTGGCCGTATCGAGCCGTACTCTGGGAGAGGCGCGAACCGAACGGAACTCATCGCGAAATTGGACTTACTTGGTATGAGTTCAGCCGGTTTCATCCCGAGCGCTACGTAGGTGCTGGAATAGGCTTCGCCTTCGTGGCTACCCACAATCAGTTCGTGCTCGACCTTGGCGGCAAGGTCTTCAACCGTTCCGCTCCGGCGATCAAGCTCCCCGATAACGCAACCGAGGACGACCATTTCGCGCTACTCGCGTATCTCAATAGCTCGACGGCTTGCTTCTGGATGAAGCAAGTATTCTTCGACAAGGGCAACCGCGGCGAGGGTGGTGGAACCACGTCAGAAACATGGGAAAAATTCTTCGAGTTCGACGGGACGAAAATCCGAGAGCTGCCAGTGCCACGGTGGTCCACCGACGAGGCGATAGTCGCGTGCCAGTTCGCGCGCAGCCTCGCAACATTCGCCAGACGGCGACAGGAGCTTCTGGGCGTCGAGGACCTCTTCGAGAGCGCTAGCGACTCGAACGCTCTTGCGCGCGCATTAGATGAACGTGCGACCAAGGTCCGAGACATCGAACATCAGATCCGTGCCTTGCAAGAAGAGCTAGATTGGTGGGTTTATGCAACCGTGAATCTCTGCGATCCGACCCTCACACACGGTAAGAATCGCCTTGAGCCGGGGGCGCGCGCGTGCGATGTTCGCTTTGCACGAGAGGTCATGGCGGGATCCATTGGACGCCGCTATTTTAAGCTTTGCCGATTACCCTCACCTGAAACAAGAAGGCCTTTGCCGCGCGCCGGTTCAGTCGGCAGGGCGTCGACGCAAG